>CAJOKR010000021.1 GCA_905235135.1 uncultured Bacteroidales bacterium
TGGACGAACCACCAGCGGACGCATTACGACGCAAGGATACGTCGACTCTTAAGCCTCGTCAACTCGCTCCTCTAAAAAAAGTTGATGCGTAAGCCCTGGGGTGTGGGGGGACGGTCGGAACGCTCGTTGGCTACAGTTATGGAAGCCCTGACGGGCTTGGGGGTGTTTATGGATAACACTCCTATGGATGTTCATCAGTCTGGACCCCCAAAAAAACAAAACATAATAAAACAAATAAGTCACTCTCCTGAACTGATAAGCAGACCTTTAGTCATTACGACGACCGTTGATGGCTGACACCCAGCAGTTTACAGCGTTTATCCTCCGAAATGGCGGATAATGAGTGAACTAGGAACAGGGAATGGGGAAAACGGGGGCTGAAAACCATTAAAAATTGTTAAAAGTGCATTTACCCCTTGACAAAGCCTCCTTTTTTGTGTATATTTGCAAAGTTTTTGGCGTATTCATCATGCCTGCCGCCTGAAATCCGTCCGGCATGACGCATACCCAAAACTGAAATCTGCTCTTGTGCGGATTTCGACGTTCTTTGACATATTGGAAGATTCATATTAGACAAGAAAGTGACCGGCGGAACCTCCGCATCACGCCTCTTCCGCGCACGGCCACGGGTTAACCTCAATCCCCGCCATGCGCTGCATCGCCTCGTGGGCTTCGCGGCAGACGCGGTCGAGCTCCTCTTTGCGGTTTGCGCTCTTGTCGAACCAGATTGGCTCGCCCACATGCAACGTCACGCAAGGGGAATTCTTCTTGCCGAAAAGCCGGTATATGCCTCGGCGCTTGCGATAGGTATAGACGAACGGGATGACCGGACGGTCGTACTTGTAGGCCATGGAGAAAGCGCCGCGCTTGAACGGGCGGATGGGGGTGTACATGTTCCAGCGCACGGCCTCGGGGAAGATGATGAACCACATCTTGCGGCGGGCATACTCGTCGAAGGCTTCGTTGTACTTGCGGATGCCCTCGCGGGTTTCGGGAATCGGCACACCGCCGGCCTGCCAGAGAATCCACCAGCCGTGGCCGTTGAAGTGCTTCGCGAACATCGGGATGCGCACCTGCCGGAACTTCTGGCAGGCCGCGTTGACCCCTAATGCGTCGAAGACGAACACGTGGTTGCAAACGCAAACCGCGCCGTCTTTGAGCTGTTCTTTGTATTTGCGCAGATTGCCCTCAATCTGTAACCCGAAATGACAGCGGTTGTGGGTGGCTACCAAGATCCATTTCGTCACCCAACCCGCAATGACGTTGAGCTTGAAGCGGAGCGAGTCGTCCAAATAGGGGTAGGTCTCATCGAAGGTGAAACGGCCTTTCGAAGAATCCTCCACCTCCACGTGGATGAGCCGTTGGTGCGGGTCATCGGTCGGGTAGTCGATGCCGATGTCGGGCACATAGACCCCCTCCTTCACTTTGAACTCGCCGTATTCCATGATGGGCTGCTATTTCTTGACGAAGTTGGTCATCTTGTAGGTGGTCACCGTGCCGTTGAACTCCTCGAACACGAGTTCTGAGGGCAGGTTGTCGGACTTGCGGTAGGTAATCACAATCTTGGAGTACCCACGCGGGGCTGCCTTCTTTGCCGTGAGGGTCACCACTTTGTTGCCACCCTTCTCCGCAACAGAAGCTTCAGCATTGTTCTCGGCCGCAGCCTGTTTCCAATTTCCTGAGATGCAGTTCATTAGCGTGTTCCGCTGTGCCTTCATCGCGGGGTTCTTCTCGGTGTCCACCACGGATTTCTTGCCCCGCAGGTTGATGGACATGGTTTTGCCGTTGATGATGAAATAGTCGCCAGCGGGCTTGGTGTAGTTCAGCTCAAACTTGTCGGGCAGTGTGAGCTTGAGGTTGCCTTCTCCCTCGATGGTCTTGCCCGAGGCCTTGATGAACTTGGTTTCCGTGAAGTGGCACTCCACTCTCTGCGCGGAGGCCGCAAATGTCAACATTGCGATGACGATGGTCAGTAATTTCTTCATTTTCGATTCAAAAAAATTGGCGGCAAAAGTAGTAAAAATAACGATATCTCTGACTACATGTTTGATTAGTCTTTCAAACACCTGACGGAGAATCCGCTGGCAACCGGTTCCTTGTCGTTTCCGACGACGGCGGGCTCATTCCAAAGCAGAAAGATGTTGTAGGCTTCTTGCTCGTTGGCCTTCGAGGAGCTCCAGAACCAAGTTCCTTTGTTGAAAACACCATATTGGTTGAAGTAAGCGCCAGCCGGCAGAGCTGAGAATCCGGTGAGGTTGTTCTGGGCCGTGTCGTTGCCGATGGCGCACGCCTCCTCTGACAGCTCCCAACCCTCCTTTGCGGCGAGGGCCTTGGCGATGTTCTGAGCAGCATCACCGCAGGAATACTCCGGTTGCGAACTGAGGAACGTGAGCAGTTGGGACCATTCGTCAAGGGAGGGAACATGCCAACCGGTGGGGCAAATGCTCGTAAACGCGGGGGATTCGGTCTCGTCTCCCGTAAGTTCGCGGGCCGCCGCCCAGTTGTACAGATAGCCGTAACGCTCCACGTTCAAGGAGTCGCCGTTGGGGTAGTATCTTCGGGACTGCTGGTTGTCGATACGATTGCCGAGGGGTATGGAATTTCCGCCGGCGAACTTCGTAGTGCGCAGGTTTTCCTTCATCCAGCATTGGCTGCCTATCAGGACGGTGTGATAGAGGTTACTGTCGGGGTCAAAGATTTCCAGCTCGCCACAGGGCTGTTCGGGCTCGGCATCAGCTTTGATGAAGTCCATGATGTTCCGTTTCGCTTCTTGTGTGGGAACCTTTGCGGGCATTTCAGCAGGATCTGGCTTTGCAGGCTTGGCCTTCTCAACCTTCGGCTCAGGCTCAACCGGAGCGGGCTCGGGGATGGGCTCCTCCCTGACTGGCGGTTTGGGCAAGTACACCACGATTTCCAACGAATCCAGCTCGCGCTTGGTGAGTGTCGGTTGCGAGGGCGTACCTTCCACATTGACCGGAATGTCGGTCAGCGGGACAAAAGCATTGCGGGCGGCCGGGGTTTTCACGACTTGGTCGTCATCTTCGATAGAACTCTTTTTCTTCTTCTTGCTTTCAAGACAGAAGCCCAGTCCCAGCTTGGCACCGTAGCCGAATCCTTGGGCGACTTTCGGACTGCGCACATTGTAGTTGATGACACCCTCGATGGAGAATACGAACCCGTGGATGTGGAACATGAATCCGGTGGCTACGATGGGACCGTATGCAGTTTCGTCCGCGATGTGCCCCCAGCTTCCTCCCGACGTCTGGTAATTGCTCGTATTCTGGAAATAGCCCGCCCCGAAATGGAAGGAGGTGGAGCGGTGATAGCGTCCGGTCAGCCCGAACATAGCCTCCAAATAGGAGTGCGTGTTGGTTGACGGGATGCACTGGTTGGGGTTCGCAATATGGAACGCTCCCTTGAAGTTGAAGTTGGACATCGCGCTCAGATACCAGCCCGAGTATTTCATCGTTCCGAATTTCAGACCAAATGCCATGTTCTTCGGCTGGAAAAACTTGCCGGTCTGGTAGTACAGCTGCTCTGCATTCACTGTCAAAAATGTGGATACACCCTTCGGCTGGAACTTCGGCTTGTCGCCTGTGAATTTCAGGTTCTGTTGGATAGCCCGTCCGCTATACACGTGCGAGGTGTCGCTGCCTAAAGCATTGACGGACAATGATATGAGGGAAAAGATGGCTGTGGCGCACAGCATCAAGAAATGGGTTCCCGTCCATTTGAAAAGTCCTGTATTCATATTCTTCATATTCGTGTTAATCAACGTTAGATCTTAAATACGGCAGTTTCCGTTTCGCCTTCACGTGGCCCTGCTTGGCGGCCTTTTCGCACCATGACAGGGCAATCTTGTTGTCGGCTTTCGGGACACCTTGTCCATTCGCATAGCAGTCGCACATGTAGTACTGGGCATCGGCGTGGCCGGCATTTGCGGCCTCTTCGAAGAAGTGTCTGGCGTAGGAGTAGTTCTGCGCTACACCTTCACCGTTGTAATAGCAGAGTCCCAGATAGTAGCAGGATTCGATATGGCCTTGGTCGGCCGCCCGTTTGAAGTATTCCACCGCCTTGGTGGGGTAGGAGTAGGTCATCACCCCGACGCCGTGGTAGTAGCATTTGCCGAGCTCGAACTGCGCCTCGGGCACCTCGTTGTCGGCTGCCAGCTCCAACCATTTCCGGCCCATCTCCTTGCTCACGAGGCCGTATTCGCTGTGTGAGCACATGTACCCGGCGTTGTATTGGGCATTCGGGTTGCCCGCGATGGCCGCTTTTTGGAACCAGTCCATGGCGTTCTCGTAGTCCCCGGCCGCAAAATAGTAGTTGCCGATTTTGTTCTGTGCCTTCGGGAAGCCTTGTCGTGCGGAAAGCAGATACCAACGGAAAGCCTCAATCTGGTCTTTCCCGCGGTCGTTGAGGCCATACTCGTAGTCCTGTCCTAACTCGAACTGGGCTTCCTTGTTGCCGGTCAGGGCCATGGCATACACATCTGCTTCCATCTCTGACGGATCATAATACACATTACGTTCGATAGTGTAAACGTTCTGGCCGTTGATATAGAGGCGGGTGTTCAGCAGCGCATTCGTGTGAATAGGCATCTGGCTGCGGTTCGTGACCTTCATCACCTGCTCCTTCACTTGGTTGAAAAGCTCGTCAATGGTCAGGTTGGGAACCTTCAGCGCGTCCACCAGCGCGTTTGCGTAGGGACCTCCTTGGAGGGAGTTGTTGTCCTGCACATCATCCTGCGCAATCTCGCCCGACCGCGTGGCGAAGGCGATACAGACCCCCTTCGGCGGATCCACCGCGGCCATACCTTGGGGCAGGTCCACCGGCAGCTCGCCCGTTCTGACCACCGTCGGGCTGGTGCTCAACCGCATGGAACGGCAGGCATCCAGCATCACGATGATGTTTTTACACTTGGATTCCTTGAGCGACTGCAGGAGGATGGTGCTCGACAAACCCGACTGTAAAGCGTCGGCGGCGGTGAAGATGTTGGCATCGACGGGGAGAAGCCAGTTTTGCCCGCCGTATTGCATCCCGTGGCCGGAATAATAGACCACCGCCATGTCGTACCGTCCGTCCTTTGCCTTTCCAACGAAAGCATGCAGAGACTTGTTCATATCCTCCTTGTTGCCGTCATAGACCGTCATCACATCGAAGCCCAGCTCTCTCAGCTCGTTGGCCACCATCTCCGCATCGAGTTGGGGATTCTGCAGCAGGGTGTGGTAGGTGTAGTTGGCATTTCCGATGACGAGGGCAATACGCCGTTCCGTGAAAAGGTCGCGGTTCTTTCCGCCGAACATTCCCCAGGGCACGCCATCCTTGCCCGACAGCCGCACATAATCGGCTATCGAATTGGCGTTTTTGGAGTGGAAGGCGGCGGCAGTGAGTACTCTCGACTGCTTGCTCTTCATGTTCTGAACACGCATGGAGGAGACCTTGGGGTTCCAATGGATCACCTCGTTGGAGCGGAAAACAGCCCCTTGCTTGTAATACTTCGTTCCTATCTGGATCGTGGCACTGGTGTCACTCAGCTTCAGAATCCTGTACTGATCGACAGTTTGGCCACACACGCTACTGAACAGCAGCGATAGGATCACCATCAGTTGTAATGCTCTTTTCATGTTTGTTGGATATTTGTATGATAAAATTAATGACAATTGTGATGAACATGATGGGGAAGGTGATGTTGAACCTCATCTGGAAGAATCGGTAGAAGAGGAACGTCACCAAGTACAGCAGCCCGACTGAACCGAGCCAGCGCACGGCAGACAGCAGCGATTGTGCGACTTTGTTGTCCTTGTATTCCGGCTTGTTCGCGACGCCGTCAATATAAAATAGGAAGTAGATGATTAGCATGTAACCGATAACGCTGAGGAAAATGTAAGTCCAGCTGAGAATGTGATGCCCTCCGACCAAATACTTGAAGGCCATCCAGGTGATATAGGCACCGGGCACTTTCCCCACGTAAGTGTCATGGATGTCGTTTTCGAAGTCTGCCACCACGATGTACCTCCCATCCATGTCGGCGTTCCAGTCCCGCCCGTCCAGGAGCAGGAAGTCCGCCCCCAAATCCTCGTAGTAGGGGTAGGAGGCCATATAGTCGAAAAGGGTCATGTCGTTGTCTTCCTCCGGGGCAGGCAGATTCATGATGCTGTAGATGTTCCCTGTGATGTACAGCATGGGGGCGTTCGCGCACAGATGGTGATCGCTGAAATAGACGGGTATGTCGCCCCATTGCTCTATGGAGGTGGGCTGGCCCAAACAGTCGTCATACATCTTGAGGGCGAGCGACGGTCGTTTATTCTGCAGGAACGTGTATCTGGAGAAATTGGTGAGATTCCCCTTGATCTGGTAATCGGACATTCCCACAAAAGGACGCAGCACCGTATCGGCAATCTGGTCGTCTTCCTCCCCGTAGTAATGATGGGCAATCACGATGTTGGGCATCCGAGCAATCTGATGGAAAAGGCTGTCGTCGTATTCCGTCTGCAAATCCCTGTCGAAGCGGATATCCATCATGATGAATTTGTACTTCACACTGTCGTCCTCAATCTTGCGGAGGAACTGCAGCAGTTTCCGGCGGTCGGTGATGTCGGTGTTCCCCGCATCGTGGTCGTCGGGGTTGACATACACCAACTGACGGTCGTGGCTGATGTTGATAAAGCACACGTTGGTGTCGTACGCTTTGGTTTTCGGTTGGAAGGGCCGTTCCAAATAGTAGAACAGTCTGGAGTCTTCAAGCTTGTTATAGGGTTGGTTGTCAAGTACGTAGCATATCGCACTGAGGACTAAGGCACACACAAACGCCACCGTCCACCGCTTTTGTGATGTATCTGTAAGCCAGTGGAAAACGTCGGATAACTTGGCCGATAAACGTGAGAAAAACTTATGTATTTTGGAATTTTCTACGCGGGAAGTCATCCAGTCGAAAAGTCTCTTAAGCCAACTCATAGGATTTTGTCATCCATATTGGCCAAAGATAGCGTCGCCTGCATTCTGAAAAAGTCCTTAGTAAAACTACAACCCATATAAATGCCTGTTAGTGAATAAAATACGGTTCAAAAAAACTTATTGTCTGACATCTGATACGGCAATAACAATAATCTGCAAAAATAAAAAAAAATGCAGCATCCGGCGGTTTTTTTAGAAAAAATCCTGCCGGATGCCGTAGATTTTTTTACAAGTTTACAGCTCGCTAATCGCAGCTCACTGTTTCTTTTTTTCGACGCGGTTGCGGAGGTACGGCCATTTCATCACCCAGCGGAAAAGCAACGGTTGCAGTGTGTAGGTGATCATAATGGTGGAGACCATGCCGATGATGGCACTCCGGCCGATGGAGGTGATAGTCGGGTGGGTGGCGCAGAGCATCGAAATCATCACCACAATCAACACGAAAGCGGAGAAAAAGACCGCTATCTTATGGTTTTCGAGCAGCTGGTTGCCTTCATTGCGCTGAGCCGCAATCAGTCCCTGCATCACGAAGATACTGTAGTCGACGCCAATACCGAAAACGAAGGTGGAAATCACGATGTTGATGAGGTTGAACGGCCACCCGAGGATGGCCATCCAGCCCTGCACTACGTACCAGCTCAGGAACATCGGCAGGAAGGCGATGACCGCGATCACCAGGTCCTTGAACCATAGTATCAGCACCAACAGGACGAAAAGGGAAGAAATGAGCAACGTGGTGTTGAAGTCGCGTTGGATTAGGGTGACCATGTTGCCGGCATAGTAGAACGGATCCACCACCAAAGCGTGCGGAACAGTGGCGATGATATCGCTGTTCGCCATCATCTTTTCCTTTTCTTGCTGTGTAGTGTTGAAAATCAGGTAGTTGCCATCGGCCTCTTCGATGAAGTTGCAAAGAAGACCTTCGGGAATCACTTCGGAAGTGTAGAGGTCGCCGGGTTCATATTCGGCTTCGACCATTGCTTGGAAGGGCACGAAAATGTCGGGCGAAAGCTCGTGAGCGGTGGCAGCTTTGCGCACGGCAGCCATCGCTTCGTTTACCTTCTCCGGGGTCCAGTAGCGTTTCCAGGCATCGATACGGCGTTCCTGTTCGGCTTGCGACTGAAAAAGCATCGACACGGTGGGCGTATAGGCAATGATTTCTCCAGCCTTGTACAATGAATCCAGTCGTGTGGAGAGGGTTTTGTTGGCATCCAGCGCCTCGTCGAGCGAGGAGGCGAGCACCGCGTAATACCGCGGAGTCCCGCCGTGGTTGTTTTTCTCGGAATAGAGATTCTCGGACTTGTGCAGTTCATCGCTCTCATAACCGATATTCTGCAGGTCGTTGTCAAACTGCACCTTTCCGGAGAAGATGATACCCACGATGATTACAGCGCATAACCCGATGATAATAAACGGATTACGGTCGTATGCGTAGTTGTTGATCTTTTCAATTCCTTTGAAAATCTTCTCGTTGTGCTGGGTCTCATTCTCGTGGAGGAAATGCGGTAGGAAGATAAGTGCGAAGAGGGTATTGCCGATGAGTGCGAAAGTGGAGAACAGTCCGAAATCCTTCAGCAGGTCGCTCTGCGTGAAGAGTAGTCCGAGAAATGCGCCGATGGTGGTGAGACAGCCGAGGCATACCGGGAGGGATTCTTCCTTGAGCATCTGCTCGACGTTGCCCACGCAACGCTGATGGATGACAATATGCAGGCAGTAGCTGAGCGCAACCCCCAGAACCACGGCACCGACCCCCAGGGCCATGAGCGACATGCCGCCTTGAAGCCAGTACATGCACGACAGCGAGAAGAAAGTGCCGTAAATCACGGGCAACAGATGCTGCCACGCGATGTTGAAACTTTTGAAACAGATGCCCAGTACGATGAGGATGATCAAGAGCGAAATACCCACGGTGAAGAAAGTGTCGCGTTTCATGATACGGGAGTTGTCGCCCGCACGAACCACATTGCCGTGCATGAGCACCTCCACATCGGGGTGCGTTTCTTTGAAACTGCCGATGCAGCGTTTGATATGTTTCATGAGCTTGCCGCCCTGTTCTGAGTCGAACGTCTGGAAAGAGGGTGAGATGAACATCAGGGCCACTGTGCTGTCGGAACAGAAAAGATGGCCGTCGATGAGGGTGAAACCCACTCCGGAGGAGAGGTCGGGCATCAGGCACTCGCGCAGGTTCAGCGGGTCGGTAGTGATCATGTCGGTGATGGTGCCGCTCTCGTCGTTCATGATGAGGTCGTGGTTCTGCGCCATCGTCTCGTCGGCGTGCGCGATGGCCGAATCGAATCGGGCATACAAGCTGGTGTCCACGAACGAAGGCACGTGCATCATGGCGAAATCAAGGGCGTTGAGTGCCATGTCGGGCTCCAGACGATAAAGCGTGTTGGCGATACCCTCATCGTCGGCGAGAATGGAATCCATCAGCTCGTCAACATAGCCGGCCATTACCTCGGGTTCGGCTCCGGTCATCTCCATGAAAATCTTGTCCTTGATTTTCAGGTTGCCAAAAACCAGGTCGGTTTCAGTTTTTTCCAACGACGGCAGCAATTTCGCAAGGTCCTCCTCGAATTGCACCCTCGTTCCGAAAAAGAAGAACAAGACGCTGCTCAGTATTAACAGAGTGTAGAATAAAATCTTGTGTTGTGTGAAAAAGCGGTAAATTTTGACAAAGAACATTATTTGTGGTTTGCGATTTAGGGTTTAAGGTTTAAGGTTTAGGGTTTAAGGTTTAGGGTTTAAGGTTTAGGGTTTAAGGTTTAGGGTTTAAGGTTTAGGGTTTAAGGTTTAGGGTTTAAGGTTTAAGGTTTAGGGTTTAAGGTTTAGGGTTTAAGGTTTAGGGTTTAAGGTTTAGGGTTTAAGGTTTAGGGTTTAAGGTTTAGGGTTTACTCTTTTTCCCAGACGATGGTGTCGATTTTGGCGGCGAAACCGCTCCAGTGGCCAAGCACCTGATCGTCGTCGAAGTTGGTGACGGCGGGTAGGGGGGTGGTGAACGGATTGCTTCCATACGCTGCCTCGGTTCCGGCGGAGAGTAGGTATTTGTAGGTGTGATGGTCAACTTGGGTGTGTTTCACATAGACCACGTCGCCGGGGCGGAAGGTGAGGCGGGTGTGAGCCTCCTGTTCTTCCTCGTCAAGCAACCCGACCATCAGTCGGGAGTAGCCGGCGCGGGTGAGCTCGTAGTTGAAGGTCAGCCCGTTGAACGTGCGGTCGTCGAAGGCCACGGGCAGTCCGCTGACCCACAGTCGGTCGTGGAGTGTCGGGCTGTTGACTTTGCAGAAGAATGCGTAGTAGTTCTCCTCATCGGCAGCATCGGTCATCAGCATGCGGATGGTAGCCTGCGTCTCGCTGAGGATTTCTGCCGATTGGTCGAACCAGAGGGAGTCGAGGTCGAACGACTTGGGAATGTAGGTCTCGGCGGTGTAGGTCTTGCCGTCATACTCGACCCGCAGCGTGTAGTGCGTCTCGTCACGGCCGAGGACCTTGCTGCCGACAAACCCCATGCGGTAGGGTAGCTCGGGGGTCATCCTCCAGTGAAGTTCTTCGGTCTCCCCGGTCTCGGATGTCACAAAAACGCGCGCTTGGTTGTTGGTGATCAGCACACTGTCCATCAGAAAGTCGAACGTGACTTCCTTGAAATAGGGTATGCTTTTCGAGATCATGACCATGGCGGGACCGCCAGTTTCGATAGTGCCCTCAATGACCAGTTTTGGCTCATATTCAGGCAGGTTTAGGTCTATCTCACGCTGGCATCCTGCAAGGCAAAAACAGGCGACAAGCCCGCATATCCAAAGGTGTTTTTTCAATAGCAAAACTCGGTGTTTTAAAACGGCCGCGAAAATACAAAAAAAATGTATTTTTGCGCTTCTTTTTTTTCAATTTTTTCGAATAATAATATTGTATAGAGTGACGGAATGGAGATAGATTACGAAATGGCTGGATTGTTGGAGCGTGCCGCACGACCGCACATCTGGGATGAGCGGCCGGTTTTTTGTTTCACGTCCGACATCGATTGGGCGTCAGAGGCGGTGCTGGATTATTTTTTTCGACAACTTCCCATGGAAGACCTGAAAATGACCATGTTCGTCACTCATAAGTCGGAGAGGGTCGAGCGCGAGTTCCTTGCCGGACGAATCCAACGCGGCATCCATCCAAATTTCCTGCCGGGCTCTTCGCAAGGCAATACCTTCCGGGAGGTTATTGAAACTTGTATGTCATTTGCTCCGGAAGCCACCTGCACCCGTTCCCACCGCGCATTTGCTGTCACCGACACGGAACATCTGCTGCACAACGATTTCCACATCAAGTGTTCCTCCAACGTTTTTACGACGTTGGCTCCGAGAATTACCCCTTTCTGGTTGGAATCCAAGCTGTTGCAGGTCCCCATTTTTTTCGAGGACGGCAGTTTCCTGTATAACCGCCTCGGTCTCACGATTGAACCTTACCGGCATTTTTTCACTGCCCCGGGAATCAAAGTGATCAGCTTCCATCCGATGAATTTAGTCTTCAATACGCCCGAAATCACGTGGATGCGGCAAATCAAGGACTCGCTGACCCGTGAGGAATTCAACCATATCGGCGAGGAGATTATTGAGTCGAAGCGCAACCGTGAAAAAGGCGTTTTTGACTTGGTGATGGAAATCATTAACATGGCCCGGCAACTGCAGGCCCCCATCTTTACCCTCGACGAGATTTACGAACATACAATTCATTAACGATAAACCCACGCAAGCAGAGCGTAGTGTGGGACTTCATAAAGCAAATTAAGAATAATATGAGAATACTCGAAAGCGACCGATTGATTTTGAAACCTGTTGAGCCTGAGGATCTTCCCTATCTGCTGGAGCAGCGTTGGGACTCCGACCTCACCGATTACATCATCCATAACCCCATCTCTTCTTACAACCAGCAGCAATGGTATGAGAACATTTGCCGCAAGGGCGATGTGGTCATGTCCATTTTCTACAAGGAGAATCCGGATGAAAAGCCTGTGTTGCTCGGCGCGGTGGGACTTTACGATATTAACCAACGCCATCAACGCGCTACTTGGAAAACGCTTCGCATCCGGAAGCAATACCAGGGGTTGGGGCTTGCGCGCGAAGCAGCTATAATGCTTCTTGATTATGGATTTAACACTCTGAATATTAATAAAATAACAGGAGATGTGTTCCCTGAGAATAAAAGTATCATCACGCTTATGGAGCATGTCGGTTTCAAGATGGAAGGCCGTCTTAAACAGCACTATTTCCACCAAGGGGTTTTCAAAGATGTGGTGATTTACAGTGTTTTACGTGAAGACTTTAGGTCGTTGATGTCGAAAAAAGAGTAGTGTCTGTTTAACCGTTTCCTGATATCCGGTGCCATGTTCCATTTTCTCAATAAGAACCTAAACCTACAACTGCTGCTCCTGATCCCGCTTTTGGGCTGGGCATGTTGGGCTATCTTCACGCGCATGACCCTCGGCCCAGCGGAAGGTTCCATGTTCCTGTTTCAATACTTAGCGAAAGTGTGGGCCTTGAATGACACCCCCATCCGCGTTCTCGCGCTGCTGATGGTGCTGATGATGACTTTTGGCGTGATTCAATATTTTCATAAACGCCATTTTTCCGAAAACCGGAGCTATATGCCCGGCGTTTTCCTCCTGCTGTTGCTCAATTGCGGCAAATTCCTGTACACTTTCACTCCCGCCCTGCTGACAGTTTTCATCATTGCCCTCATTATGGTGATGTATTCACCAAACGAGCAGACGGGGAACATGAAAGACCGTCTATTTGCGTTCGGGATGCTTATTGCAGTGGCTACCTTCTTGGATATCAGTGCTTTCGGGATTGTCTTGTTCCTCGTTGTGATGATTGCCATCAACAACGTCACCTCGTTCAAGGACATCCTGATTCTGTTTTTCGGGCTGTCATTTCCGTACATTTGGGCCTTCGCCATCGCGTTTATCGCCAACGGCCTCCCCACTTTCTTGCAATATTGGCATAATCCGGCGTTGTTCGTGCCCGCAAAGACGTTTACTTCGCTCCGGGTCATCGATTATGTCGCGGCAGCTTGGTTTGTGGTGGTCACCATAATCCTGATGATTCGTAGCAAACGGCTGTTGGACAATAAGTTGATTGTGATTCGACAGGCCTTTAACAACGTCAATTTGCTGCTCATCTCGATGGCGTTGTTCCTTTGGTTAGGCATGGTGCCGCTGAATGCTGCGCTGCTCTATCTGCTACCGCCGGTGTCGCTTTACATGTCCATGGCGATCGTGCGGAAGCGCCCGTGGGTGTTTGTTGATATTGTGATTGTATCATTATGCGTATTGCTATGGCTCTGATGTCCCATTACTCTAAAACGCCCACCGTCGAGTGTGGTTGTGACGAGGCCGGACGCGGATGCCTGGCGGGTCCTGTGTGTGCCGCCGCTGTCATCTTTCCATACGATTACGTAAATTCGGAAATTAATGATTCAAAGCAACTTACGGAGAAGAAACGCGAGCAGTTGCGGGAGATTATCCTGCGTGATGCACTCGCGTGGGCGGTCACGGAGGTCTCCGCTGCGGAAATCGACAAGATGAACATTCTGCGCGCCTCCATCCATGCGATGAATCTCGCTGTCGGGCAGTTGTCCGTTACCCCCGAACTCATCCTCGTGGATGGCAATCGCTTCACCGACCGCTGGGGGATTCCCTACCGCTGTGTCGTGAAAGGAGACGCCACCTACCTCTCCATCGCTGCCGCTTCCATCTTGGCCAAGACCCACCGAGACGCGCTAATGCGCCGCCTCGCCGACGAATATCCCGACTACGACTGGGCACACAACAAGGGCTATCCTGCCCCCAAACATATCGCTGCTGTCAATCGTGTCGGTCTAACTCCTTATCACAGAAAGAGTTTCCATCTCAAAAACCAACTCTCCTTGGAATTTTAGATTTTTTTCGCACGACGCATTTTTTTTTGCAACAATTTTGCCCAAATTTCGTCATATAGCCGTTGACTTCAAATGCTGACAGAACAAGAGATAGTAATCATCGATGGTTGCCGCAAGGCGACCAGGCATGTCAGAAGATGCTGTATGACACCTACGGGCCTATGATTAAGGGTGTTTGTGTCCGCTACGCCAGCGACATCCAGGAGGCAGAGGACTTGTTCCACGACATCTTCATCTTCATTCTGACTCATTTTGAAGGATACGACAACATCACCTCGTTGGGCGGTTGGTTGCGCAGGATTACCGTCAACAAGTTGATTGACCACCTTCGGAGGGAGAAACTTTACCGTGCCACGCCGATGAGCAGTTTGGATCAGGAGATTGGCGACGCGACCGAGCCCTGCTACGACGGCATCCCGATGGAGGTGTTGATGCGGATGATCAACGAGCTGCCGACCAAGCACCGCACCGCCTTCAACCTCTACGTGGTCGATGAGGTTAAGCAGGAGGAAATCGCCCGCATGATGGGCGAGACCCAGACGAACGTCCGGTCGCTGATCTCCCGCGCCAAAAGCAAGCTGCGCGAACGAATTGAGAAGTACTGGAAGAAAGAGGAGTCAGGAATTGAGAATGTTATATTAAGAACATCTTCCAAAAAGGGCTGAAAGCCTGAAAGAACATAACGGGTGGCGAAAGTCCCTGGAACAATAACAAGAGTGAGAGTATGAACAATAACCCCATAGAAGAACTAAGGCGCATGGAGACGCCGGTCACGGAGGAGGGATGGAACTCCATCGTGAACGACCGCCGCTATGCCTGCAAGTTCGGACGCAAGAACGGTCTGTCGCCCAAGGGCCGCGCCGCTATCATAGGAGGTGCTGCTGCGGTGCTCATCGCCGTACCTATCCTCGTCAAGACCTTGACACACAGTGCGAAAGAGACTGCGCAGACTAATATCCCCACAACCGAAAATGTCCAGCCTGCAACCGAGAATGTTGCGAGCACATCTACGGCAACCTCTGCCGAAACCACCCCGACAACCGTTTCCGCTGCAAAATCTGAACAGGAAACGCATACTCCCTCCAAAATTGCCGTGACGGAACAAGCCGCTAAACACGAAGGCTCTACGATGACTTCTGTGATTGCGAAGCGTCAACAAAATGCTGTAAATCAGTCTCGAGAAGAATGGCCCCCGGTGTTGTTCCCCGAACCCGACGGTTCCCGCCTCTCATACGATAATCTTAAGACCAATCCGACGCGCCATGACACCACAGGTATGCGCCGCTCCGAAAGAATCCGGACTGTGATCGGTGACTCCTTCCTCGATCAAAACATCAATGCTGGCATAAGCGAAACCACCGTTGCCGCTGACGGCCAAGTCTCGACAAAGTACGAATACAGTCCCGAGGAACCTGTGACGGAGACAGTTTTTTATTCCTTCCGCGTTCACACCCAACGGTGACGGCCTTAACGACCTCTTCCTCGTGAAGGCCAATTTCGAGCCGCGTAGCTTCGAGATGGCGGTTCTCAGCCGTGGCGGTGACGTTCTCTTCCAGACCCGCGACATGAACATCGGATGGGACGGGATGCTCCATGGCAAGATTTTGCCGCAGGGCGTTTACGTCATCATCATCAAATACAAGGACAGCGAAGGTAACGAACATAAACAACAAGGACAAGTACTTCTGATACCGTAATGAGCAGCGTCAATCGGGCCGTACCGCCGGCCATACAACCCATTGAGATTTTCAACTTGCCGTCGCCGCGCCGCGAGACGCTCCCCAACGGCATCCCTGTCTTCTACTTCGACAATCCTAATCTCGACCTCATTCACATCCTGTTGCAGGTGCGCACAGGCTCGCTCTACCAACCGGCCAAGCATGTCTGCAACTTCGCTTACACGCTGCTGCGCGAGAGCCATCCGCAACTGTCGGCGGAGCAAACCTCCGAGCGACTCGACTACTACGGTACTAACATCACGGTGAATGTGGGCATGGAGTGCGTGCAGCTGCTGATTTCCGTGCCCAAGAATAACATTCCTGACATTTTGCCGATAATCGCCGGATTCCTCCTTACCCCGAACTATCGTCCTGATAGATTGCGGATTATGCAGGATAAGGAGATTAAGAATTTGGCCTACAACGAACGGAAGACCGACTATTGTGCCTGGCGGTTGATGTGGCGCGAGATGTTGGGCGATGTCTTCCCAACGGTGTCTTCGTTTGCTACGAATGAGACTTTGAACGCCTTGACAACGAGTCAGTTGCAGGAGTTTCACAAGCAGAGTTTCTGTGCCGATAATATTACGGTTTTCGTCACGGGCAACACGGACGCACATACGGAAGCGCAGATCCGCGACGTGTGGTCGGCCGTGCCGCAAGGTGTCCGTGCCCCGAAGTTGCCGGACATCCCTGTCTCAGGGGAGGGCGGTCACATTCTCCACCAGCCGACGCCCGACTGCCTGCAGACCTCTATCGTGCTGTGTATGCCATCCATGGGCTTCAACGACCCCGACCGCACCGGTTTTTCCGCACTGAGCACACTGACGGGCGGATATTTCAGCTCCCGGCTGATGCAGAATTTGAGGGAACGGCAGGGACTTACCTACGGAATCTCCGCGTCCAGCACCTTTTTTGGCGGCCAATCGGTGTTCGCCATCAGCAGCGACGTGAACGCCGACCAGACGCAGCGCGCTATCGATGCTTGCTTTGAGGAACTGCAACGGCTTCAGGATGAGCCGGTTGGAGATGATGAACTCAATATGGTCAAGAGCTATATTTGCGGGCAGCAGCTGCGCTCCGCCGACACCTCCGTCAACATCATGCAGAAGTTCGCCTACTGGTACCGCTTTGGATTGGATGAGACGGAAATGTGTCGCTATCTTACTGAAATAAAAGATATTACGCCTAATAAAATACAAAATTTGGCGAAGGCGAATTTTTTCTACAATAAATTCACCCAAATCAGCGTTGGAAAATATTTGGAAAAAAAAGAATGCAAACAGTGAAAAGAATCATACTTACCGGATTATGGATGGCTGTGATGTTCGGCTGCCTCGCTTGGGAACCGCCCAAGATGCAGTGTATCAAGCTGATGAACAATAACCAGCGCATCAAGATGGCATGGAGCAGCAATGGCGACTGCGTCCACTTCAAAACGTATTACTTTTACATTAACAACGTGCTGTGCGACAGCCTTTCAGGCTATAGCAGTGCCACTCAGAGCTACAACTTGTGCGACTATGGTTCGCAGGACATCAATAATATCCCGATTGCACAAGAGTATTTCTGTTACATTATTGCGGTCGATTCCAACAACGTGAGTTACTATTCCGACACCATCCACTCTTTCAGTATTACGGTCACCCCGCAGGACAATAACACGAAGGCCTATTTGTCATGGGAGTCGCCGACCAACACGTTTGATGACTCTTGGGGCAACACTTTCGACATCTACAGGAAGCGGGGTTTTGAGGATGATTTCCCGCCGGAGCCGTTCGTCTCCGTGCCCAATTCGCAGCGCAACTACACCGACACCTCCGATGTCTGCGACGAGTCCATCTCCTATCAGGTGGGTATTTCGCATTTCTACATGAGCGGCAGTTTCCAGACGCAGTGTCCGTTTATGACCACTATCGGCACGGTGGATCACATGGTGGACAGTACCAGACCTGCGGCCCCGGTGCTTGACAGCGTGACCGTTACGGCCTCGAATGAGGTGATGCTCGGATTTCACGAGACCGACCCCTATATGATGGCATACATTATATATTATGTGAACCCCGTCAATGGCACGCTTCCGCTTGACACCATTTACGGGCAGACGTACTGGATAGATCCGGTTATAAACCCGACTTACGATTCTCGACTTTATCGTATTGCCGCCATGGACTCTTGCGGGAACGCTTCCCCGATGACGAACAACCAGCAGCAGAACATGATTCTTCACCTACAGGGAACTGATGCATGCCATAGGACCGCCTCCTTGAGTTGGTCGGAGTACACCAACTTGGTGAATGACATCCACCACTATGAGGTGCTTCTGAGTAGCGATATGGGACAGAATTGGGTTTCGGCAGGCACTACCACGGGAACGAGCTATACGGTTGAGAATCTGACGCTTAACCAGGATTATATCGCCTTAGTGAGAGTGGTCAACAACGGTGCCACGGTGACGGCCAGTACTAACCGCGTGAATATACAGATTGCGTCTGATGAGTCGCAGGATTTCACATACATCCGTTCCGTTTCGGTCATCGACAATGAGTATGTGCGTGTCCGGGTGCTAACCAGCGGTGACACGCTGCCGTTCGCCAGCATTACCCTGCAGCGCAGCGAGGACGGGGTGATGTTCGAGGATTTCCAGACCCAAACTTTTATTTCTGGAGCCAACAACTACACCTTTTATGACAGTTTGGCCGATTTTACGCGCAAGATGTACTATTACCGTACATTCGTGATGAACGGCTGCGGGGTTGACGCGGGCTACTCCAATGTGTCGCACAACATCCTGCTGCAAGGGGAGAACAATGCCCAAAACAACAACCTCACGTGGTACGCGTATGACAACTGGGACGGCAATGTTTCGAGTTACTTTGTGTTGCGGAAGGTGGAAAGTGAGGACCTTTTCAATACGGTCGGCGAGGTGGTGCCCGCCACTGTGAACTCCTTCTCGGATGATATTTCGTCATTGTATGAGTCGGGCTCGAAATTTGTGTATTACGTTGAAGCAGATGAAAATGCGAATAGTTACGGGTTCAATGAGACCAGCACGTCGAACTACGTGCAGGTGATTCAGCCACCGACGTTGTACCTGCCCAATGCTTTCCGTCCGTTGGGGGCGACCAACAAGGTGTTCAAGCCGGTGAACTCATTTGTCTCCATCGATGGCTACCAGTTCTCGATTTTCACGCGCACGGGCGAATGCATCTTCTTCACCACGAACCCGCAGGAGGGCTGGGACGGTCGCATTGATGGGGTGCTCGCGCCGCTCAACGTCTATGTCTGGTACCTCGAATACAAGATTCCTGACGGTACCATCATGGAGCGCACGGGCACAGTGACGTTAGTGAAGTAGCCTAACCGCATAACCTTGTAACCATGTGACCGTGTAACCGTGTAACCGTGTTAAAAAATCAACCAACAAAACGCTGTTTATAAAAAACCGTAAACAGTTGTTTTATAACTATATAGAAACCGAAATATAGGCAAAAATGCAGGTTTGTATAAGAGAAATGCGGAAAAATCCGTAAAAAATTGTATTTTTGCGGCGTTTTAAGAAAAACGGAATGGCTTCTTTTGAGAAACTATATCACGAAACGGAAAAGAATGTGAGAGAGGCGGTTCACCGTTTTTCTGAGCTGAAGAGCAGGTGTGAACATCTGAGTCGCGAGAACGAGGAGTTGCGCACGGAGGTGGCAGATCTGCGGGAACAGCTCGCTGAAACAGAGGAAAAGTTGAAATTAGTAGAACTGACCAGTACCATTATTGACAAGGAAGATAAGACAGAACTGAAAAAACAGATCAACGATTGGGTGCGGGAGATAGATAACAGTATTAAGCTTCTCAGCGGCAAGTAAGATGGAAGATGACAACATAAAAGTGACAGTGACGATTGGGCAGCGACCCCTCACGGTCATTATCAAGAAGGAGTGGGAGCATTACTTCCGGGAAGCCGAAAAGGTAATCAATGACAGTTTTTTTGACTTTGCGAAAAAATGGCAATATAAAGACCAACAGGACCTCACGAACATGGTGTTACTCGATTTCGTGGTCAAGGCCCTGGGCGACAAGGAAAGACTGAGGGAATATGAAGAGGAGCTGGTTCCGATGATGGAGTCGCTCAAGCAGCTTACGGAGGAGTTCCCGATTGATTAGACGCTCTTTGACAGAAGAAATCCCGCATAAGTTCAGATACGTTTGTTAAACTCAACAGTATTACAAACGAAGGGGACGCTTGTCATGCCTAGAACAGGCCCAATCCGCAAGGATGGCGTATAGCCCGGGGAAGCGCGAAGCACCGACGGCACCTTCGACCATATCGAGTAGGAGTTTTTCGAAACCCTATGGGACTTATGCGGTTTTTTTTATGCCTCCCGTTGCCCGTCTGAACGGACAACTTAAATTAATATATATCAATAACTTATGAAATTAGCATTAGCAATTATCGTGGGGATTTTGGCAGGCGCAGCCATCGGATTAGGCCTGGCATACACCCTCTTCAAGAACCAACTGACGAAGTCCGGCCGCGAGGCCCTCAAGAAAGCCGAAGAAGACGGCGAACTCATCAAGAAGGAGAAGATTCTGCAAGCCAAGGAGAAGTTCCTGCAGCTGAAAGCCGAGCATGAGAAGGCCTGCAACGAGCGCAACCAGCAAGTTTCCGCCGCCGAGAACCGCATCAAGCAGAAGGAGAACACCCTCAACCAGAAGATGGAGGAACTCAACCGTAAAAACGCCGAAAATGCCGCGCAGAAAGAGAACCTCAACAAGCAGATGGCTGCTGTGGCCCAGAAACAGAAAGAGCTCGATGAGCAGATTGCTTCCCAGAAGACCAAGCTCGAATCTATTGCCGAGATGACCGCCGAACAGGCTAAACAGCAGCTTGTTACCCTGATGCAGGACGAGGCTCGCGCCGACGCCCTGGTGATGATCAAGGATATTGTGGACGAGGCCAAGCACACCGCTAATCTCGAAGCTAAGAAAGTGGTGGTCAATGCGTTACAGCGTACTGCGGTGGAATCCGCTGTCGAGAACACTGTCTCCGTATTCAACATTGAGAATGACGAGATCAAGGGCCGCATCATCGGCCGTGAGGGTCGTAACATCCGTACTCTCGAGAACCTCACCGGTGTGGATGTGGTCATTGACGATTCTCCCGACGCCATTCTGCTTTCCAGCTTCGACCCCGTGCGCCGCGAAATCGCCCGCCTGTCGTTGCAGAAGCTGGTCTCCGACGGCCGTATTCACCCCGCTCGTATCGAGGAAGTGGTCGCCAAAACGAAGAAACAGATCGAACAGGAGATTGCCGAAGTCGGTAAACGTACATGTATCGACTTGGGAATCAATAATATGCATCACGAACTGATGCGTCTCGTGGGTAAGATGAAGTATCGTTCCTCATACGGTCAGAACTTGCTGCAACACGCCAAGGAGGTGGCCAACATGAGCGCTGCCATGGCTGCCGAGTTGGGCATCAACCCGAAGCTTGCCCGCCGTGCTGGTCTGTTGCACGACATTGGTAAAGTGCCCGACACCGAACCCGAACTGCCTCATGCCCTCTTTGGCGCCCGTCTCGCTGAGCAATACAAGGAGAAACCCGAGATTGTCAACGCCATCGGTGCCCACCACGACGAGATGGAGATGAAGACGCTCATCGCGCCTATCGTCCAAGTGTGTGACGCTATCTCCGGCGCCCGTCCCGGTGCCCGCCGCGAAGTTGTGGAGGCTTACATGAAGCGCCTCAACGACCTCGAGAACCTCGCGCTTACGTACCCCGGCGTGGTCAAGACCTACGCCATCCAGGCCGGTCGCGAGCTGCGCGTGATCGTCGGTGCGGAGAAGGTTTCCGACCAGGAGGCCGACCAAATCTCCCTCGACCTGTCCAAGAAAATCCAGAACGAAATGACGTACCCGGGTCAGATCAAGATTACGGTCATCCGTGAGACCCGCGCCGTCAACTACGCACGATAAACGATGAGTACCGACCAGCCGAAACCCCGCAGCCGCTTCAAGTTCTTCACAGTGTTGTACATTGTGACGCTTCTGCTGTTTTTGGCTTACATCTTCTTCCTCTCTGACCATAACTTCAAGACCCATAGGGATTTGAATCGGAAAATTTCCAATTTGGAGGAGAAGATTACGAACACCAAGAACCAGGTGGGTAACGTCTATACCTACGAGCAGCTGATGGCGGATTCGGCCCTGTTGGAGAAGTACGCTCGAGAACAACTCAACATGCACAAGCCCGATGAGGACGTATTTGTGATTCTCCATGAATAATCCTGAACATATTCGCTTGCTGATTGTTAACGGTGTGAACCTCAGTTGCTTGGGCACTCGCGAGGTGAACATTTACGGCAGTGTCTCCTTCGAGGAACACCTCTCGGGATTGCGCGAACGCTACCCGCAGACGGAGATTTCGTACTTCCAGTCTGACAAGGAAGGGGAGGTGGCAGAGGCCATCACTTCGGCACGAAATTTGCATGGGATTATCCTCAACGCAGGTGCTTATACCCACACTTCGGTGGTGCTGGCCGATGCGGTGAGGGCGGCGAAATGCCCCGTGGTGGAGGTGCATATCAGCAACCTCTTCGGCCGCGAGCAGTACCGCCGCAACAGTATGCTGTCGTCCGCCTGCGCGGGATTCATCAGCGGTTTCGGCCTCCAGAGCTACAATCTGGCTGTCGAAGCCTTCCTCATGAAATTCCAGGCGCAGGAGATTAAACCTCAGCGGGTGTGAACGGTCTTTGGAATTCGGAATTATGGTAGAGACGTGCCATGGTGCGTCTCTGCGGAACAAATAGCAAACAAAAACAGTAAAAAGCATAGATTATGAAAAAAGTATTCAGTGTCCTGATTTTAGTGGCATTCGTGTTCGCTGGCGTGGCCCAGAATGACGCCGCCAAACCGAAAAAGAACAAGAAAGTGAAAACTCCCGAAATCACCTTCGTGAAGCTGGTGCATGACTATGGCCAAGTGGAGCAGGGTGGCAATGGCGAGTGCGAGTTCGAGTTCAAGAACACAGGCAAGGCCGACCTAATCCTCACCAACTGCCGTTCCAGCTGCGGCTGCACAGTGCCTTCATGGCCGAAAGATCCGATTCCGGCAGGCAAGAAGGGTGTCATTAAGGTGAAATACAACACCCAGCGCATCGGCCAGATCAACAAGACCATCACGGTGGAATCCAATGCCGTGAACGACCGCGTGGTGCTGAAGATCACCGGCAATGTCAACGCAAAACCCACGGAGGCAGCTCCTGAGAACAACAGCGGTGCTCCGAAGGTGAACAACTAACCCCTTAAATCCGGAACAATGAAAAAGGTATTTGCACTCGTAATGCTGGTCTGTCTGGGATTCTGCATGAGTGTCCAGGCACAGACGAAGACCACCTATACCGGTACCGGTGCTGAGATTGAATTCGAGAAGAAAGTCGTCGATTTCGGCACGCTGAAGGTTGGCGATGTGAAGGTGGTGACGGTCACGTACAAGAACATCGGCAAGAAGCCGCTGATCCTCGACGATGTGATTTCCTCCTGCGACTGCACGGAAGTGGAATGGTCGAAGGCGCCCGTGATGCCCGGCAAGACCGGCACCATCAAGGCCACCTACACGGCCAAGAACGAAGGCTTGATCAGCAAGCGCATCACGGTGCTCTCGAACGCGAACACCGACAGAGTGATATTGCAACTCAAGGGCGAGGTGAAGTAATCCCGCCCTTTGCCCTGGGGCCGTCTGGTTTTGACAGCAGGTTCGGGGGTATGTAAGCAGGTCGGAATTTGTGGGCTGATTCCGTCAAAAATTAACCCTCGATGCCAAATAAATGGCGAAACTTCTTATGCATTCGCTGCTTAATTGCTGCGAATCCCGCCGCGCGGACAAGGTCCGTAGCCGCGGGCGCTCCCCCGGAAGTTACGCGGCCCAACGTCCGGTCCGGAGTGTCATAAAAGGGCTGATAGCCGAGGCGTAGCTTCGACGCCGAGGCGAAATTTTAGAAGATAAGCGCAGGCCAGGTCCGTCCCGTACCATGCCCGCGCCGACAACCAAACGGAGACTAAACTTGTAGAAAGCATACTTGCGGCATGTTTGGACGAGGGTTCGACTCCCTCCGGCTCCACATAAAAAAGCAATAAAAGGCTACCATAAACGGCAGCCTTTTTCTGTTTTTTCTTACCTGAAAATAACTTTTCTGTGGAGGTTGCGGATTTGTCCAAAAAGTGTATCTTTGCCGGTCTTAAAAAATCACGGTGAAATTTTATAATCCGTTGATATTAAGACGGTTGTTATTATTAAAAAAACTTAAAATGCTGAAAAATATGGACGAAATCAACCACAGAAGGGTAGTGATTACAGGCATGGGCATCTGGTCGTGCCTCGGAACCTCCCTCGAAGAGGTGAAAGAGTCATTGTTCAACGGAAAATCGGGCATCGTGTTCGACCCGGTGCGCAAAGAGATGGGTTTTGAGTCGGGTTTGACGGCTTTGTTGAAGAAGCCTGAGCTGAAAGGAGTGGTGGATCGCGCACACCGTGTGTTCATGCCCGAAGAGGCGCAATATGCTTACATGGCTACTGTTGACGCCCTGAAAATGGCCGGTTTGGACACGGAATATATGGAAAGCCACGATGTGGGCCTTCTCTACGGTAACGATAGCAGCGCCGACGCAGTGGTGAAAAGTGTGGATACGATGCGAGAGAAGAAAAACACCCGTATGGTGGGCTCTGGCGCCATTTTCCAGTCGATGAATTCCACCGTGACGATGAACCTCGGCTGCCTCTTCAAACTGCGTGGCATCAATATGACCGTGAGTGCGGCCTGCGCCAGCGGTTCCCACGCCATCGGGTTGGGCGCGCTGCTCATCAAGTGGGGGCTGCAGGACTGCATCGTCTGTGGTGGTGCCCAGGAGGTGAACCCCTTCTCCATCGGTAGTTTTGACGGTATCGGCGCTTTCTCGAAGCGGGAAAGCGATCCCGAAAAAGCTTCCCGTCCGTTCGACATTGGTCGCGACGGCCTTGTGCCCGGCGGCGGTGCGGCTACTGTCGTCATTGAGAGCTACGAATCTGCCGTCAAGCGCGGTGCCCCCATTATCGCTGAGGTATTAGGCTACGGATTCTCCTCCAACGGCGACCATATCTCATCTCCCAACGTGGACGGCCCCCGCAAATCCCTCCTTATGGCCCTCGAACAGAGCGGCGTCAGCAAGGAACAGATTGGCTACATCAACGCCCACGCCACCTCTACTTCTGTTGGTGACACCAACGAGGCCAAAGCTATCTACGCTGTTTTCGGCGATCAGATGCCGCCCGTGACTTCCACGAAAGGTCAGACTGGCCACGAAATGTGGATGGCAGGCGCCAGCGAGGTCATTTACTCCATCCTCATGATGAAGAACCGCTTCATCGCCCCCAACCTGAACTTTGAGCGCGGCGATGAGGACACGTGCAAGCTCAATATCCCCGCGAAACGTATTGATAATTACGATTTTGACATGTTCCTCTCAAACAGCTTCGGCTTCGGTGGAACCAATTCGACGTTGATTATCAAGGACGTGAGAGGTTAGACTGGAGACTTGAGGCGAAAGACTTAAGATTTTGGACTTAAGACGATAAATAACAGAGAATAGATTAAAAAATAAAAAAGCAAAGACAATGGAAAAAGACGAAATGATCAAAAAGATGGTCGCCATCTTGGCTGATGAGTTTGAGGTGGAGGCTGAAGTGATTCAACCCGAAGCCAATATCAAGGAGACGATGCATCTCGATAGCCTGAGCTTAGTGGACATGGTGGGTCTGGTGAATGAGGAGTTCGGTGTGGAGATTAAGACTCCCGATCTGCCGACCATCAAGACTTTCGCAGACCTCTACGACTATGTCTTCACCCGCATGTAAGGTGACGGACATCGCCAGCCTTATCCCGCAGCGGTCCCCCATCCAGATGGTGGACCGCTACATTTTCGAAGACGAGCTCAACTGCCAATCGGAACTGACTATCAACGAGGACAATCTGTTCCTCGATGAATTAGGTTACATGTCTGTGGAAGGGGTTTTGGAGCACATCGCCCAGACCTCTGCCGCGCACATTGGTTATTTGCATCGGTTGGCGGGCAAGACCATATCCCTCGGATATATCGGTGACATCAAACGTTGCGCTGTGACTGGCCAAATGCCGGCTGCGGGCGCAACGCTGCGTACCCGCGTGAGCGTCGTCTCGCAGGTGGGTAATGTCACGCTTGTGTCTGCGGAAGCTGCGGTAAACGATAGTCCGATTTTGAGCTGCCGCATGAAGGTGGCGGAGGATTAAACGAATAGTGCGCACGATGAAACAGAACGGCATCCTTTACGATATTTTGGAGGAGAGCGAATGCGGATTTCTCCTGCGGATGAGAAACGAACATCCTGTCTATCAGGGACATTTCCCGGGGAATCCTATAACTCCTGGAGTGTTGACCCTGCAAATGGTGCGCGAATGTCTGAGCCATTTGATTGGTCGCGAACTTCGTTATTCGGCCATCAAGAATTGCCGTTTTGTGGCGATGGTCCGGCCTGGTGACACGCTCAGACTTACCTTGCAATCGGAAAATGTAGATGGTGCCGTCAAGTTGAAAGCCAGCTTGTGTGGTTTTAGCAACCCTGTGGATATGCGGCTTCAGTTAGACGCTGATTTACAGTAATTTCATGGAGAAAACGTGGTGGTGATTGGTGGCGGCTTCGGCGGGCTGACCTGCGCCCTGGCCCTCGCCAAGGCTGGCCGAAGCGTCTTAGTATTGGAGCGGGCTGCCGTTTTGGGCGGTGCGTTCCAGTCGTTCCGCCGTCGTGGGCAGCTGTTAGACACGGGTTTTCACTACGTTGGTGGAGTAGGGGAAGGCGAAGTTATGCGCCCGCTGATTCGCTTTTTCGGGCTCGAAGACCTCCCGTGGCAACCACTCGATGACACTTTCTTAGACGTTTTTGTAAAAGGTCGTCGCTATGCGCTTCATCGCGGCTATGACCATTTTGTGGAGACTCTTGCTGTCGAATTTCCCGATGACCGCGATGGCTTGGAGGATTTGGTACGGCTGATGCGGGAAATCAACGAGCACATCTACGAAACAGTCCATCCTGATGCAAACGTCCAATCGAACCAAACGATGGCCGTTTCTGCCAAAAACTATCTCGAGACCCATATTTCCAGCCCCGAACTGCGCGATGTTTTGTGCGGGCAGTGTTTCACCACGGAACTCACCGATGAGTTGCCGCTCTATTCTTTCTTGCAGTCGCTTAACTCCTTCATACAAGGGTCTTATCGGCTGAAAGGCGGTGGCGACGTGCTTATCCGCAGACTTGTCGAGCAGATTGAGGCGTTGGGAGGACGGATTCTCACGGGAAAAGCCGTGTGCCGCTTAGAGATTGGAGATAATGGCGACATTTGCGCTGTAGTCTGCGAAAATGGTTCCATATTCGCTGCCGACACGTTCATTTCAACCCTTCATCCCGCTTTGACCACGGACCTTATCCCAGAGTGTCCGCAAGTTCGGGGAATTTACCGTCGGAGGATGCATCGGTTGGCGAACACGGTCGGGATGTTCACGGTGCAGCTTGCCCTGAAACCTGATACCGTGCCTTATCGGAATCGCAACGTCGGCATTTTGGAAAGTGACGATGTGTGGCATACGCCTTGCGGCAAAGAAGACCAAGTCCGTAACTTGCTGATTCACTACAATGTGCCAGAAAGTGCTGATTTTGCTACGAATATGGATTTGCTGACCCCGATGGACTGGGAATCCGTTAGCGACTGGGAGGAAAGCAAAGTGGGGCACCGTTCTGACGATTACAAGGCGTTCAAGCAGCGCAAAGCGAAGGAATGCATCGCGCTGGCACAACGGTATATTCCTGAGTTACAAGGCAATATCGAGCAATATTGGACCAGCACGCCGCTCACGTACCGCGACTACACGGCCATTCCGCAAGGCTCTTCCTTCGGGGTGCGCAAATCGTGTAACAACCTGATAGGCACGGTCATTTCGCCTCAAACCCCGTTCCCGAATCTCTTTCTCGCCGGTCAGAGTCTGATGCTGCACGGCATGTTGGGCACCGCCATGACATCCGTCAAAACCTGCAATCTGATTTGCGGTCGGAATCTGTTGGAGGCGTTGTAGAGACGCGTTTATAACACGTCTCTACAGAAAAAAATCATTTTCGGTGTATATTCGTATTTTATGTACTTTTGCCATTTCAAAATGATTTGATATGAAAAAGGTACTGATACTCATTGCCATCGCCGTGCTGACGGTGTTTCAGGCACAAGCTGTTTTGAAAGAAAAGGACTTGCCGCAGACGCTCGGTGTGCTGCGTTCTGAGCTGGCGCAGGCATATAGCGAGCAGAAAGCCATCATGGCGCGGTTCGAGCAGCGCAACCAGGAACAGCACTCCCGTTTGGTGCGTATGATGCAGACCAGCAACCAGATAGCGTTGATGCTTTATTCACAGAGTTCCGATTTTACGCTCGATATGGCCTACGCCTGCCAGTCGGCTACGGAGCAGTATCGGCAGTTAAAACAGAATCACGCCCCTTACGACAAGATGAAGGAGCGCATTCGCCTTGAGATTGAGCGTTACAATGAGCTTATCAAGACGTTGGAGAATTTGCCTCCGAGAGTGCTTCCCAACGGCGAACTTGGCGGTCTGCCCGACTCGGTGCGCGCCATGCTGCCCAAGGTGGTGCTTGATACGGCTACTAAGAATCTGTTTATTCTTGACCCACAAGGACTTGAAGACCGTGAGGCTTGCTTGGATTATGCCACGGCACTTCGTGACAATTATGTGACGATGCTGGAGAATGTGGAACTCGATGAGGAATACTACGAACGGGTTACGAAGCGTATGGGACAACTCAACGCTTACGCGCTCGCCCGTTACGAGCAAATTCAGAAGCACATCTTCGTGAATGGCGGTGAGAATTACTTCCAGACTCTTAAGCGTTTCCGTTTTCGTTATATGATGGCCAAGAAAGATGTGGGCGACCGCTATAAAGCCTTCGATCGCAAGTCGGAGTGGCGCGGGCCTATCATTCTCAGTATCAGCGTATTCATGCTTACCTACATCTTGGCCGCCAGTTTGCTTAGCTATGTGATTATGCGCTGGCTGCTTCCGAAAAAGTGGCGTCACTACTTCAAGGAGAACAATAAACGTCCCTTCGTCACGCTGGCCTGTGGCATTGCCATCTTCGCCATTTCCATCACCATCGCTCGCTTCTTCGTGACTCAGAACTTCGTGCTGATGTCCATCAATCTGATGACCTTCTTTGCCTGGATGGTGGAGGTGATTCTCGTGTCGCTGCTCATCCGCCTCGATGACAGCCAGATTCGTGCTGGTGTGCGCTCTTACACCCCGTTTATTGCGATGGCCTTCTTAGTGGTGGTGTGCCGTATAATACTGATACCCAATAATGTAGTGAGTCTTGTGTTCCCGCCGGTAATGCTGATTTTCACGGCATGGCAGTTCTACGTGATGAAGCGCAAAATCACCAAACTGCCCGACAGCGACATGATTTACACGGTGATTTCCCTCATCGTCATGATTGTCTCCAGTGTTGCTTCCTGGTTCGGATTTGTACTCCTCGCAGTCGAAATCATGGTTTGGTGGATGATCCAGCTGGCTGCTATCCAGACGATTACCTGCTTCTACGATTTGGCTAAGATGTACGAGCAGAACCATCTGACCCGCAAAATCGCCAAACAGCAGGGTATCACCCTCAATAATAAAGCTGAAGTGGAGTCTTACTTCAAGAAAATCCAGCCCAAGATGGTCAAGGGCGAGTATATCGGGCAGACGTGGTTCTACGATTTCTTGTTTAAGGCGCTGTTGCCGATTCTGGGGATTCTGTCTATCCCATTCAGCATCTATTGGGCAACCCGGATGTTTGAAATGTCGGCCATTTGCCGCAAAATATTCCTGTACGTATTCCTCAACAAGCCTGGTATCATTGAACTTTCGCTCTACAAGATATGTCTGGCTTTGGAACTGTTCTTCCGTTATCTGAATTACGCCATCCGTTCCTTCTATGTGATGTTGCGCAAGCGGCACAAGAAAAACCTCCAGGGTCCGGGCAACGCCACACTGGTCAACAATGTCATTTCAATCATAGTGTGGGGCTTCTACGTGATTGACTGCATGATGATTTTCAAAGTTTCCGGCAAGGGCATTTCCATTGTGATGGCGGGCTTGGCCACCGGTCTTGGTTTCGCCATGAAGGACCTGTTGGAGAACTTCATCTACGGCATCACGCTCATGACCGGGCGGTTGCGCGTGGGCGACTACATAGAATGCGATGGTGTGCAGGGCAAGGTCGATAGCATCAACTATCAGAGTACGCAGTTAGTGACCCTCGACGGCAGCGTCATTGCTTTCCAAAACGCCACACTCTTCAGCAAGAACTTCAAAAACCTCACCCGTAACCATGGTTATGTGCTGGTGAAGATTCCGGTGGGGGTGGCCTACGGAGTGAATGTCGAGAAGGTGCGGAATATGCTCATCAAAGATCTGGAACCGCTGATTGTGAAGAACGCCGCTGGCAAGTATGTGGCCGACAAGAAGCAGGGTTTCAAGGTGATGTTTGACGATTTCGGCGACAGCAGCGTGGATCTTTTCGTGATTTGCTGGGTGTTGGTGGAGGAAAAAGCTGCTTTCGTGGCCAAAGTGAAGGAAGTAATTTACAACACACTAAATAAGAATAAGATAGAGATTCCGTACCCGCAGCAGGATGTTTATGTGCGGCACATCGAACTGCCGTCTGGACGACAGAAAAAAAGTGACAAACCACAGGTGGAGACTGTTGAGACTGTAGATGCTGTTTTGGTTGAAGAAGAGCCTGCTGTTTCCAATACTTCAAAAAAGCGTGGTCGTCCGAGGAAATCCACTAAAAAACCGACGGAAAATAAGGAGGAATCGCTTTCGTAAGCGGTCATGCTGCAAGATCTCGGACTTTTCGGACTGTTTCTCGGTTGTCTGCTCTCTGCCACGGTAATCCCGTTCTCGTCGGAGGCCTTGGTTGCGGGCGCGTTGCTGCTTGACTATTCGCCGTGGACGGTTATTTTGGTGGCTACATTGGGCAACACCATCGGTGGCATGACCTGCTACCTGTTAGGTTGGCTCTGCAAGTGGTCGTGGATAGAGAAGTATCTGAAAATCAAAGAAGAATCGCTCGAAAAGGCGCAGGCGAAAGTCGGAAAATACGGTTCGTTGGCGGCGCTGCTGACCTGGTTGCCCATCGTTGGTGATGTTATTGCCGTCGCCCTTGGGATCATGCGCACCCGCGTGGTGCCCACCACCCTGTTCATGTTCATCGGCAAAGGGCTTCGCTACATGGTGATAGCGGGGCTGATCAATGTGCTGGCGTGAATCCCATCTGCTTGTCTGCGACAGGTTTCAAGATTCAAGATTCAAGTTTCAGGTTTCAAGTCTCAAGTCTTACGTCTCAAAGCGTTCCCTGTTTCAGCTTCTCCACGTAATTATTCACCATATCCATCGTTTCTGGGATGTTGATGCGTTGCGGGCAGTGGTGGACGCATTCGCCGCAATGGGTGCAGTGGTCGGCCTGGCGCAGTTTCGGCACGCTGCGGTCGTAACCGATGAGGAACGCCCGGCGCATCTTCTTGTAGTCGCTCTCGTCCTGCGATTTGGCGAAGTTGCCCTCCTTGATGCACTTGTTGTAGTGCGAGAAGATGCCGGGAATGTCCAAGCCGAACGGGCAGGGCATACAGTACTGGCAGGCGGTACAGGGGATATTTTTCAGGTCGTAGATTTTCTTGGCGATATCTTCGAGGAAGTCAAGTTCTTCAGAGGTAAGCGGTTTCAGCGGACAGTGGGTGGCGAGGTTGTCGTCGAGATGATCCATGTAGGTCATGCCGCTGAGAGAGGTGAGCACGTTGGGGAAGGTGCCGCAGAAGCGGAATGCCCACGAGGCGACGCTACGTTCGGGCTCGCGCTTTTTCATCTCCCGCACGATGTGGTCGGGCACGTTGGCGAGGCGGCCACCCAGCAACGGTTCCATGATGACGGCGGGTATCTTCCTCTTGTCCAGTTCGTTGTAGAGATAATCGGCTCTCGTGTTTTCCTCTTCAATCTCATGGGCGAAGTGCCAGTCGAGGTAGTTCATCTCAATCTGCACGAAGTCCCACTTGTACTCGTCGTGGCGCGACAGCAAATAGTCGAAAACCTTGACATCGCCGTGGTAGGAGAAGCCGAGGTTGCGGATGACGCCCTTTTCGCGCTGTTCAAGCAGAAAGTCGAGGATGCCGTTGTCGTAGTAGCGCTGGCGGAGCATCTCCATGCTGTCCTTGCCGCCGCCCACGCTGTGCAGCAGCATGTAGTCTATGTAGTCGGTCTGCAGCTCTTTCAGAGAGTTGTGGAACATCTTGATGGACTCTTCACGTGGCCAGGTGCCGGGCGCAAAGTTCGACATCTTGGTGGCGAGGTAATAGCTGTCGCGTTTGTGCCGCGACAGGGCGATTCCCGTGGCTTTCTCGCTGCGTCCTTGGCAATAGACAGGGGAAGTATCGAAGTAGTTGACTCCGTATTCGATGGCCTTATCGACCATCTTGTTGACCATCTCCTGGTCAATGGGGGCGGATTTGGCTTCGCGGCCGGAGGCCCCTTTGGGCGCTTCGGTTTCGATGACGGGCAGGCGCATCATACCAAAGCCCAACAGAGACACTTTGTCGCCGGTATTGGGGTTGGTGCGGTAGGTCATCTGTCCCTTTTGGGGTTGGATGGTGCCGGTCGGCGTGAGGTCGCCGCCGTTCTGGCATCCGGTCATTGTCGCGGCCGTCGCGACGGTGCCGGCGCCTATGAGTTTGAGAAAATCTCGTCTTGTTATATCTTTCATGTTTTTACTTCGTGTTGGTGAGCTTTGATGTTGCCCCACACAAGCGCAGCGCTTGAGTGGGGTTATTTGCACTTTGTGTGTTTTGTCCCTCCGGGGCTGTCCCCACACTGCGGCTCCGCCTTGTGTGGGGTTAATTGCACTCCGTGCGTTTTGCCCCTCCGGGGCTGCTTAAGGAAACATATAATTTGCATAATTTGTTCAATTCACCGACTATATTAGCCGTTGTTGTTCAACGCCGTTGACCACGATGGCGGAGAGCGGGCGGGCAGGGCAGACGTACTCGCAGGCACCGCAGCCTACGCACTTGCTCTCGTTGATGGAGGGGATGAGCAGTTTGCCGGTCTCATCGCCGCGTTTGGGCACCATTTCGATGGCCATGGCGGGACAGTGGCGGGCGCAGTTGCCGCAGGGGATGCCATTGGCCGTCACGATGCAGTTTTGGGACACCCAGTATGCCTGTCCTTTCTTCGTCACGGCTTTCTCCTCCTTGAGAAGCTTGCGGATGGCGCCGGTGGGGCACACATCGCTGCAGGCCGTGCATTCGGGACGGCACCAGCCGCGCTCGTACGACATTACCGGTTGCATCAAGTGCATCAGGTCGGTGGAGGGCCGCAGCACGTCGTTAGGACATTGTGACACACAGAGTTGGCAGCCCGTGCAGTGCGTGCGGAAGCGCTGGAGCGATCCTGCGCCTGCGGGCACGATGGGCACGGTGCGTTCGGGGATAACCTTGTCCTTGATAGCCGCCAGACCTCCGTCCACTTTTTTCTTCTCTTGGGCGAAGGCGGCGGTGCCAAGAGCCACGGCGGAACCAATCAGGAAGGCGCGCTTGCCTGTATCGACTGTTTCGGTATCCGGTTGTTTGTCGTCGGTCATGGGCGAATGGTTATTCGCCCCTACGGGGGTGGGATTCCCTTTAACGTGTTTGTATTCAATCGCCTCCTTCGGGCACACCGCCATGCAATTGCCGCAGGTCACGCACCGCGAATAATCCACAAAGCCGTTCTTGCCGTCGATGCAGGATGCCTTGCAATTCTTCGTGCAGAGGCCGCATTGGATGCATTTTTCTTCGTTGATGTGCATCTTGAACCAGGAAAACCGGCTGAAGAAGCTCAGGAAGGTGCCCACGGGACAGATGTTGTTGCAGTAGGTGCGGCCGTTGCGCCATGCGAGGATGACAATCACCACGAGGGTTAGTGCCGCGATGATGAGCGTCGGCAGACTGCGCATCCAGACATCCTTCTCGTAGAAGGCGTAGCTGTTGAAATGCTCGGAAATGGCGGCGAGGCCGTTGTTAATCCACTGCCAGACCGGCGCGAAGAGGCTTTGCACGATGCGACCATAGGCGGAGTAGGGGGCCAGCAGCGCGGCTATGGAGCTGAGACCCGCGACGAGCGTCACTACGAATACCCCTAACATGATGTATCGCAGGATGTTGTGCGCCTTCGAGAAGGTGTAGCGGTTCTTCTTCGTCCAGTTGTGGACGTGAGCTACCCCGTCCTGGAACACGCCGAGCGGACAGATGACGGAGCAGTAAATCCGACCGAACAATAATGTGATTATCAGTAGGATAGCGATGACTACGAAGTTGAGGGCAAGGACGGCGGGCAGGAACTGCGCTTTGGCCATCCAGCCGAGGAACTTGTGCAACGTTCCCGAAAAGTCGAGGAACATCAGCGTGATGCCGAGGAAGAAAATCGCCGCGAGCACCCGCCGGATACGTTGGAGTGTTTTCTTGTGCATGGAATGTTGGGAATTATGAATGATGAATAGGGTGGGGTACTGTGTTGTTATTTGTTGGAAGTATTGCTGAGGCTGATGTTGGAGATGGAGAAGCCGCCGCCGTCGGTGAGGGTTACGAGGGCGGTGACGGTGGGCATGTCGTCGTAGTGCAGCACTTTGCCGGTGATGAAGTTCACGCCGGGGATGGCGTTCACACGAAGCTGGTCGCCGCTGATGTCGTAGGAAATCTGCTCGCCGAGCCAGACGGTCTCGTCGTCAAAGCCTCCCATGTCCGTCACGGTGTTGGTAACCTTGGTCAGTTCTTGTTCGCCGTTATAGAGGGTGATGACCTCTTTTTTGGTGCTGTATTTCAGCTCATTACAGAAGGCTTCCTGCATCTCGTAGGGGTCGATGGTGGCGGCGAGGTAGGCAGGACCGTCCTCGGGGAAGCGGATGACGTAGAAGCGCTCCACATGTACGCCCGTGCCTTCGATGGATACGCCGGTGAGCCAGAGTTCGCCGGTGGCCGCATTGTAGCGGGCGGAGGGGTTGCTGCCGTGGCGGATGTCATTGAAGATGGTGGCGCGGCCGTCCTTCGCGACCACGATGCCGAAGCCTTCGGACGAGGTCACGGAGTCACAGCTCATCAGACTCCACACGTGGACTTTGTTGACCGTGTCGTTGAGCGTCATCTCAAAGTTTTTGTCAAGGATGTGCCGCTCCATCGTTGCATTGACCTGCGCGGGCGCAGCGCCCTCGCGGACGGCCTCTTCCAAAATGCCCTTCACGGGCTTCAATTCTGCTTTCTTTCCTTTGCAGGAAACAACAACCGCACCGCATAAGAGTGCCAGTGCGACAATACCCATAATGCTCAAATGTCTCTTACTCAAATTCATAGCCGATGTATTTTTCAAAACCGCAAAAATACACATTTCTTTGATATTCACCCATCACCACCAATTACAAAAAAATGTATCTTTGCGGCTCAATAACGGAAAATCAATAATTATGAACATCAAAAACTACATTCAAGAGAACGAACAACGTTTCTTAAACGAACTTTTCAGCTTGCTGCGCATCCCGTCAATTAGCTCGGAGAGTGAGCACAAGGGCGACATGGTGCGTTGCGCCGAGCGTTGGAAGGAGTTGGTCATGGAAGCCGGCGCCGACAGTTGCGAAATCTATCCCACCGAGGGCAATCCCATCGTGGTGGGACAGAAGATGGTCGCCCCCAACGCCAAGACCGTGTTGGTCTATGGTCACTATGACGTGATGCCCGTCGATCCCATAGAACTCTGGAACACAGAGCCTTTCGAACCTGTCATCAAGGACGGCAAAATCTGGGGACGCGGCGCGGACGACGATAAAGGACAGTCTTTCATGCACGCGAAGGCATTCGAGTACATGGTGAAATCCGGTAGCCTCAAGTGCAACGTCAAGTTCCTGCTTGAGGGCGAGGAGGAAATCGGCAGCACGCAGCTCTACGACTTCTGCACGCAGCACGCCGATCTGCTCAAGTGCGACGTCATCCTCATCTCCGACACGGGCATGATTGCCACCGACACGCCTTCCATCACCGCTGGTCTTCGTGGCCTCTGCAACATGATCGTGAAGGTCACCGGCCCGAACCGCGACCTCCACTCCGGTATCTTCGGCGGCGCGGTTGCCAACCCCATCAACGTGCTCTGCGACCTCATCAGCGGTCTCATCAACGACAAGGGCGAAGTCACCATCCCCGGCTTCTACGACGATGTGGTGGTGCTCTCCAAGGAGGAACGCGAGCTCATTGCGCAGGCCCCGTTCAACGAAGAGGAGTACAAGAAATCGTTGGATGTCAAGGAATTGTACGGCGAAGAAGGTTACAGCACCATCGAGCGCACGGGCATTCGTCCGAACTTGGGCGTGTGCGGCATCGAGGGCGGCTACACCGGCGAGGGCTTCAAGACGGTGCTCCCGGCCACCGCTTCCGCCAATATCTCCATGCGTTTGGTTGCCAACCAAGACTCCCACAAGATTGCGGAGCTCTTCCAGAAGCACTTCGAGAACATCGCGCCCGACTACGTGAAGGTGGAGGTGATTCCCGCGCACGGCGGCGAAGCTTACCGTTGCGGCATGGACGTGCCCGCGTACCAGGCGGCCGAGAAAGCCTACATGGACGTCTATGGCAAGCGGCCTATCCCGACCTACAGCGGCGGCAGCATCCCGATTGTGGCGCACTTCGAGAAGGTGTTAGGCGTGAAATCTATCCTCTGTGGCTTCGGTCTCGCCGAGGATAACATCCACTCCCCGAATGAGAACTACAAGCTCGAACATTTTCGCAAGGGTATCGAGGTGATCACCCATTTCTACGAGCATTTCTGCGAATAGCCGATTGTGTGAATATGACAATGTAGAGACGCGGCGCGCCGCGTCTCTACATTTTGGAATAACATAGGTAGAGACGCACGGCCGTGCGTCTCTACATCGTTTTAAACACGTATTTCAGTTTAAGTCCCAGCACAGCGAGACGACATCTCGCCAGGGGAGGTGCAGGTGGTCGGCGGTGGGCTGGTGGCAGAGGGCGCCGGCGTGGCAGAGGACCGACGACATGAGCTCGGGGGCACGTTGCAACGCGTAGGGAATCGAGGGCGCGTGCACGAGTGTGTCGGCCAGCGGAAAAACGAAGTTCGAGAGGGCAATTTGGAAACCGGCCTCCGAGAGGGTCGCCTTGCGGATGTTCTCCATCACGGAACGGCCGTTGTCATCCTGCAACAAATCCAAACATAACAGCGTGATTTTCTTTTCGTTAACGGCTTCGATGTACGCCTGCGACAGCTCTGCGGGCGGGAGTATCGAGACCAGCATCTGGTTTTCCTTCGAAAGGGCAATTTGGTCGGGGGTGAATGCGTCGAATTTGAGGATGAGGTTGCTCAGCATCGACAGATCCGCGTAATGGTGGGTGAACTCCGTCCCCGCGTCGGCGTAATCGGCGTCGGAGAAGGGGTTGTGGTTGCCGAATCCGAACTGCGCGAACACCTTGACCTGCTGGTCGGTGAAATTGCGCACGGCGTTCGGGGTTAGGAATCCGCTGTCGGGGTGCGCTGTTTCGGGCTTGGCCAGCGCGAGGGTGAGCTTGCGCGTGGGAGCTTCCACGGCGGCTTCCCATGCCTGGGTTTCCACATGCGGGGTGTCTTGGAGGATGATGTATTCTGAACTCATAGTTTATAGTGATAAGTGAACAGTGATCAGTGAACTGTGGTCAGGTGTTAGGAATTAAATGGTTGATGTCAAAGCCAATAGTCAAAGTTAGAATGTGAATTTACGGGTCATGTCATCAATGCGTTCGATGGTGACGGGGGTGTATTCGCCATTGAGTAGCGATTCCACCTTCTCGGTCCATTCGATGAAGCAGTAACTGCCGCTGTAGAGGTAGTCTTGGAAGCCGATGCGGGTGGCGTCGTCGGGGGTGTCGATGCGGTAGAAGTCGAAGTGGTAGAGCGGTTCGCCGTCGCGGGTCCAGTATTCGTTGACGATGGCGAAGGTGGGGGAGGTCATACCGCCCTCCACGCCGAGCTGCCGGCAAATCTCCTTGATGAGGGTGGTCTTGCCAGTGCCCATCTCGCCGAAGAAGCCGAACACGCGCTCCTGGGGGTGCGCCTCCAGCAATTCCTCTGCTACCTCAGACAGTTGCGATTCGTTAGCTATAATGGTGTGTATCATATAGTTATTTCTCTATCGTTTTCAATTTCTTTTTGAATTGCAAAGATACACAAAATTTGAATACGCCGCAGCACTTATCAGTTCCGCAGGCAGCGGATGGAGCGTCCGAGATTCTTGTTGTAGGCATTGCGGTACACCATTGGAGAGTAGTAAAACAGGAAACGAAGGTAAGCATTGTTCTCGTTTTCTTCTGTGGAAGACCAAAAATACGCATAGTCACCTTCATCTCCGAACGATGTGCTACCTAGACAGTAACCAGCAGGAATGGCACTGAAGCCTGTGGCGTTGTTGGTACTCAGGTCGCCGCCGATATCGCATCCGAGACCATTGCCATTCCACCAAGATGTGGAGGCCAGGCACTTGGCGATATAATAAGTATAATGGTAAGTGTTGGCACAAATGTATTCAGTATGGGATGTAATATAGTCCGTGAGAACTGTCCATTCGGAATCGCTTGGCAGATGCCAGCCGTTGGGACACGCCCCTAATGCCGCATACCAGTTGTATAGGTTTCCCCGCTCCTCCCAGGGGATAACGACAGTGTAGTATTCAAAGAAGTCACAGTAGTATGGCTCCGTGTTGTCCAAGGTCAAATATCCACCGACAGGGATATCAGTGCCATCTGGAAACGTAGTGGTGCGCAGGTTCTCTTTCATCCAGCATTGGTCGCCTATCTGCACAGTGTTGTAGATGTTCCCGTCATTATCGTACAATAAGGGTTGTCCATCGCAAGGAATCCCATGCGTGTCGAAAACAAGGTTGATTTGTTCGCTGGTGAATTGGTTTTTCGTGACCACAGAACTCACTCTTGATGGAGAGTATCCACGGTATCTCATTTTGTCTCCCGGCTCGAATTCGTAAGGGGAAATGCTTTTGGATTTCATTCCGGGCGCCGCGCCGGCAATCACACCTTCGTGTTCAATGCTGTTCGCGCTGGCATGTCCGGTATTCGTCAGCTTCGTGCTGCGTGTCCCCAAGGAAGTCTGCACGGAAAGAATGTGCGTCTGTGGGCTTGTGAGCGAAATAGTGAAAAGGTTGCCACCTTCTTGTAACAGACCTTTGTACTCTGCGCAGATGTGTCCGGTGATATCAGAGAGTCTTATCAGGGCTTGTTCACTTTTCGAAGATTGGACACACACCCGTGTGGTGCCGTCAAACGGGTTGGGCATGACCTGTATCCCATTGTCATTGAATCGGTCCGGAATACCTGTGTGCAAAATAAAGGTGTACACGGTATCGGGATAGTAGATCGTCTCCCTCCAGTTGCGGGTGAGGTTTTCGATGGTGATGCTGTCAGACTGCAAATGGCTGCCATCGGTGGTCTGGTATGAAAAGGTCAGCGTGAGACTGTCCTGACCGAACGCCGCCGTCACACCTATCAGTATAATAATTAGTATCTCAATTCTTTTCATATTCACTTTGAATTAAACGTTCCATCGGATCCCCCGCAATTTCCCCAATCACGCATCCCGTTTTTTCCGCCGCCTCCCGCAGCATCTCTTCGAAGTGCGCCGCCACGGAACCCGTAAAGTGCCACGGCAGACCGTCGCAGTTCGGGTAGTAGCTTTTCTGTTTGGTGAAGAATGTCTCGAAGGCGGTGGTGACCAACTGTCGGATAGCGGGCTCGTTGTGATATTCGTTCAGGAATGGGGCAAACTGTGACATAAAGAGGTTCGGTTGCGGCTCTTGATAGAGTTTGTGCAGGATGAGGTCGCGGTTGAGGAGGTAGCGTTCCTCGAAGGCCGTGCGGACGGGGTGGGGAAGCGTTTCCGAGAGGTAGGCGGTGAGCAGGCACTTGCCGAGGTGGGTGCCGCTACCTTCGTCGCCGAGCAGCCACCCTAACGAGGGGGCTCGGCTCACCATCTCCTGTCCGTCGTAGTGGCAGGAGGCCGCGCCGGTACCCAGTATGCAGACGATGGCCTCACGTTCGCCCGCAAGCGCGTGACAGGCGGCCATCAAGTCTGACCAAACGTGGATGTCGGCGGTCGGGAAGTACATCCGCAGGTAACCCTCCATGCGGAAGGCGTTCTGCGGAGTGGCGCACCCGGCTCCGTAATAGTCAATGGAACTGACGGTTATCTCCTTCGGGAATAGGCTCACGGCATCGGCGAGAATGCGCAGAATGTCCGCCTCGGGGGTGTAGTTGGCGTTGATGCCCGCGCACTGGTACCGGAACGGAACCTCCCCGCCGAGCACCACAAACGTACTCTTCGTGGCCCCTGCATCCACCAATAAATGAATAAGTTGACGAGATTGGTTCATATTTTGGGTTTTGGCAAATAAGACTTGAGACTTAAGACTAATAGCTAATGGCCAACAGCCAACAGCTAACAGCCAACAGCCAACAACTCCTCCCGGCTCAAACACGTCGGATTATGCCGTTTGTACTCCGAGGAGTAGTATCGTTTGATGAGGGTGTGTTCGCGCAGCGACTCGTCACCTTGGAAGTAGGCGGCGAAAATGCGGTCGGCCTCGAAATAGTTCTCCACGCCGAGCTGCTCGCAGTCGCAGGAGCTGATGCCGAGTCCGTCCACCGGGGTGGCGTCGATGCTCGACTGCATGGCGGCCTTCTGCTGGGTGTTCTCTTCGCCGAGCAGATAGTTGGCGAGATTGTAAATCTCTGTTTTCCAGAGATGTTGCACGGGAGCGTAGTCGCCCACATCGCCGTGCAGGGTCCAGAAACCGGTGAGGTATTCGGTGTAGTTATCGGTGGAGATGACCATGCCGCGGTTGAGTTGGGCGAGGTCGAAGAGGACCATCATCCGCATCCGGGCCTTCATGTTGCCCTGTCGCAGCTTGGAGAGCATCGAATCGTCGAAGCGGACGAGGAGCTTCTTGTTGGCATAGAAGGTCTCGGTGAGGTCGAGGTGCTCGAAATCGTGGCAGAAGGCCTCGCCCACGGCGATGGAGCGGGCGATTTCGTCGGCCTTGTTGGTCTCGATGGTGATGGAGCGGCCGATGAGCGGGATGTTGAGGCGGTCGCACACGGGCCGAAGCAGCGCGGCGCACAGTGTGCTGTCAATGCCGCCGGAAATGCCGAGCACTAACGACTGCAACTTGCTTGTTGATACGTAGTTGTACACGCGTTCGCGGATTCCTTCCGCCAGCTTCCGCATGTTCTCCTCACCTGCGAGGAACGGGAAATAGGGTTTGTCGGGTCTGATCATTGCTAAAGGTTTTATCGGCGGCAAAGGTACAGAAATTCCGAATATGGCGGTTATGCGGTTGCACAGTTAATATAAAACGAGTACCGTCATTATTGCCGATACCCGTTTGGTATAGGTTTAAGGTTTAAGGGGTTGACATGTCGTTATCCTTAAACCTTAAACCTTAAACCTTAAACCCTCAACCTTAAACTTACTTCTTCACAAACGTCTTCGTCACCGCGCCCTGCTCCGTCGTGACGCGCACGAAGTACATGCCGTTGGCGAGGCCGGAAACGTTGATGCGGGCCGGGTTCTCGATAACGTTCACGGTGTTGATGAGTTTGCCATAAACATCATACACCTCCATTGAGGTCATGTTCACGTCGCCATCCACTCGGATGTCAACGTATTCGCGGGCTGGGTTCGGGTACAGCGTCACACTGCTCTCCAACCAGCTGTTGATGCCCACATTCTTGGTGGTCGCGGAGGTCCATTCGCCGTTCTCGGGACGATAGTGGACGTTCCAGCTGCTCACGTTGGCGTTGGCGTCCCAGGTGATACCGATGACCTCGTTGGCCACGAGGGTGGTGTCAAGACCGGTGGGTGCGTCGCAAGGTTCGGGAGTGTCGTCGGGCAATGTGGTGAAGGTCAGCTCGTTGCCATATACGGTGTTGCCGTTGAAGGTGATGAATGCGCGGAAGGTGTATCCTGTGTTGGCGGTCAGGCCCGTGAGCGCGTGCGTCAGCGTGGCACCCGTCACCGTCACCGGCGTGTAAGCACCGCCGGCCGTGGCTCTCCATTCGAAGCCCTTGGCCGTGATGGTTACGTTGTCGGGATTCGTGATGCTGCCGTTCAGGGTGGCACCCGTCTGCGAGATGTTCGTGGCAGCGGCGGTAGTCACGGTCGGGTCGGTGACGACCGGACCAGTCGTGTCGGCGTAGTTCACCACTACGTCGTCCACCCAGTAGGTGCAGGATTCGCTGTAACCGCTCGGCACACCAATCAGGATGTACATGCCCGTGCCGGTATAGCTTGCAAACGGAACGGTCACCTGCGTCCAGTCGGAGGTCAGCGTGTCGATGCTGGCCACCACCGTGATGTTGTCAATGCTGTTGAAGTCATCGGAAACGCTGATTTGCAGCGGATGCGTGGAACCGACGGTCTTCTTCGCCATGAAGGAGATCTGCAGACCGTTCAGGCTCGTCACATCGAGCAAGGGCAGCCGCACGTAGCCGTAGGAGGAGGAACTGGAGTTGGTGCCCACCTGCAGCGATTTTGTGCCGGAATAGTACTGCGTGCTGTAAATGTAGGCGTAACCCGACATGTTGGCGGACTCATACTTCTTCCAGCAATCCGGGGAATACCAGTCGGCGTAGCTGTCGAAGTTCTCCATGAGCGGCAGCTGGTAGGCATCGCAGGCGGTGCGGAACGTCTCTTTGGCGGTCCATTCGCTCATGTCGTTGGTGCCGCAAACCGCACGTACATAGACATCGTATTTGGTGTTCGGCAGCAGGTTCTGCAGCTGGTAATAAGCCGTGCCGTTCACCGTTACATTCGTGCCCGAACCAATCGTGAAGTTCTCCAAACCATACTCTAACTCCCACTGGGTTTCCGTTGCGCCGGGCACCCAATAGACATCCGCACTGTAGGCGAGGATGCCGCTGATGGTAAGGCCGGTCGGCACGGGGCAGGAGGGCAGCGTGGTAAAGGTCACGGTGCCGGTCTGGTCGTCGCCGGGTACACCGTTACACATCGTCACCACGTAAACTGAATAGTTAGTGTTGGAGGTGAGTCCTGTAATCGTGTTGCCTGTGGTGGAGGTGACGTTCATGCTGTTCCAAGTGTCTGTGGAAGTACCTGTTACACCATAGTAGATGACCCAAGCGTTGTGGTCGGTGTTGTCATCGGTGAAGGAAACGTCAGCTGTGAAGGCGGTCACATTGTCCACTGTGACGGAGCTGTAGGCCGGGGCAGGACAGTCAGGGATAATCTCCACTGTGAAGTCGTCCATGTTCCATCCGGCGTCGCTGGCGGTCGTGCCCGTGAAGAGGATGGCGATGCGGCCGGAAGTGGCTTGCACGTTGTTGAAGTCGAACGGACCCATGTAGTTGCCGTTGCCACCGGCGGAGGAACCGCGCGGTCCGGGCGTGCCGGCATCACCCAGCACTTCGAAAGAAGAGGTGTCTGCCAAATCGGTGATCACACCGACGACGGCCGTGGTGGTTACACCCCATTTGGTGCTCCAGAAGGACATGCGCAGCTCGTGGATGTCGTTGGTGAATGCAGGAAGCACCAGCATATTGGTACTGCCCTTGAACTCGACGGTGTTGCCACCCGAATGGGCTGCTTCGCCGTAGTTCAGCAGCATTTTGGGATAGGTGTTGCCGCTGCTGTTGGTATAAACGACGGGCGTCTCCCAGCAGGCAAAGGCTGCGCTGGGGTTGGTCTCAAAGTTCTCGAACCACGGTTGGGCTTGCGTGACGGTGAATGCACCGCAGTCGGTGGTGAACTCGGCTTCGGCCCATAAGCTGTACTCGCCGCCGCCGCAGTCGGAACGCAAACGCACCTTGTAGGTGGTGTTGGGGTTAAGACCGGTGATTACTTCGGACATGGAAGTCACCGTGCCCATGCTGACCCAAGTGGTGTCTGCCAGTGGACGATACTCCATCTCCCAAGCGGATTCCATGTAGCCGGGCACCCAGTTCACAGTCGCGCCGTCGCTGGTGATGTTGGTGACGTTAATATTCGGGGACGCACAAGTGGTGGTCGTATCGCAAGCCGCGCCGAAAATCACGTTGTTACGGGCGGAAGTGGAGCTGCCGCCGGAAGGCGCGGAGGTGGTGCTGTAGGCACTGCCATCCTGATACACGTAACGGGAGGCCGTGAACGGAGCCGTGTGCGTGCGCCAGGTGTTACCGTTCGTCCAAGAACCGGTCATGTCCATCACAATCAGCAACAGATTGTCCGTGCCGTTGTATTCGAACGGCGTGGAGAAGCTGAAAGTGTTGAGACCCGCCTGTAGCTGTTGCGGCGCGTCGAACACGAGCTGGGCGTTGGTGGCATCAATCCAGTTGTCACTGTTGGTCTCGGAAGTGTGCATCAAGTAAATTTTGTAAGTGCGGTTGACGGCGTAGTTTGCCATGTCGAACGTCACCGACTCAATGCTTCTCGGCGATCCGATTTCAGAAGCGAGGAAGAGCTGCTGGGTGTAGGAATATTTGTAGTAGCCGTAGGAAGGCAGATAGTTGTTGGCATCCGTGCCGTTGCCGATGGTGAAGTCACCGCCCACCAGGCAGTTGGTGTGGAAGGTCTCCATCACCCAGTCGCCCGTGGAGAGGTCGGCGCAGGTCGGCATCACCCGCACGTCGTAGTAGGTGGAATAGTTCAGACCGCCCAGCAGGTAGGAGGTCTCCGTGACGTTATCGACCGTGACCCAGTTCTCAGTGCCGCCCTCGGCATATTCAAGGGTGTAGCTATCGACCGTGCCGAAGAAGCCGGGCTGCCAGCTCACGATGGCCGAGGTGCCGGTAATGTCGGAAACCGTCAGGTCGTTGACCGGTGAGCAGTCGGGGGCGTAGTCGATTGTCAGATCGTCGATGTAGTAACCGCAGCTGGATGCATTGGAGACACGGAAAGCGATGTACTTGCCGGTGCCCTGGTAGCCGTCGAACTTCACGAACTGCTCCTTATAGGCGTAGGTGTTCATCATGGAGAGGTCGATGGTGTCCACTGGAACGAACGTGGAGTCCGCATCCTTGTCGGTCATCACACCCACTTCCAATGTGCCGGAGGAACCCGTACGGCAAGCCCAGAAGTTAACCATCAGCTGGCTCACATCGAAGCTCTGGTCCAGTTCGGGCGCAATAGCAATGTTATAACAGTTGGAAGTCCAGTGGAAGTCCAGGAAATGCGTGCCACTGTGGGCGTAGTTATTACTGGGAACATAGACGTAGTGAGCAGGATCGGAAGCGAAACGGCTCCAGCAGAGGATGTAGTTGTCTTGCGAGGTGGAATAGATTCCCGTCTCAAAATCTTCGAAATAAGGAAGTTGAGAAATCGGGCCGCAGTCGGTGCGGAAGTTAGCGTCGATGGAGGTGCTCTCCAAACCGCCGCAGTCCGCCCACACATAAACGTCGTATTCAGTGTTCGGGTTCAGCCCGTAAATGGTGTAGAAGGTGTCGTAAGCGGTCTCCACCGTGCCCTCGCCGGGGGTGAAGCCGTCAGGGCCGTATTCGACGAACCAAGAGGAAGCGTAGCCGGCCTCGGTCCAGTGGATGTCCACCGTTTCGGAAGTCACGGCATCCACCACTAAGTCGGTCGGGTGGGCGCAGGTGGGGATGTAGTCCAGGTTAATGTCGTCCAAGCGGATGTAGTCGCTGCCGTTGCCTTGGGTCACACGGAAGGCGATGTAGTGACCGCTACCCGTATAGTCGGCCAAGGAATACTCAATCAGAGCCCAGGGACCGAGCGGCATCGTATCCAGAATTTCAAAGGTAGTCGGGTCGCTCTTATCGGTCATCACACCGAGCTCGAAAACGACGTTGGAGCTTTCCGTCCTTCTCAACCAGAAGGAGATTTGCAGCTCGTTCAAGTTGATGCTCTCATCAACCTTGGGCATGATGGCAATATTGGTGATGTTGGAACCGTCACTGAACTTCAGCAGGCCGCTTCCAGAGTGAGCAGCGGAAGTCGAATAGTAGAACACCGGTTCGGAAGGATTGGAACCGTAACGATCCCAGCAATAGACGTAAGCGTTGGTGCTGGAACCATAGATGTCACTGCCGTCGAAGTCCTGGATGTAAGGAAGCGTGGTGATAGCCTCGCATTCGGTGCGGAAGGTGACAATCTCCGACCACTCACTCTGGCTGTTGCTGCCGCAGAGGGTCCGTACGCGCACCTGGTACTGGGTGTTGGATTCCAGTCCGTACAGTGTGTAGGAACTGCCGGTAATCGTGCCCGTGGAGGACCAGTCGGCATCGCCGTCGGCCTTGTACTCGATCTCGCAATTCTGCGTAGCGTTCGGGTTGAACCAGGAAATCTCGGCGGAAGCGTCATCCACCAGACCCAAGACCAGCGTGTTCGGGGTGATGCAGCCCGCCACGTCGCAGGCCATCAGCCGGATGTTGTCAACATTGGGTTTCAGCTTACCGGTGGCTGGCATGTTGGTGATGCTCCAGTTGGCGTCCGCATCGTTGTTGTATTCGCACTGCGAACGGTTCACACCCGTGTTCGAGGTGTAGAACTTGTTGTCGCTGCTGCTGTAGGTGCTGCCCGTGATGTCGTTCACAATCAGCAGCAGGTTGTCGTAGCCGTTGTAGTAGAAGTTGCTGTCGAAGGGGATTTCCACCCAGCGGTCAGGACCGTTGGTGTTGAAGGCCACCGGACCGGAATAGACGTGCACATAGTCGCCGATCGGGGTTGCCCACACATTCTGCGTGAAGACGGAGTCGGCGGTGTGTGCGAGGTAGATGTCCAACGTACGGGTGATCTGCGTGGAGAGGTTGTACTGGAAGGACAAGCTGCTGAACTCGGCCGAGACATTGTTGAAGTCGCTCGGATAGTAGATCTGCTCGGTGAAGGAGTTGAGGTAGTGGTTGGACATCGGGAAGTGGTTGCCCTCGGTGGTGTGGTTGTTGGTCAGGTAGTTGTTGTTGATGGCCTCGATGGGAGCGATACAGGGCGTGGTGAAGCCGACGGTTACCTCGGTGCCGTAGTCGCCACCTCCGCAGGGGTCACGCCAGCCATGTACAACAGAATCGGATAGCCGTTGTTGATGCCGTTGTCCATACGGAAGGCATCACCCAAAAGGGTAATCATGCTGTCGGACTGCATCTCGATCTGGGTTACGGAAGTGCCATGGTTGGAGGCGGAGGATTGGGTTTGGGAGCCCAGAATTTCGGTATAGGAGTAGCAGTTCGTGCGGGAGCCGTCATGAGAGGTCATACCGCCGAAGTTGGAGTTGGTGGGGTTCAAGGTTCCCGCAAAATAGGCATTGGTGATGTAATCGTACTGGGCGTTGCCGCCGATACCACCGATATAGTTGCCGCCGATATAACCGGTTACACCGCAGTTCTCGATGTAGGTGCCGCCGGAGTTGGGATAGTTCGCACCCACGATGCCGCCAATGTTGTTGCCACCGGTACCCTCGATGCGGGCGTTGATGACCAGACATTGACGCACGTAGATGGCGCCGCCGCTGCGGGTCATGCCGGTGATGGCTCCCATCATGCCTTGGGATTTGATGACGGGGTTAATCATCGCCAAAGAGTCGATGGTGCAGGGGTTTTGAATACAGCCGAAAAGACCGGCGTGGAAATAGCTACTTTTGTCGCAGTAAAGGTTGTAGATGGCGTGGCCGTGGCCGTTGAATATGCCCTTGAAGGCGTTGCCCGAGGAGGCCGCCTCGCCGGTGGCCGTGGCGTAGCCGCCGATAGGCACCCAGTTGTTGGTACTGTCGCCCGTGTAGTTCAGCCAAATGTCGCCCGTCAGGTTCAGCGTCTTGCCGTTGAACGAGGTCGTGCCGGCATTCACTAACGATGCGGCACCCGCTAACTGCTCAGGCGTGGAGATGTCAAAAGTGGTCTGGTTGGCGTCAAACTACGAGATGTCCGCGGTGCCGTCCCAAACGGTCTGTGCCGACACCGGCGCGGCCACGAAGCCGAGCGTCAAGACTGTCAGCAGAAGAAATAGTACTTTTTTCATACTTGTTTGATTTTTAAGATTTATGATTAATATTGATTCTTGAAAAAACGCTTTTTGATAATAATCGGCAAAGATACTACATTTATAAACGAAAGGGGCGTGAATGTTATCAATAAGTTATGAACAAAATAAGTAAAAATTGTTGATAACGAAGGAGTTCGGCGTTGCGAGCACGATTGCGGAGATGCTGGTACAGGTAACCTAAAAAATCGTATCTTCGCGCCTCGAAAAATTCAAGATATTATGACGAAGAAAGATGTGCCGGTTCTCCTGCTGACAGGCTATTTGGGAAGCGGAAAGACAACGTTGGTGAACCATATTCTGACCAACCGCAAGGGTATCAAGTTTGCGGTGATAGTCAATGATATAGGCGAAGTGAATATCGATGCCTCCCTCATCCAGAAGGGTGGGGTGGTGGCCCAGAAGGACGACAGCTTAGTGGCCCTGCAGAACGGCTGCATCTGCTGCACGCTGAAGATGGATCTGGTCGATCAGCTGTCGGATTTGGTCAAGACGCAGCAGTTCGACTACATAGTCATCGAGGCCAGCGGCATCTGCGAGCCGGAGCCCATCGCCCGCACCATCTCCACCATCCCGAAGATGAACCCCAAATATACGGCGTATGGCACCCCGCGCCTCGATTGCATCGTCACCGTGGTGGATGCCCTGCGGATGCAGAGCGAGTTTTCCTGCGGCGGCGATTTGGAACGTGAGGACATCGGCGAAGAGGACATCGAGAACCTGCTCGTCCAGCAGATTGAGTTTTGTAACATCGTGCTGCTCAACAAGGTGGATGAGGTGAGCAAAGACGAGATTATGCATCTGCGTCAGATTATCACCCACCTTAACCCCGGCGCTATCATAATCGAAACCAATTACGCACAGGTCGATCTTGATCGTATTGTGGATACCCATGCTTTTGATTACGAGCACGTTGCCATCTCCACGGGCTGGGTGCGCGAACTTGAACGCGAGACCACCGAAGAGGAGGAGCGCGAGGCCCGCGCCGACCATCATCACCACGACGATGATGACGATGACCACGAAGAACATGAACATCATCACCACCACCACGATGATGATGACGACGATGACGAGGAGGAACATGACCACGACCATCATGGACATCATCACCACCACCATCACGACCACGAGGGTGGGGAAGTGGAAGAATATGGCATCTCCACGTTCGTCTATTACCGCCGTAAGGCTTTCAAGATTGCGGAATTCAACAAGTTCCTTTCAAAGAAACGGCCGAAAAACATCATCCGGGCTAAGGGTGTGTGCTATTTCCGGGAGTACCGCAGCATGTCGTATCTCTACGAGCAGGCGGGCGTGCAGCAGAAGCTCACCGAGGCCGGCCTCTGGTATGCCACCGCGCCCGAGGAGGATTTGGTGCAGCTGATGCAGGAGGATCCCTCCTTCATGCGCGACTGGGACCCCGAATACGGCGACCGCATGATCAAAATCGTCTTCATCGGCCAAAATATGGACAAGGAAGCATTAACCCGCGAATTGGACGACTGCCTCGAAGACTAAACTCTGAACTCTAAACTCTAAACTCTGAACTAATATTATGAGCAGCATCCTACTTATCGGTGATATTGTCGGTTACGGAAATCTGGGCATGTCCGTCATGACCCCGATTCTGTCTCACCTCGGATATGAGATCTACCGGCTTCCCTCCTCCATGGTCTCCAACAACTTCAGTTACGGAAAGTTCGCTGTGCTCGACACCACGGACTACATGCGGCAGTGCATCGACATTTGGGAGGAGCAGGGCTTCAACGTGGATGCGGTCTGCACGGGCTATCTCGTATCGGAGGAGCAGACGCGCATCGTGACCGACTATTGCCGGAAACTGAAGTCCCGCGGCACGTTCATCTTCGTCGATCCCATCATGGCTGACGACGGCAAACTCTACAACGGCGCTACCGATGAAACGGTGGCCTACATGCGGAGCGTCTGCAAGGTGGCCGACCTGATTGTGCCTAATGTGACGGAAGCCAAATTCCTGGCAGACAAATATTTGGATAAGGACGACCTTACCTCGGACGAGGCAGAGGATCTGATTCAGACGTTGCACGAATTAGGTAACAATTCGGTGATTATCTCCAGTATGTTGATGGATGGACAAACCTGCACAATGCTGTATGACAAGGGGTTAGAACGTACCATTGTGTTGCCTTACCGTCAGGTGGCGGCGCAGTTCTCCGGCACGGGCGATGTCTTCTCCTCCGTGACTATCGGTCAGTATCTGAAAGGCAATACCTTGGAAGACAGTGTTTTGAAGGCGATGAACTTTGTGGCGCACGTCATCGAAGCCAACCAACATTTCCTCAAACAGGACAACGGCATCCCCATCGAGCGCCATTTCGACGAGCTGTTGCGATAGGGTTTAAGGTTTAAGGTTTAAGGTTTAAGGTTTAAGGTTTAAGGTTTAAGGTTTAAGGTTTAAGGTTTAAGGTTTAAGGTTTAAGGTTTAAGGTTTAAGGTTTAAGGTTTAAGGTTTAAGGTTTAAGGTTTAAGGTTTAAGTCTTAAGTCATTATTCCTTCTCCCAAAAATCAGCATTTTCAATTCCCAGTTCCTCGGGGTCGAAGCTCGGTTCCACACCTTGTTTTTTGTCCTTTTCGTAGTTGCGGAGGGCTTGCAGCGCCTTTGGGGAGAGCAGCAGGATGGCCACGAGGTTGATCCAGGCCATGGAGCCCACGCCGATGTCGCCCAAGACCCAGGCGGTGTTGCCGGTGGTCAGGGAGCCGAGGAACACCATGGTGATGGTGCTGAGACGCAGAATCCATACGATGACTTTTTCGCTGCGGTCGTCGCCGAAAACGCGGTCGGCACGTTCCAGCTCTTCCTTTTCCTGTTCGATCGTTTCAGGACTTTGTCCTTTGTCCCGCATCCGGCGCAGCTGCCACCGGCGGAAACGGCTGAAGAGGAAGATGAGGTTAGTCTCGGCGTAGTAGTAATAGGCCATGATGGTGGTGAAGGCGAAGAAGAAGAGGGCGATGGAGATCAGGTTTCCGGCGGCGCGTTGGCCGATGATGGCTCCGATGGCGCTGATGGTGTAGAATACGCCGGGCTCGCCGGGAGGCGCGTCGGGGTTCTGTTGCAGGTAGGTGACCGTGGACTCGCCTGGGGCCGTCACCTGCACGTTGTCGATGATGTTGTAGGTCTGGCAGGCGAGGATCATCATGGCCGTGGCGGTGCAGACCAGCAGGGTATCGATATAGACAGAGAAAGCCTGCACGAGGCCCTGTTTCACGGGGTGGCTCACCTTGGCGGCGGCGGCCACGATGGGGCCCGTGCCCTGACCGGCCTCGTTGGAGTAGATGCCGCGCTTCACGCCCCACGAGATGGTGCTGCCGAGGATGGCGGAACCTAACGGACCAGCGCCCACCGCGCCGCGCAGCATCTCGACGAAGACGCTGGGTACCAGCTTGTAATGGGCGATGAGCACTATGATGGAGAGCAGGATGTAGAGGATGGCCATAAAGGGGGCGACGACTTGCGCCACGTTAGCGATGCGCTTCACCCCGCCGATGATGACCAGGCCGATGAGCAGCGCGACCGCGAGTCCTACTATCCACGGGGCGATGCCGAAAGTCTGCGACATGGAGAGGGCGATGCCGTTGCACTGCACCGGCGGCATGAAGAAGCCGCAGGCAAGGGCCGTGATGACCGCGAACACGCAGCCGAAGAAGGTGCTGTGGAGCCCTTTCTCGATGTAGTAGGCTGGGCCGCCGCGGAACTGCCCGTTGTGGTTCTCCTTGAAAATCTGGGCGAGCGTGGCCTCCACGAAGGCGCTGCCGGCCCCGAAGAAGGCAATGACCCACATCCAGACGATTGCGCCCGGACCGCCGAAGCCGATGGCCGTGGCCACTCCCACAATGTTGCCCGTGCCCACGCGCCCCGACAGTGCCATCGCGAACGCCTGGAACGAGGTGATGCCCGTCTTCTGTTTCGTGTCGGTGCTGAACAGCAGCCGGAACATCTCGCCGAAGCGCCGAACCTGCACAAAACGCGTGCGGAGGGAGAAATAAAGTGCCGACAGCAGGCACAGCCCCACTAACGCCGGACTCCAAATCCAGCTGTAGAGGGTTTCAATGATGTGGGTTGCTCGTGAAATATCCAATAGAACCATTTTGCCGATTTTAACTTTTACGGTGCAAAAGTAGTCTTTTTATGGATTGTTTCGCCTTCCGCGATGTAAATCTTTCGAAAGAAATTTCCCAAAGAATAAAATAGATGACAAACAGTCCAAAGTATTCGGATTTTATATACCTTTGCACCTGTTTTTTGAAACAACGTTTTAAAGTGGAATTCAGTTAAACATAAACCTTAAAATCACACAATTATGACCAACAACATTCTTTTAATCGGAATTGGAATCATCCTTCTCATTGTCATCCTCGCCATCTGTTACGTGAAGGCGCCGCCGAAAGATGCGTACGTCATCTCCGGTCTTTCGCGCAAGCCCCGAATCCTCATCGGCAAGGGTGGACTCCGCATTCCCGGCCTCGAACGGGTCGATAAGGTGTTCCTCGGACAGACCAGCGTCGATATCAAGACCTCGACACCCGTCCCGACCAACGACTTCATCTCGGTGGTGGTGGACGCGGTGGCGAAAATCCGCGTCATCAACACGGACGAGGGCATCCGCTTGGCTGCCAAGAACTTCCTCAACATGTCGGAGAAGGACATCGCCACGCAGATCAAAGATTCTCTCGAAGGCAACATGCGTGAGATCATCGGCACGCTCGACCTCAAGTCCCTGAACATCGACCGCGACGGTTTCTCCGACCAGATCGCCAAGAAGGCGACCCCCGACATGGCGAAGCTCGGCATCGAGGTTATCTCGTGCAATATTCAGAATATCACTGACAATGAGGGACTTATCAAGAACCTCGGTGCGGACAACACGTTCAAGATCCGCAAGGAGGCCGCCATCACCAAGGCGCAGGCCGAGCGTGACATTGCCATTGCCGAATCGGAGGCCGCGAAGGAGGCCAACGATGCGCGGGTTCACAACGAGACCATCATCGCCGAGAAGAACAACGAGCTTGCCGTGAAGAAGGCCAACCTCAAGGTCGTGGAGGACACCCAGCGTGCGAAGGCGGACGCGGCTTACGAGATTCAGAAGCAGGAGCAGCAGAAGACGGTGAACGAGAAGACCGTGGATGCCGAGGCCACCAAGCAGTTGCTGACGCAGGAACGCCAGAAGGAGATCAACGCGGCGGCGGTGGAGGCGGAGACCGAGAAAGCCCGCAAAGAGGGGGAACTGACGCTGGAACAGGTTAAGATTCAGAAGAATAAGCTGGAGGCAGAAGTGCAAAAGACTGCCGATGCCGAAAAGTACCAGAAAGAAATTGAGGCGGCCGCTGAGCTGGAGCAGCGCAAACGCAAGGCCGAAGCTGAGGCTTACGAGGCCGAGCAACGCGCCCGCGCCGTGAGAGCGCAGGCCGAGGCCGAGATGTACCGGATGGAGCAGGAGTCCATCGGTAAGAAGAAGCTCGCCGACGCGGAGGCCTACGCCATCGAGCAGAAGGGTATCGCCGAAGCGTCCGCCATCGAGAAGCGCGGTATCGCCGAGGCCGAGGCGATGGAGAAGAAGGCCCTCGCATTCCAGAAGTACGGGGATGCCGCCAAGGCGCAGATGGTCATCGACAAGCTGCCCGAAATCGCCAAATCCGTGGCCGAACCCATCGGTGCCATCAAGGATGTGCGGATTTACGGCGGCAGCGGCGACGGCATTGCGCAGCTCTCCGGACAGGTTCCCACGGTCATCAAACAGACTATGGATACGGTTGCGGACGCCACCGGCGTGGATATGACCGAGATCGTGAAACAATCGACCCTCGAAAATGCGGTGAAACGCACCTCCGGAAAATAATGTAAAGACGTGCCGCAGCGCGTCTCTACAAAACAAGGAATCCTATTGCAGGGTGTATCGCTTACGCCCCTGCATTTTTTTATCGTTTCGGATGCTGTAGCAGATACAGGATGTTTCCGTCCTTGTAATAGACATCCTCGCGGTATTGCACGGTGCCATCGTCGCCCACGAAGCAGGTGTAGTACTCGATGAAGAGCGGGATGGGTTTCCGCAGCGCGACGCTGGTGGGGCGTAACTCGCGGTAGAACTGCTTGTCCCAGTCGCTGAGGCTCTCGTAGTAGAGGGAGTCTTTCTCATGCTTCTTCTCCAAGAATTCCTCGCCCTTTTCGGTGGTGGGCTCCGCGCCGGAGATGATGTGTAGCTGCTCGGTATAGTTCGTATCGAAACGGTTGACGGTATAGACCCATTCTGCCACGCTGTCGGGGTATTGCACACGTACGCAGCCGTGACTCAGCGCCCGCTTGTTCCGCTTGAACGCCCCCTTGTTGTTGGTGTCGTGCAGATAGACAGATTCGGAGTTGGCGAACACGAACTTGTAGAGTCCTAATGCGTTATAGCGGCCGGAGGTTTGGTGCAGCCGGTAGGGAATGTTGTTCTGGCTCACCCGTTTCCAGTCGATGGAGTCGGGCTTGACGTAGCGTCCCGTGCGACTGTCGCGGATATAGAGATGCTCCCGATTCACCACCGCCGTGTTGCTTTTCACTAACTTGTGGTAGTATTCGTTTTTGATGATGTCGTAGGGGATGTTCCACTCGGGGTTGAGCACGAGGGTGCGTATCTGGCTGTACATCAGCGGAGTTTCGGCCTTGTAGGGGAAGATAAGCCCATCCCGATATCGTGCCGGCATGTTTTCGGGGTTTTGGGTCTTTCCGCAGCAGATCCGGTTGCGCATCACCACCGAGTCGTTCTGTACCACACAGAGGGTGTAGTCGGGGATGTTGACGGCGATGTAAATCGTGTCGTCGGATTTCTGGTGCTTTTTCTGCCAGCGCAGCCGCTCGAGGTTGGCGACGAGGGCATCGCGGCGGTATTGCAAGGGCAAAACCGTTGAATCGGCTTTGTCTTCCGTAATCGTATCGGAAATCAGCTTCGTCCATTCCCGCTGAAGCGCTTTGTAATCAGCGGATTGCGGATAAAGTTCTGGAATATAGTCGCTAAAACGGTGGATGTTGCCTAACGTGGCTTCGAGGAAGGCGGTGTCGGGCGCGAGGGTCTCGTAGTACCATTTGCTGCCGTGGACGGCCTTCGGGCTCACCGCGCCGTAGCGGAGGGCGCAGGCATAGCGGAGGTACTGGTCGGTGAGCTGCCGTTCAAGGCGGTAGAGGTACGGATAGAGCGAGTCGTTGTTGGGAACTTGATGCTCAACAAGTTGCGTGATGGATTGCCGCAGACTGTCCAACCCGAAATATTCGGCGGGGATGCCGTGAAGCGGGTAGGCATGGCTGAGCGTTGCAAGCAATGAGTCGGTGAATGCCTCCTGCAGCCCTTTCTGCGTCCAGAATGGATGGTAGTGGCGGTCGTGGTAGAAGTCGCGGGTCAGCGCCGCGTACAAGGTACTGTCGTCTTCGTTATGAACCTGGTCTTCAATGAATTGGATGTATTCTTTCTCGTGGAAATGGGTATAGTGCTTGAACCAGTGCGGCTGCGGCTGCGCATGTTCCCGTTGCCTGCAGCCCGCCAACAACCCGGACAGCACCACGGTTACAATCAGCAATCCCGCCAAAAACCTGTTCAAAATGGTGTTTTTAAACATCGTTTCATCATTTTTCATCATTCAAAGTCTCAAGTCTCAAGTCTTAAGTCTCAAGTCCCTCATCACGATATATCCGCCAAATATACACAATCGCCATTGCGCTGATGAGGGCGCAGAAGGCGGCGGTGGGCAGGGCGCCGTGCACGTCGGTGTATTGCATGTTGTTGGTGTCGAGGCCGCGGGCCTGGAGGGTGTAGTCCACCATGATGGAGAGGGCGTTGTGCAGCACGTGTGCGAGGATCGGCAGCCACAGCGAGCGGCTCCAGTAGAAGAGGTAGCCGAGGTAAACCCCTAACAGGAAGCGGGGGATGAAGCCGTAGAACTGGAAGTGAAGTGCGCTGAATATCAGGGCTGTGAGCAGGATGCCGACGTGCGGGTTGCGGGTCCAGTTCATCAGCAGCGGCTGCAGGGCCCCTTGGAAGAAGAACTCCTCGCAGATGCCCGCTAACACGGCGAAAACGAGGATGTTGGCGATGAGGTCCCAGCTGCTGTGCTGCGAGGTCACGAGTTCGAGAATCTGGTTGGCGGCCTCCTCCATGTCGCGCATGAACTCGGCTACGGAGCCCTCCTGCGGCATGATGTTCTGGTTGAAGGCCGACAGAGCGCCCACCACGGGCAGCAGCGTCACGGAGAGGATCAGCACCATGTTGACCATCGGCTGTTTGGGGCGGCGATTGGCAGCGTTGTAGTCGAACCACTGCCGGTTCTGGCAGTAGGCGAACAGCAGCGAGGGCACGAGGAACGTCCCGATGGTGGTCAGCGTCTGCGTGATGCGGATGGCGGTCACGGGGTCGGATGCTTCCAGCATCTTGGGGGTGTGGTAGAGGAGCATGACGAGCAGGGTTCCTAAAGAGGAGAACACCAGCATCCCGCCGATCATGAACAGGACCAGCACGATGAGTTGTACGAAATAGGGCTTTTCTCTCAGTCTCATACGCGAATGGTTTTAGAAGCTATAATTCGCGGCAAAAATTTATAAAATCGCACAGACGCATAAAAATAATACGCGCAAACCGCAGAATTCTTTATCTTTGTAATTTAATTCACAAACGGTTACGAAGATGAGAACCTGCGGTTTAGACGTGCACAAAGATACGATTTTTTGTGCAATATACGATGGCAAGGATGCCATCGTGAGAAAATTCGACACATTCACGCCCGCAATCCGCGAAATGTGCGGATACATATCCTCGCAAGGTGTGGATACGGCGGGGATGGAGAGCACAGGCATGTACATCGACCCGATACGGACAGTGCTCCGTGAGAACGGGATGAAGGCTGTGGTGGCGAACCCGTATCTGATCAGGCAGATGCCGGGTCGGAAAAGTGACAGCAAGGACGCTGTATGGATAGCAAAGCTGCAACACAAGCGGATGCTGCCCTCCAGTTTCGTGCCGAACACTGTGCTACAGGAGCTGCGCACCTACACGCGCGCCTACGCCAAGTTCGTGCAGCGGCGCAGCCAGGCGCTGACCGCGATGGACAGGATACTGGTCTCGGGCGGGATACGCCTGCGCAGCGTGCTGAGCAGCACCTCCACGAAGAGTTTCCTTGAGGTGTGCCGCGCCATCGCGGGCGGGGAGACAAGCCCGGATGCACTGGTGAAGCACATCTACGGCAGGGCGCGGGGCAAGCCGCGTATGGTCGAGGCACTGACGGGATGTCTGGAGCAGAGGCACGCATGGCAGTTGCGTCAGGCACTGGAGGAACACGACCTGTATGAGAGGCGCATAGCCGAGTCTATGCATGAGATGGAGGGGCTCGCCGAAGCCCACTACCACGAAGAGCTACGCCTCCTTCAGACCATCCCCGGTGTCAGCCTGACCTCGGCCATCTGCATCCTCGCCGAAATCGGGGCGGACATGTCCGCATTCGGCTCAAGCGGCCGCCTGACCGGATGGGCGGGCCTGCGCCCGCGAAACGACGAGAGCGCGGGCAAGCTCAAGAGCACTGCCGTCACCAAGGGCAACATGCATCTCAAACCGATGCTCGTACAGTGCGCTTGGGGCGCGGTACGCACCAAGGGCAGCAAGTTCCAGCAGCAGTTCGGCAGACTCGCCGCACGCAAATCGCCCAAGAAGGCCATCGTCGCGGTTGCCCGCAAACTGCTCGTCACCATGTACGCCATGCTCCTCAAGCACGAGGAGTTCCGTCCCGACAGGACGGACAACAACATGGATGAAAAGGCGGTAATGCGCCGTTTGAACTACCACATGGCGCAGTGCCTGAAGCTGCAACGCATAGCCCCTAAACAGGGCTGTACAGAGGAACAAGATCAAACAACTGCGAAAAGGCCGGGTATTTTTGTGGCAGCCCCTGTCCCCTTGGAACGGGGGGACTCCGTTTGCAAATAGGCCTATAACAGCGCCTCTTTCAGAGGCTTCAGCACACAGACAAGAATCTCTTGCCGCTAAAGGCAAAGTTCGAAGAGGAAAAACGCACCCCCAATGCACCGCTGGATTCATGGGGTTGGCTCTTTGTTCTATTTATAGAGGAAAGATACGTTTTTTTGGATTAGCCGGAAATGTAAATGAAGGATGCAGAATTATGAATGACGCAGATGTTGCGCGGTGGCCGTGTGCGTTTCGCGGAAGGTATGGCTCCGCGAATCACACGTATCTACACGTATGAGGGCAGCAGGCTGCGGGAGCGGCGGG
>CAJOKR010000022.1 GCA_905235135.1 uncultured Bacteroidales bacterium
CGGCAGTTCATCGGCGCAGAGGGTGCTGTCGGCCTGCGCCGCGACGTTGTAAAGCACGGAGAGTTCGATGGTCAGGACGCTGTCGCAGCCCGCCGCGTTGGAGAGATGCTGGATGTAGGTTCCTTCCCCGGCGTAAGTGCTGTCGTTCAGGGTGAGCGGCAGGTCGTTCTCCACGACGGTCACCAGCAACGTGCTGTCAGTGGGGATGTTGACGGTCAAGGTAAGCGTAATCACACTGTCACAACCGTTTACCGTCGGCAAAGTGTCCACATACGTACCCGGTTCCGTGAGAATAATGCCGAAGAAGTCCAAACTATCCCCCTGACACATCACGTGCGAGACAGGGGTGTCATATGTCGGATGCACGGTCAACGTCAAGGTGATGATGCTGTCGCAGCCATTCACCGTCGGCAGCGTATCTACGTATGTACCTGCTTCCGTAAGCGTATCGCCGAAGAAGTCGTAAATGTCGCCCTGGCACATCTCGTGGGTGATAGGCGTGCTGTACGTCGGATGCACCGTCAACGTCAGGGTGATGATGCTGTCACAACCTTTCACCGTCGGCAACGTATCCACGTATGTACCCGATTCGGTGAGCTGTAGGCCGAAAAAGTCGTAGATTTCCCCTTGGCATATCTCGTGCGAGACGGGGGTGTTGTAGGTTTCATGCACCGTCAACGTCAACGTGATGATACTGTCGCATCCGTGTACTGTCGGCAAAGTGTCAAGATAGGTTCCCGTTTCTGTGAGGAGAACCCCGTAGAAATCGTAGCTTTCGCCCTGACACATCTCATGGAAAACTGGCGTGTTGTAGGTCGGATGCACGGTCAACGTCAAGGTGATGATGCTGTCGCAGCCATTCACCGTCAGCAGCGTATCCACGTAAGTACCTGCTTCCGTAAGCGTATCGCCGAAGAAGTCGTAAATGTCGCCCTGGCACATCTCGTGGGTGACCGGCGTGTTGTACGTCAGATGCACCGTCAACGTCAGGGTGATGATGCTGTCGCAGCCATTCACCGTCGGCAACGTATCCACGTAAGTACCCGATTCGGTGAGCTGTGTGCCGAAAAAGTCGTAGGTTTCCCCTTGGCATATCTCATGAGAGACGGGAGTGTTGTAGATTTCATGCACCGTCAACGTCAACGTGATGATACTGTCGCATCCGTGTACTGTCGGCAAGGTGTCAAAATAAGTACCCGTTTCTGTGAGAACAGTCCCGTAGAAATCGTAACTTTCGCCCTGACACATCTCATGGGAAACCGGCGTGTTGTACGTCGGATGCACCGTCAACGTCAAGGTGATGATGCTGTCGCAGCCATTCACCGTCGGCAACGTATCCACGTATGTACCCGACTCCGTAAGCGTATCGCCGAAAAAGTCGTAAATATCGCCCTGGCACATCTCGTGGGTTACCGGCGTGTTGTACGTCGGATGCACCGTCAACGTCAGGGTGATGATACTGTCGCAACCATCCACTGTCGGCAACGTATCCACGTATGTACCCGATTCGGTAAGCGTATCACCGAAGAAGCAGTAGGTTTCGCCTTGACAGATTTCCTGTGCAATCGGCGTATGATAAGTATGGTTCACCGTCAAATGCAATGTCACCACAGAATCGCATCCTGCAGCATTTTCCAACACGAAGGTGGAGGTATCCGTACTTTCATAGTAGGTTATCCCGTCTATCCATGTCAGAGAGTCACATACCGTAAGCGAATCCACACCGAAAGTAGTCGGAATCACCATCAAGGTCATCACCACCGTGCTGTCCGCGCCAGTAGAGGCCGTCAGCACAGCACTTTGCGTACCCGCTGACGTGAACTCCACCTCGTTCCAAAGAACCGGGAGTTCCGACTGGCAGACGGTACTGTCCAGTATATTCTCCACATTTCCTAACATGAACAATTGGATCGTCAACGCGCTGTCGCAGCCCGCAGCATTCGTCAGAATCTGCGTGTAGGTGCCGGCAGAATCATACGTTTCCTCGTTCACCGCATACGGAAAATCATTCTCGAGCACAAAAACAGTCAACGTGTTTTCGGTCAATTCATTCACCGTGACCGTCATCACCACGATGCTGTCGCAATCGGTCGCATTTGTCAAAAACACCGTGTCTGTTCCAGCGTCTTCAAACGTCACTCCGTTCCAAAGAACCGGCAATTGGTTGCGACATACGACACTATCCAGTTCCACCGTGTCAGAATGGTTCACGGTCAACTGCATCGTCACCACACTGTCACAATCAAAAACATTGGTCAGCACCACGTCATAACTTCCTGAAACAGTATAATTTGAGTCATACCAAACCATCATGTCGCAAACCGTGGTATCGAACACAGTCTGATGCACGGGATTGGCCAACAATGTGAGATTCACCACACTGTCACATCCATAGACCGAGAAAAGGGTGATTTGGTAGTTGCCCGCTTCCGCCAACAGCGTGTCGTGATACGGATACGGGAAATCATTCTCACAGACAAGGATGGTGTCGGTCATTTCGTAAACAGGCATAAAAACGATTCCAAGCACGGTGGTGCTGTCGCAGCCATCGGAGGAGAGGCCATAATGGAAGAAGACATCGTTGGTGTCGGAGACATCGGTCAGCGTGAATCCGTAACGGTCATACGAGGTCTCACCCGCGCAAAGTGTATCGGAAAGCTGTACATAGCGGTAAGGATTCGGATAGACGGTCCGGCACCAGTTCAATTCCCCACAACCGCCCGTCGCCGAGACACATATCTCGAACGAATCGGCGTACGTAGCGAACATCAGCTCGATTTGATACGGATCCGACTGCGGCATCACGAGGATACTATCTGACACCGTCCACACCACATTCGTCAATTCCGAAAGCGAATCTATGGAATAGACGTAACTACCTCCCTGACAAGGATATGGCTCACCCTCAATCGCAGGCGGATTGTCGGTATTCGGCGTAATCGACAGATGAAGAATCAGCAGACTGTCGCAACCAAAACTGGTTATCCCCGCCATCAGGGTATCAACATAAAGACCTGTTTCCGTAGGTGTAATATCAAATCCGTAAGCGGTATAGTGGTTATTCACACATATCGTATCCTTCACAATGAAATAGTTGTCAAGCACCTCTAATTCTAACACGAAAGTGCTGTCGCAATATTCGCCGGGAATGGGAACCTGTCGTGTGAGAGTCTGGTGACCCGATTCCTCTGCCCAATAGTCAAAACCGTGCAACTGATACGAACTACCCTGGCATACCGTATCATAATAGGTAACCATCGGACCTGCCTTCACCCAAATTCTCGCATAAAGGCTCGTACACATCACGAAGTCCCCATTGGTAATATAAAGCGTAGCCACGACATTGTAAACACCCGCTTCAGCAAAGCTATGCGTCGTCTCGCCAGCATTGACGTAGGGGCTCCCATCCCCGAAATCCCACACCACGCTGTCGCAAGGGTAATTCACGTATGTGCTGAAATCAATGGGCTCATAGGGACAGAATTTCAGGTCGGAAGGAAGTTCCGTATTAAGCACCCCATTCACATAGAGCAACTCCTTGAGAGGCACGGCCTTGGAACCGACAGCGTAGCCATACGACTCATGGTAGCCCAAACCGTAGCAATGCGCGATAAACCCGCCTTCGCAATGGAGACGGTGCGTGCCGTTCGCAATATTGCGGCGTGTGAACATCAAATCAGGAGTACCGCTCAGGGGCGTAAATTGGCCACCAATATTCACCCCGTCAAGCGTCACATCATTCACAAAAGTAGAGGGTATCACAATGTTGACATAATGTTCGGAGATACCCGGAGAATAGAATGTGGAGAAAGTGATATCGTTGAGTTTCTGCTCCGTAGGGGGAATCCAAATCATGGAGGGGTCGCTCTTCTCCTGCGGGTTCCCCTGCATAGCACCCGCGATGTAGAGATAGACCCCGACAGGTTTTGACGACTCCAGATAGCAACTGCCTTCCGTAGCCGATATTTCAAACTCGTAGGTTTGATACGACTGCAACGTAGTCAACAGGAGTCCGTTTTTGCGAATCTCGGTGTTGTCGCGCAAAGCAGTCACACGCACACGGTCGAAATTCTGGCTCTGAGTGGTAGTGATAGCGAAAGCGCGGCCCCAGAAGTTCGTCCCCACGGCTTGTTCCACCAAGTGGTCGGTATAGGAGTTACCCGAAGGCACCAATGCGCAGACATTACCGTTGAAGACGGCCACCGGTTTCTCATCGTGTACTTGGATTATCGTTCCAGAAAGATCGCCGAGCACACCGCCATACTGGGATATGCCGAGATATGTCTGTCCCTGCTGCAGGGTCACGCTGAACGTCTGTTGGGCCGGATGACCACCCTGCAACGCCCGCGACGGCGTGATGTCCACCACCGTGTTGTCCTCGGTGGCCACAATCACAAACTCGGCGTTCATCATCGGCGTGTAAGTCTGCAGCACATACTCATCTGACAAAGCGTCCTCAGGCAGCACAAAAGTCACATCGAAGCTGCTGACATTGTAGTTCGCCGCAAAGAGCGACACAGAATCCGAGGTCTCTACCAGCAACCCGTAATCACCCACCATATCCGGATAAGGAGAATATGCCTTATCAAGGGGTATGGAAACAGTTGTCACAGAATGATCGGCTACGGAGAACGACATGTTCCAACCCGTATTCGGGTTGCTCACCATGCCCGTGCAGGCCTCCTCAGCCGAGACACGCAACGTGAGCGTGGGAGGGCGGAAGTGGTTGCGCAGGTACGACAGCCAAAATTTCGTACCCATGGAAGCGGGCGCTCCCAATGTGTCACTCAAGATAATGGGTGGTGTCACCATCACAGTATCCACTTGCAAACATTCGCCTCCGTTGCTGGCAGTAACAGTATATTGCGTGGCCATAAGCGGAGACACCTGTACCGTATTGGTATCTTCATTGGTATGCGACCAGTAGTAATGTTGCGCCCCAGGGGTGGCCGTCAGCAGAAAGTAGTAGCCTTGACAGTTGTCGGTGGTCACCTGCGTGGCCGTCAGCGACACAGCCACATCGTTGAACGAATGCTCGTATGCACCCTGATCCACAATGTTGGCACATGAAATGCGAGCCTCGTCCTTGATGTCCGTTTCCCAGGCCACCCACTGGTTGTCACCTGCATCCACGGCAGGAGAATTCGACGGCAGCAAATAGTTATTCTGTTCGTTCACAAACACGTTCGGCTGGTCGGTGAGCATATTGTGGTCGCCGGTATAATAACCCGTCACATTCTGCGTGGTGGAGGCGTTATGGATGATGATGTTGTTATATAACCGAAGTATTTGACTGGAATCCACATTGGTCATCCCAATTGTGTCACCCAATACCGCATACGATTCTATAGTCTCACTTGAAGAGAGTTCATAAGCACCAATATCCACAATTTCTTGGAAAATGCGTTCCTTCTTATCCAAATCTATCGCCCAACTCACACAGGAATTGTCACCTTGATTGATGGCTGGAGTATGATTGAGCGGCCGGTAGTCGAAAACAGGATGCCTGAACAAAGTGTCATTATCCTCCACTATATTGTTCGCAGGAACAGAATCCAAATTCAGATTCTCGACCAACGGATTGTTGATAATGATGTTATTGCACAGCGTCAAAGAGAAGCTATCCTCGGCTAAAAGTGCGAAAGCAGAATCCTGATATGTCCATAATTCAAACGCACCGATATCAATGATTTCATAGAAGACACGGGGGCCTCCAGTCAAATCGGCGAGAAGCGAGCAGCAAGAATTATTGCCTTGGTTAATGGCCAACGAATGGTTTTTAGGCCGGAAATCATAGACCGAATGGCGGAATAAGGTGTCATTGTCCTCGACAATATTGTTATCTGGAACAGAATCCAAATTCAAATTATCAAGATATGTATTATTGATAATGATGTTGTTACACAGCACCAGCGAAACACTGTCCTCGGCAAAAAGCGCAAATGCAGAATCTTGATGCATACGCGGTTCAAAAGCTCCGATGTCTATCACCTCATCATAAATGCGCGATAGTCCAGAAATATCCGTAGCAAGGGGGCAGCACGGATTACTACCGTGGTTGACCGCCAATGACTGCGGCATCGGCTGATAGTCATAGGTACTATTGACAAAAATGTCGTCACTGTTGACTATGATGTTATATGCTGTATCTACCTCTGCATTGGTGTTTTCCGCAATTGAATTATTGATCACAATATTGTTGCAGAGCACAAGCTGATGCTCGGATTTTTGCAAAACGGCAAAAACGGTGTCTTCTGCCGAAATCGTGAGTTCGAATGCACCTAAATCAATGGTGTCAGCGAAAATTCGGACAGCATCCTTCAAATCGGATTCCAACGGGTTGCAACTGTTGTCGCCGGCGTTAATCACAGCACTATGCTCACGCAATGTAAAATCATTAATATTGTTTTTGAACACCAAATCATTATCCACCAGCAAGTTATTTCCAGACGTACCCCAATCATTGACGGGCAAATCGCATTGGTTGTGGATGACAATATTGTTACAAAGATGCAACGTATGTCCTTCATGCTCAATAACCGCATAAATGGTATCCGTAGCCTTGCGTACCAGTTCGAACGCACCAACGTCAATAGTGTCGGCATAGATCCGGTCGTTTTCAAACAAATCCACAGTCAAAGGACAACAGGCATTGTTACCGAAGTTGATTGCGGCACACTCCTCTCTCGGACGGAAATCCAGAACATCATCCCGGAAAATCAAGTTATTATCTATCAAAAGATTGTTGCCAGGCGTATTCAGGTCATTCACGCTAAATGCATTGACATTATTGATAATGATGTTGTTACACACCGTCATCTGATGCTGTTCTAGTTGATACACCGCCACAAAATTGTCAAATGGCAAATACTCAAACGCGCCAATATCTATCGTATCTAATATAATACGGTCGTGATTGTCAATATCTTGGGAGAGATTGTTGCAATCGTTGCGACCTCCATTCACCGCTATGGACAAAGGATTCAGCCGAAAATCGGCGCACGGGTCGCGGAAAAGCAAATTAGTGTCCGTCACCAAGTTATGATAAGCGGGAGACAAACCGAAAGTAGTATTCGTGTTGGCGGCGAAAACGCTGTTCACAATGATGTTGTTGCAAAGATAAAGACTTGCATGGGAATTCTCATAAACAATGGCGTTGTAGTCAGGATTCATGTAGCCACCCCAATCTCCGCCACTGTCGCCGCCACCGGCATAATGGTTCGTATCTTGCTCTATATATACCTCATACGCACCAATGTCAATGCGCCCATTCATAATGCGCTTCACCGTATCCAAGTCGGTAGGCAACCCATTGCAGGAGTTTTGCCCGGCATCCACCGCATCACAGTGCATCAATGGTCTGAAATCCAGAAGATTGTCACGAAAGACCACCACCTGATCATTGACAATGTTGTTGTTCGGCACGCCAATGAGATTGACATTTGGGGTCCACGGCGAGTTCAAAATCACGACATTGTTGCATAACGAGAGTGAACTTCCAACATCTTGATAGACAATGGAATTACTGTAATCGATATAAATCTCGAAAGCACCAAAGTCTATCACTTCGTGAAGAATGCGGGTGGAATCCTGCATGTCCCTTTCCCACGACGAGCAGCTGTTCAAACCGGCATCTACCGCCGGCGAGTAGGGTTTGAGCTGAAAGTTGGTCCTATTGTGCTGGAAAACATTGTTGCTGTTTGTCACCAAATTATGATTCGACACAGCCACATTGATATTCGTGTCCGTATAGTTGTTGATAATGATGTTGTTGCAGATATTGAGACTGTCGCCCTCTTCCTGCCAGAAAGGATAACCCTTGTGTTCGTAACCGTCAGGCCGCTCGAATGCGCCCAAATCCACCGAGGCTCCGTATTTTCGCCGATCATCCTTGATATCGACGGAAGTCTGCATACAGCCGTCGTCCCCCGCATCAATGGCTGGCGAACCGAAAATCAGCACAAAATCGCGCCATGTGTTTATAAATAACCCCGTCACCGTGTTGGAAACCATATTGTAAGGCGGAACAGTGACATTCACGTTGGAGTCGGCACTGTTGTGGACGATAATGTTGTTGCAGAAATTCAAATCGCCCCCCTCTTCCACAAACACGGGCCACACCACCTCGTTCTGTTCCTCACTCACATAACGTTCGAACACGCCAATATCCACCGCCGCACCGCAAACACGCGCCTCGCCCTTCATATCGGTTTCGGTCTGCACACAACTGTTGTCACCACCATCGTCCGCAAGCGTGTTGGGACGGGTGCGGTAGTCGTTCTTGTAGTGGAAGAAGAGCCCTGAAAGGCTGTCTCCCACGATATTGTTGGGTGACACATCCACGTTGACTTGATGTCCGGGAACGTTGTACAGCACGATATTGTTGCAGAAGTTGAGGTCGCCACCTGGTACGGCATACACCACAAAGCCCGTGTCAGCGCGGGGTTCGGCCACATAACGCTCGAAGACACCGATTTCCACCGCCGCGCCACCCAAACGAGGTTCGCCCTTCAGGTCGGTTTCCGTCTGCACGCAGCTGTTGTCACCGCCTTCATCGGCTAACGATCCCGGCTTCACGCGGTAGTCGTTCTCCCAGTTCATGAACACATCCACCGTGTCTCCGAAGATGTTATTGGACGGCACGGTCACATTGGCCACCACATTGCTGCTGTCGGCGCGGTTGTAGAGCGCAATGTTGTTACAGATGTTGAGATTGCCTCCCTCCTCTTGATAAAACGGATAGGTGAGCCGATAGGGGACGAAGATGCGCGGGTACTCGAACGCGCCCAATTCTACGGTATCATTGAAGAGGCGCGGCTTGCCTTGCAGGTCGAACAGCCAAGTCACCACCGCATTGTAGCCTTGTCCGTAAACTAACGGATGGTACGCGGGACGGAAGTCGTTGTTCACGTGCGAGAAGATGTCGGGGTGATAGCCGAAGAGGTTGTTGGAGGCCCAGTCGGAGTAGTCTTGAAGGCTGTCGCCGTTGTTGACCACGATATTGTTATAGACAGACAACGAGCCGCCGCCCTCCTGCAGGAGGGCACGACCGTTCTGCGCCCGCCCGTGGCACACCACGAGCAGAAGCCCGAACAACAATATCCACAACCGTCTAACCATTAGGGATTTTCGCTATTTAGTCTTTTACGCAACGGACGGAGCCAGCATAGTTTCTGTTTCCTTGCCAACCGTACCCAGAGTGATCTTCCGGAGCATCGTAAGACAAGGTTTGACCGTTAGAATTTAATACTGCATAAGTATAAGCCTGATGTGAACCTGTTTGTGTGGATGTCACAAAATAGGAATATGTGTACATATACGCATAGCCATAATAATAATATCCCGTTGGTTGAGCATTGAAAAGTGAACGATTATTAGCTGACAAATCATTACCGACTGCACACCCAGTTGTAGAAGATACCCAATACAGAGTTGAAGCCAACGATTTAGCCACATACGTGGCATTACCTCCACAACAGTTTTCATCATCGTACGACAAAAAAGTGACCAACTGTTCAAACTCTGCTTTTGAAGGAAGGTGCCAGCCATTAGGACAGACTCCTTGCACACCGCTTGGATTAGTATTGGATTGGCCAGAACCATGCATCGCATTAGTCCATGCATATAATAAACCAAATATGCGTGTTTCCGCTGCGGAAGTTCCAGGGTTATAATACGAGACCGAAATACCATCGGCATAGTGTGTCGTCCTGAGGTTCTCGCGCATCCAGCACTGCTCGCCGATGACCACGGTCTCGTAGAGGTTGCCGTCATAGTCGGCAACGGTACCACAGTGGGTGCCGGAGTTCTGGGTGATGGTGTTGTTGACCACATCGCCGGTGGTGCCCGCCACGCCAAAGCCGTTGTCGGCACGGTTGTAGCTCACCACGCAGTTGAGCAATTTGCCGTTGTTCTGCACGTAGGCCCCGCCTCCCTTGGCTTGGGTGGTGTCGGCGGTATTGTAAGCCAAATTGTTGAGCAACACGCAGTGCGAAACCGTGCCACCATCGATGAGCACGCCCGCGCCGTTGCCGCTCGTGCGCCCGTGCTTCACAATGCAGCCCTCCAAGCGTCCGCCTGCACTCACCGTAGCCACGCGGTGCGTGTAACCGCCGTCAAGAATCGTGACCTTGCTTGTATTCGTCCAGTTGCTGTTGGTGCCCGGATAGAGCCGCTGCGTCTGGTCCGTACCGGTGCTGCCTGCCGCGTAGCCGCCGATCACCGTCACGTTGGGATAGACCGTCACCTCTGCCGGCATGGCATACAAGCCCACCTTTACATGGATGACGGCACCGCCCGTGGCGTTCTGTGCAATGGTGAGCGCACTCGCCAATGTCAGCTTGGCGGTCTCCCACGTCAATCCGTTGCTGCTGTCGTCACCCGTCGTGGCAACGAACAGGTGCGCCTGCGCCTGGGCGAGCATTCCCCATCCCATCAGCAGCATGATCCATATTATTGTTCTTTTGTTCATATTGATGATTTTTTTATTTCTGTTGATTTCTCACATTGCGGTTATCGCCATGTGTGGGGTTATTCGAGACGCAAAATATTGCGTCTCTACTTCGTGCGTATTGTCCCTTCGGGACTGCTTAAGGATTATTCTTTATTCTGCATTTTAATTGTCTTTCACGCAACGGACGGAAAAGCCATCTTTCCTAGCCCCGACTCCATATGTACCTGCAGAGCCCGATCCAACACTACTCCAATCTCTGTCCATCTCTCGTCGATACGCATATGCAGTATTATTTTCATCAATTGAAGTAGTATAGAAAACCGCTTTATAACTATAATTAACACAGCCTTCGCTATAATTGGAATATGCGTCACTCCTATAATAACCGACTGGCCATGCTGAAAAACGTGTGGCATTGCCCTTACCATAATTATTACCTGGGCCACAATAATGATTATAACTGCTAATACCAGCCCAGCATCCATTTTCCGTCAATGATCGTGCAATACTTCCATCTTCTCCATTGCATCTAAATCTCAAAACACTATTTACATAATCGGCCATTTGATTCCATTCTGATTTACTGGGCACGTGCCAACCATCGGGACAAATACCCTGGACACCGGAAGGGTTGGCATCCGAAGAGGCCGCGCCATGCATTACCGCCGCCCAATTATATAGGTAGCCGCAGCGCTCAAAAATCGCCGCCGACATCGGAGAGGTGTATCCTTCATAACGGTAAGGAATAGTGTATGAAGAACTGGATCCTAACGCGATGAAAGTACCATCGGCGTAGTGGGTGGTGCGGAGGTTTTCGCGCATCCAGCACTGTTCCCCGAGGACCACGGTTTTATAGACATTGCCGTCGTAATCCTGAACGGTACCGCAATCGGTAGGATGGTTGTTGGTAATCGTATTATTGATCAACGTGGCATCGTGGCCGGCCACCGCAGCCCCGTCATCGCCCCGATTGTCCGTAACCACACAGTTGAGCAGTTGGGCGTTGTTGCGCACATACACACCACCGCCTTTCGCGTTGCGAAACTCATCGTCAATGGCATCGCACTCCTTGATGACACAGAAACGAGCCGTGCCACCGTCCAACAACAATCCGCCGCCATAGGTGGTGGTGAAGCCGTTACGCACCACACAGCCATCTATCTCACCCATCACTGTGGCAATTCGTTTCGTGCCCAATCCATAGGAAGCTCCACTGATAATGGTACACCACGTGTTATCGGTCCAATGGCTGTTCATGCCCGGGAGCCGCCGCATTGAGGTGTCCGTACCCGCGCTGACCGTCTTGAATCCGCCCATTACCTTCACTCCCGCAGGTATGGTCAGCCCCGACTCCACGTAAGATCCGGCCTTCACAAAGACATTGCCGCTGCCTGCGCCAGTGCTATCGACAATCGCCGCAAGGCCAGCTGTGATGGTTTGCTTCGCTGTCTCCCAGGTTAGACCGTCGTTGTCATTGCTGCCCGATGTCGACACGAAGATGTTCGTCTGCGCCTGTGACAGCATGGTACATAGGCACAGTATCGCAAGGGCTATAATGCGCCGAGCAACTGTTTGCACTTTGGGTGATGATAACTGTTCTACCGAGCTCTTGCCCCTTAGGGGCTGCTTAAGGAATATATTTTTGTTCATATATATCTGATTTGAGGCTAATTACTGCTATTTTTTACGCAACGGACAGAAAATCCTGCGTATGGATACATGGTACTTTGGTCATTTGCACCTTTGCTGTTTTTACTTAAACAAAAACGCCACGGATTGCTACTACTAATTGTAGATGACCAAAAAAGGACATTTTCACCGTATGAATTATAATTGTTATTAAAAAATCCAGAGGCAATAGCACTGAATCTTGTAGCATTATTTGATGATACCTGATAGCCTATATCACAATCGGTGTTAGAAGAAAGCCAACCCTCTTTTGAAGCAAGAGCCTTTGCTATATATGTGCTATTGCTTCCGCACCAATATCTCGACACGCTCTGCACAAACATAATCATCTGCAAACATTCCGACTGACTCGGAACATGCCATCCATCGGGACAAATACCTTGTACATCGGAGGGGTTGGCAGAAGAGGAGGCCGCGCCGTGCATCACCGCCGGCCAGTTGTAGAGGTATCCGCACCTTACAAAAATGCTGGGATCCTGCAAATGCTGTGCATCGGTCACATAGCCTTTGTAGCGGTAAGGCAGTGTAGAGGAGTTTGTTGTCCCTTCGGGAATGAGCGTGCCGTCGGCATAGTGGGTGGTGCGGAGGTTCTCGCGCATCCAGCACTGGTCGCCGATCACCACCGTCTTGTAGATGTTGCCATCATAATCGGCCACAATGCCGCAATCGGTGGGCCGGTTGCGGGTGATGGTGTTGCTGATGAGGCTGCCGTTGCCGCCGGCCACACCCGCACCCTTGTCGCCCCGGCACTCCGTGACCACGCAATTGAGCAGCGTGCCGCCGTTCTGCACGTATGCCCCGCCGCCCTCGGCCGCCACACCATCGTTGTCATTGATGGCTTCACACTCTTTGATGACACAGTAGCGCACCATGGCGTTTGCCCCGTCAATCAGCACACCGCCGCCGTAAGTGTCCGTATAACCGTTGCGCACCACACAACCATCCAGTGTCCCATGCACCGTGGCAATGCGATGATCGCCTGCGCCTTTGATAATGGTACACCACGTATTATCGTTCCAGTGGAGGTTCGCGCCGGGAAGGTTCCGCAGCGAAGTGTCGGTACCCGTGGAAGCAGCCGAGAAGCCTCCCATCACGGTCACGCCCGGGAGGATGGTCACTTCGGCAGAGGTTGTGTACGAGCCCGCCTTCACAAAGACCGTCCCGTTAGTACCAGCCTGTGCGATTCCAGCCGCAAGGGTAGCTTTCGCCGTTTCCCACGAAGCCCCGCTGCTGCTATCGTTTCCTGTCGTCGCTACGAATACATTCTGCGCGGAAGCGATGCTCAAGATGAGTTGACACACCATCATGAGCACAACGGTTCTTTGCATCAGGTTCCACACTGCGCTCCGCTTGTGTGGGGTTACCCGTAAAGACGCAAAATTTTGCGTCTCTACTTCGTGTGCATTACCTCTTCGAGGCCGCTTAAGGAATAATTCTGCATTCATCATTCTTGATTCTTAATTCCCAATTCTTAATTATTCTTCACGCAACGGACGGAATAGCCATTTCTCTTGTTATATCCGTTACTCAAGAGAGTGGCATTGCCGCTACTAAGGTAACGCATATATGCCGTATTGTCATTATTGTTTTGCGTGGCAGTCCAAAACAAGGCTTCAAGACCCAAATTCGAAAAGCTATTATCCACATATCTTCCAGCAGGCAATGCAGAGAAACGTGTGGCATTGTTGGTGGAAGGAGTACTTCCTACACTACAATCGTTCGACCCATTCCATCCCGTTTTGGCCGCAAGGGATTTGCCTATGTTATTACTGTTGTTGTTGCACCAATAGCGACGTTGATTTTTCAGGAAGTTTTCCATTTGGGTCCACTCTCCGTTGGAAGGCACATGCCAGCCGTCGGGACAAATACCTTGCACAGCGCTCGGCACAGCAGTAGTGCTCGCCTCTCCATGCATCACCGCCAACCAGTTGTAAAGCAAACCATATTGAACGTAAGCATCCGACAAATCTGTATTCTTGTAATAGGCACCATACGTGTTGCTGGTCCCACCTGTCAAATGGGTGATGGCCGTGCTGTCAGGGTAATGGGTGGTGCGCAGGTTCTCTTTCATCCAGCATTGGGTGCCGATCAGCACCGTGTTGTAGTAGTTGCCATCCACATCCACCACATAGCCGCAGTGGGACGGGTAATTGCGGGTAATCGTGTTGTTGATGAGGTAGCCGTCCTCACCGGCCACTCCCACGCCGTTGTCGGCCCGGCATTCGGTCACCACGCTGTTGATGAGTGTGCCGTTGTTGCGGATATAGACTCCGCCGCCCTCGGCGTTGTTTTCGTAGTCGTTGATGGCTTCACACTCCTTGACAACACAATAGCGAACCGTCGCACCTTCCCCGTCAATGAGCACCCCACCGCCATAGTCTTGTACACTGCCGGCCCGGATCACACAGCCCTCCAACAGTCCATGCACGGTGGCGATGCGGTAGCTCGCAATTCCGTACTCCTTGCCAGAGATAATCGTACACCAGGCATTATCTGTCCAGTGGCTGTTCACGCCGGGCAGCCGCCGCTGGGTAGTGTCAGTGCCGGTTGATGATTGCCGATAGCCGCCCTGCACTCGCACGCCAATGGGAATATTCAGCTGAGCACTAACGACATAGCTGCCAGCCTTCACACAAACAGTGCCATCTGTGCCCGCCGCCGTGATTCCCGCCGCAATGGTCTTCTTGGCGGTCTCCCATGTGGTACCATCGCCGCTGTCATCCGCAGCCGCGGCGGAGACGAAAACACTCGTCTGTGCAAAACTCTGCATCAAAAACAAGAGCAACAGAGACAAAAAAATGCTCCGTCGCTCTATTTTTCTATACTTTTCAGAAAACATATCCGTGGTAAATTATTCAATTACAGTGGCTGCAAAGATACGTTTTTTTTTGCAAACTACAGAAAATAACAAACACACGGATGTTTGTAAGTTCGAAGCGGCCTTACCGCCTCCTAAACATGCTTATTGTTGTCTTTGAGTTCATCAACGGGAGACACCGAATAGCAGACTGTTAATCCCACAGAATAAGGTACTCCCCAATTTCAAACTGTTCAATAGCACCCGTCCATCCTGTATAGACTTTCAATCCCTGCAAATCATAGTAACTCAAAGGACCGCCGCACGACTCTACTGTGGTTTTCTTGAGCTTGTGGTCGGAAATATAGGATTTGAACGAGTCTTTGAGATGTAGTCTCCGTTCGTCAGCCTGGAAATAGATCGGGTTCACAACACTTGACCTTTGGTCGAAGCCGACCCCGATGCTTTCGACAGTCTTTCCGTCCCAACTCCCGGCACCGAAGAGAGGTCTTCCTTTTTGGTAGAACGTGGCCATCGCCTGAAATCCCACCATCTCGTCGTTGTCATTGTCATAGTGTTCCACCACCACAGAGTCATACAGGTATTTTACCGTCTTGGGGATGTCGGACAATTTCATGTTGATTTTGATGGGGCCGACACCTTTGCTGGTAATCTGGGTGTTGGCCAAAAGTTCCGGATCTATGTAGCGTGTGGTCACCCCATTGGCAGTTTTCGGATAGGTCTCCACAACGGAGCCATAGACATCCAAAGCAGAATAATACTTCGTGCCATGGTCGAACTTGGGCTCAACCGTGAACTCTCCTTTTTCATTGATCACACCGATGTGACGATCTTTCATCACAACCGCATGGCCTCCAGAGAAAGGGAAGGCTCGTTCAAATTGCGCAGGGATGGCCTCCTTGCACTTTCGGTTAATGTACCCAAATTTACCATCCTTGAGGAAAAGAGCTAAATCGGCATCGCCAAAAGCACCTACCTGCTTGTCTAAATCTATCTTCAAAACAACTTTGCCGTTCTTATCCATCCAACCTTGATGGTCAAGGGCTTCAAAGTAGAAAAGTCCCCCATCTGGATAAATCTCCACGTAGTCTGTGGTGAGAACCTCTTTCCCTTTTTTGTCATATAAAGTCTTGAATGTCAATTGTTCGTTCTTTTCTGCAACGATCCTGTCGTTGTGGAAATCCTGCTTTTCGTAGCTGGGAAATCCCGTAATTACACGTTTGCCGTTTTTGTCGATGTAGTCACATCCCATTCCCGTCTCCACAGCAGCCAATCCTTCAGAGAAGTCGCCGACGGATTCGAATTGCGGCTCTATGACCACCTTGCCGGAGGTGTTCATGAACCCCCACAGATACTGGTGAGGTTCCACTTCGACGCTGAACGCTGCCAGTCCTTCGGAGAAGCAGCGCACATGATGGGCTTCTTTGGCCTCGATCTGCACCTTGCCCTTGGTGTCGATTGCGGTAGGACAACCGTCTTCCGACACCACCCAGGCAAGGCCTTCGTTGAATTGGGTGGCCTCCATATAGGTGGGTTCCGCCAAAACAGTGCCGTCCTCCTTCACGTAGCCCCAACGGGTGTCGTTGCCCGTGCCGACACCCACCAACGCCACGCCGTCGCGAAACATATAGGCGCGGTCGAACTGAGGTTGTATCACCACCTTCCCTTCCATGTCGGCATAACCGAATCTCACGCCGTTGGAGAAAGGGAAGAGCTTCATCGGAGAGATTTGCTGCTTGGAAGAGGACGAACATGCGGCGAGCAGCAGCGCACAGAATATTGCAACAAAGATTGTTAGTTTGTTGGTTTTCATAATAATGATTTTTGGTTATGGGGAATCGCAACTAATTGTTAATAGTTGACATTCAAAAAGTCAAAGTTCAGTAAGTCAACACACGGGGTTCCTCACGATTGCTGAAAGAACGTGTTTTTCCCTTTATTTGACACTCTTGTATCGAGTGTGAACCATGTTTCTTACAGACGGATAGGCTGACGTAAGACACTCTACCACCTCATCTTGAGGGTAGTTGTTTCCACCACATGAGTATAGCATCTGCGATTTCGAGGAGACTTTCTTTCCCTTCTCATCAATGATGCTCATCCAGATGTCATCCTCGCTGACAATTGCTCTCCCTTTCGAAAAAGGGCCTGCTTGAGCATATTGGAAGTCAATGGCGACATCTCCTTTTTTATCGATGTACCCCCAATAGCAATCCCGGTTTTTCACGGCGGCAAGATCAGCACCAGCAAAGGGAAGTGCCATGCATCCTGAAGTTTCAATCATCCAATTCCCATTTTTGTCTATCCAACCGACCTTTTCGCCCTTCTGCACCAAAAACAGATCCCCATCAACCTCGATTTCATTATACTCAAAAGGGATAACGGTTTTGCCTGCTTTGTCAATGACACCCCAAAGAGCTGAAGAAGGACCTGAAACGATGGCAAGACCATTATGAAAGGGTCGGACTTCGCGAAATTGTTCAGAGATGACCATATTGCCTTTGGTATCAATAAAACCCCAACGATCATCCGTCCTCACGGCTGCAAGTCCATCTGAGAACCACGCAACCTCACGATAAAGAGGTTCGATGACGATGGAACCTTTCTTGTCGATGAAGCCCCATTGGGGATTGAACAGGTCTCCCGATACCCAAGCAGCCGCTAACCCCTCTGAGAAACAATAGACACGCAGCAGATCCTTGGCCTCTAACTGAACATTGCCCTTAGTATCGATGGCTTTGGGATAACCACCATCCTCCACAACCCATGCCAACCCTTCGTTGAACTGCGTAGCCACCTCGTATTGGGGTTCGAGAAGATAGTCACCATTTTCTTTGATGTAACCGAAACGAGATTCCTCGCCATCCAGAGACTCTGAAACCAATGCTAAACCGTCGCGAAACATGTAGGCAAAAGTGAAACGAGGCTCCACAGCGACTTTGCCATTTTGCAAATTCACGAAACCCGTTTTTCCATTAGGTTCCTGAAACGGGAACAAGCTTGTCTTGCTTCCTTTATCCGACGAAGAACCACAACTCGCGAGAGCGAAAGCAAAAACAGCCACCGAGAGGGCAAACAACATTTTCTTCATAATATCTTGATTTATTGATGATTAATTTGACGCTATTTTGGACAAAGGGGAACCTCCAATGCAGAGAGTTCCTTTTGTTGCTGATATGTTAGTCTTTTAAACAGCGGACGGAACAACCATTTGCCTTTTCGTTAGACGTTCCTAACCACATATCTTGGTTCATATTGTTAAATCCGAAAACATATCCGGTTCCTGAGTCGGGATCTTCATCTCTACACCAAAATGAACAATTGATTCCTATACCCCCATCTGAATATGGAACTTCTTCCCAATACTCGTAACCGCCAGCGGGGAGAGCCGAGAATCCAGAACTGTTATTGGTTGAAAGCTGATATCCCGGCGTGCATTTCTCTTCATGAGCCTGCCAAAGCTTTGTGGACGCCAGCGCTTTCGTGATATCATAACTGGTCATTCCTGTAACTTTAAACGCATCTGGCGAATTACAAACATACTTGGGATAATTAGACAAATAAGCAGCCAATGTGTCATATTCCGCCTGTATGGGCACATGCCAACCTGTAGGGCACACACCCTGCAACGGACTAGTGAGATGTGCCTTGTCTGGATTGTTTCGAACTACAGCATACCAATTGTAGAGGTAGCCATAAATGGAGACATTGCTCTCTTTATTTCCTGGATAATACCTGAACATCGCCCCTTCTCTTTCTCCTGAATGCTGTTTTCCTAAAGAAATCAACGTACCATCTGCATATTTTGTAGTTTTTAAATTTTCTTTCATCCAGCACTGTGTACCGATTTGAACCGTATTATAAACATTGCCGTCAATATCCTTGACGGTTGGTGTAGCGGCACACGGTTGGGCATCAGTTTCCGGCTGGGAAAAGCCCACTGCTGCAAACAGGGCAAAAAACAACGTAACAATGGTGATTTTTTTCATGTTTTTTTTTGATTTAAATGAATAATATGACAATAATTGCACTTTCACTGGTGTCAACTAGGAAGGCAAAGAACGCCATCCTCTTAATCAACAACACCAAAAGAACTAAAGCCGAGATTCTTTTTTCATGCCACAATCTATTTATTGATTTTTACAATTTCCATTCTTCGGCAACCTCTACATTTAAATACCACAACTGTTTTCAGGTCACGACGACATGGTGCACATTCCTATAAAGCATCAGCCTAATCAGTACTCCACCTTCCTCTTCTCTATCTCATTTATAGGACCTCGCTCCTTACAGTTCGCAACTCGAACTAGCCAGTTGCCCGCTGTATCAAACTCCTTGTAAGTATAGGTAATCGTATAGGTTTGCTTCTCGTTCGAGTCGTACTGAACAGTCTTAATCACGTTGTCATTTTCATCGTAGAAATATTTGATGTAGTCGCCTGTGTCCGTGAAATTTTTCTCATCGGGATTCTTTACTGACAACTTTATGAAGACTACCCGGCCTTTGTCATCATATTGCAGTGTCTCCCACTCCTCCCAGTCTTCCTCGCAACCAATAACCAGGTGGACACGTTTTATAATTCTGCCGTCCGAGTCTCTGACCAAACCAAACTCTGGAATGTCTGAGAAGACAAAAACACCCTCTGGCACATCCTTCGTCGCCTCCTTGAACTCCTCATAGTCTGCGGCAAAATATTCACCCTCCATATCCTCTATTTTTTTACCGCCCTTCAACCCATTGACTCTGACCAGATTCCCAGACTGGGAGAACTCAAGGTTACAACTTATCCATTCCGTCCCGAAGTAATAAACTATCACATCAACATCCCCATTCTGTATCACTTTCTTGACATTCCCCTTCAGCCCGAAAGCGGCAAGGTCGGTATATGCAGTTTTCGAAACATGATCATCATCAGGGCGTGTCCCCGTGTTGATGGTTTTCACATACAAATCAAGCTCCTGGGTAAAATTAAAACCCGTAACAGATCCTCTTTGGTCAAAATCAATATTCACCTCCTGATTTCGGGCACCCGTATAGGGATTGCCCAATGGTTTCAACTCAATCGCAATATTCCGAACTTGATAACCTGCGACTGTCCCCGAACTGTTTTTCACGCGATGACAGTGCTCCACAATGTCATCATCCACAATTCTGAAATGCACCGCATTCCATATCTTATTAATGCTTTGGGTGGTGCGTTCGTCTATATCAATACCCGAGTAGCTGATAGCGGAATGATTCGTTTCAGCCCGATTGATGGCAGTCAGTAAGGCTGAAACTTGCTGTTCCATCTTACTTTTGAGTGCGGCGTTTTCAATACCGTCGGAGAACTCAAAATGCACAATATCTTGCGCGTGAAGAATCACGCAAACCGTGCAGAAAAGAAATATTGAGAATATCCTTTTCATCATCATTTTAATCTAATACTGTCTTTAACTATTCTTAATTGAGACATGAGACTTAAGACTTTGTAGTTGGCACAAAATCGCCAGTTCCCTATTTTGCCCGAACCCCATAACGTTCCAAATATCGGAAAAAGTTTTCGTGATTCAACATGACATATACGACTCCCTTTATCTTACCCGAGGTGGTCACCACCGGTTCCTTTTCCAACTGACAGGTCACGTATATCATGTAATTATCGTTCGATTTGAACAAACTGTTTTCGTTTCGCCAGTATTTGGCCTCTTTGTTGGATAATGGACGGCCATTGTTAAAACCGTCCACCCCCTTCAAGAGCAAAGTGGTCAGAAGTGCCTCATGCATTTTTTTCCACATCAATTTTCTTATCCACTTCAACCTGAACGGAGAACAAAGTTGTCTTTTCGGCCTGTTCCAGCAAAGTCACTTCGCTATCATACGTCTTTTGGGCCATCGTCGAAGTCGCAAGCATGGTCATCGACAGAAATAATAACGACAAATGTTTCATCTTCATCATTTAAAAATGAATCATGGGTTCTTCCGTGGAGGTGAAGAACAATTTAACGTCGTCATTCAATAATTTCATGATTTCCTTGTTGCCTTTTGTGATTTCGCAAAGGGTAAGCTCTCCGCTCAACACTTCTTTCACTTTGGCAGTACCTACCGTTTTGTAAATCTTGCTCCCTGCAATTTCGGATTCCATTTGCACGTTAAAATACAAGCCAGGACATATCCCGATATTCGAGCCACCGTCAATGACCACTGTCTGCACTTTGTCTTTCTTCACATCTTGAACCACTTTGATGGGTACCGAAACCACTATTCCGTTATCAACCAAGCGACGGCATTCCTGACTGCTCATTTGAAGAGTTGCTTCCAAGCATTTCTGCCGATCTTCATTTGATGATGAAGTGAAACTGTTACGTGTGGCCATTATTTTTCCCGTACGAGCATCTTTCAGCACCAAATTAAACGTGATCTTGCCATCATAATAGTAATATGTTTCCTTTGTCAAAAAACGAGTGCCTTGTTTTCTTTCCATCGACAAGTTCCCAAGAGTGCATGTGATAATAAAATCAACATTTTTCGCCTCATTGGAATTGTTTCTCACACTATTCCAATCTACCACATTCACACGGCATCTGGGCATACTCGCTATACAAGCATTGTGCATTTCAGAGCTGTAATTACCTGTGAAATCACCTACAGCAACTGTGGCTTTCCTTTGGGCAACTTGTGCATTCAGTTGCATTGCAAAAAGACATAAAACAATCAGAAAGTAATTTTTTTTCATATCAACTAATTTTTTAAATTTTAATCTCGGGTTTTAATTTCATAATACAACTATTCCAAAATTTTAATCATCCATGGCTAAACGGAATCCAATGGCAGGAGAAGCATCTTCTGGATCACGATGCGAGCGCGTGGTGGATCGAAGAGCCCAATCCGTTGTGTCCTCGTAAGCCCCACCCCGGACAACACGATGATAGCCTTTCTGAGGTCCGGTCGGGTTTACGGATTTTTCCGTAGGATACGTACCAAACCAATCCTGACACCATTCGGCCACATTGCCACTTATTCCTTTGATACCTAATACATTCACACCGCTATTCGAGACTGCCTTACACGATGTTAGTTTGAACACTGAACCCGCAGGGATCTTCTTGCCATCCTCAGCAGCACGGCCACGTGCGGCATATTCCCATTCCGCTTCCGTGGGCAGACGGAAATGGGAGCCGCTCCGCTCATTTAACTTTTTGATGAATTCCTGACAGTCGTCCCAAGTGACGTTGCTTACCGGCAGTTCTGGAGACTGTACCATTGACGGATTGCTACCCATCACCTCTTGCCACAAAGCCTGTGTGACTTCCGTGACACCTATACTATAATTCCGAAGAATCACTTCATGAGGCACCGCAACATTAAGCGTTGCTCTGTTGAAATTGTCCGAAGTCCCCATGGTGAAAGTTCCTCCCTTGATTTTGGCCATTTCGTATGAAATACCGTTCAGCGAGAAAGTTCCGCTCGCATGTAAGGTGACAGTATGGTTCAACACCTGTTTGGGATTGATGTCCACGGCCAATTTTTCGTCGTTATAACCATCGTGGCGAAATTCTAGTTCATGTTTTCCCACAGGAACTACAATCTCATTTTTGTTGTCTTTCAAGCTCCCTTTTAACTCGCCATCCACATAGACATTCGCGTCTTTGATATTGCAAGTCAATTTTATGGTTCCCGTAGGACCTTCGTATGCGATTTGAGGTTTTTCAACACTCATCACGTAGGTCACATTACTTTGGATTCCCTCAAATTCGTATCGCAACGGCAAAAATTTTGTCGATTTGATGGTAAGCCAATTGGCACCCTGTATCATATAGATCCACCATTCACCGTCCTTATATTCCGTCGATATAATATCCCCTTCGAAAGTCGCATCAGGCAATACCAAACCCAGCAGGACAAGACCGCAACGTGTGCCATTGAGATCTTCTTTAGGGAATTGCACAGCATAGGTCATAGTCAAATCCGGATGGAAATCCAGTACCTTCAGGTTCTGTGCCGAACCTGACACTTCCACCATTCCCAACAATACAAGAAGAAATAACAACTTTCTCATGTCACTACAACTTGAAATTCTTCAAATTAAAAATCTTGTCATCATCCTCTTCCATAGGCTGCCACGTTCTGACGAGTATTGTCGGACTTTCCTCGTTTGTGAAATCCCATATAATAAAAACAATGCCCTCATCGCTATAGTTGGAGGAAGACCAGCCTTGCCTAAGCGTTACTCCATAAAAATTGGGCTTTGACCCATGACGTATCACAGAAATGTCGTCGAAGTGTACATTGATGTAACTGTTGTTCGAAAACACCTTACGCAAATTGGCTAAATATTGCTGCTTACCCATCGTGGTATATTCTACCTTGGGTTTGGGCACATCGCGGTCAATCCGTTTCATCACTTTACCTGTAACAATAAGAGCATCCTCGCTAAAAACCTTTTCCATGAAATCAATATCTTTCTTGTTATATGCATTGCGGAATTGTTCCACCCAATACAATATCTGCATTCTGCGGTCCAAATCATCAAGGCGTTGCCCCTCTTTGATAAGTCTCACATACTGGTTAAGCCCCAAGGTTATGTTGAAATCGGTAATGACGCCCTTAGGACTGAGATTGATACAAACCTCCTGATTCAGGTCGCCCGTATAGGAATCGTCAAAAGGTTTCATTTCCACGGCAATATTCCGCACCTGGTAGCCGAGTACCACCCCCGAACTGGTTTTTACGCGAAGACAGTGCTCCACGATGTCATCATCCACAATCCGGAAATGCACATTATTCCACATCATGCCAAGGCTCTGAGAAGCGAGATCATCAATTTCAATTCCCCAGTAATTAATGTCTGAATTATTTGTTTCAGCTCGATTAATGGCGGTCAGCAGCGCTGAAATCTGCTGTTCCATCTTACTTTTAAGTGCGAAGTCTTCAATACCGTCGGAAAATTCAAAACGAACGGCATCCTGTGCGTGAAGCATCACGCAAGCTGCGCAAAAAAGGACAATTGCGAATATCTTTTTCATATTTTAATTATTTTGCAAAGTTAAACCATAATGCATTCATACCCTTATAATTGTCTAATTCGGACGTTGTCATGTCACGAAAACTGACCCTTTCTTTCGTACCAGGTCCTAATATTGTATTGACGCTCCCGTCTTGGGAGAAAATGAGCCAGAAAGCACTTTCCGGCTTCTGACAATTGTCGGGAGTGCCATATTTTTTGATTTTATATTCCGCCTTCATGCGATTAAGTTTAGCCCTCACTTCGTTGGAATCACCACATTTAAGCAAATCTTCAATGGCCATCATTTGCCATGCAGGAAGCCCAGGGTCGTTCACTGCTTTTGGAACGGAAACTTGTGCTTTATCACTTGCGGTTGAAGGGGCAAGAGTTGTAGCGGCTTGCACTTGTTTTTCCTCCATCTCCGCAGCTTTAAGATTCGTCACATCAGCCTTCTCTTTCACTGTTTTATCCAAACTTGGGGACACCGGAGTCTTCGAATACTGTGTCTGTTGTTGTCCGATTCCGAGAATGGCATTAACATCGCTCTTTTGCACATAAACGAAGACCCTGTACTGTGTACCGCGCATCATTTCCAATGAACTCGTCTTGGCATATATTGATTGTCTGAGCGCATCACTCAATGTAACGGTTTTCTGATTCAATTCAAGATACTCTTGAACCTGCGACATCAGCGTTGTTCGTGCTGCATCAAGTGCTTTCTCGGCCGTTTCTAAGGTCGCCTCCGAATAAAGGAAAGCGGCGTCTCTTTTGATCTGATTGATTTGTTTTGAAACCGATTCCTCCTGGGCAAAGGATGGAACCAAAATAAACCATGCTAACAAGCAAACAAATAGTTTTCTAATCATTTTCCTGAAATAAAGTTTTAATGTTTGATATGGGTACGTAACTGTTCAACCGAGCCTGGATAGTTCCTGTCTTCTCTCCCAAAACCGACGGATCGAACGTCATTTTCATCACGTGGCAATACCCTAATTCCTCATTGCGCATAAGCAATTCACCATGTATCTGGTTGTTTTCCATTCTTTCGGCCCCGAAATAAGGTTTGCAGCCTGTCTGCAAACAGAACGCAACCCAACGCCGAAGAGGGATTTGAAAATGATCCTTCTGATAGCCGTACTTGACCAGTTTGACATCCAACACAAACGGATACTCCATCTCCACACCCGTCACAAGATTGGCCATCGTTTCTTTCGGGTAATTCTCACTGTACAGCAAAGAGAACTCCCCCTGATCATTTTTTTTATAGTAGCGATTGGAGTTCAGTTCAACCAAAAACAAAGAGTCACCTCTAAGATACCAAAGCAAACTATCACCAAGGGGGTAAAACATAGAATCGACAGGTTCCGTCTGTACGGTTTTCTCCACGCAAACGCAGCTCATGTCGGCACACAATGTATTTTCGGCTTCGGTCACGTCCAATCCAGAAATCAAATGATAATTAGTAGGATAAGTTAGTGTCAAAAGTCGTTTTTGTTTATTGGAAGAGTAAAAACTGACAATATGTATTTTCCCTTCATTCAAAGTATTCTGAACAATGAACGTAGTGTCGGTAGCAATCACTTTCAAATCACTGAAGCCGCCTTCCCAAAATTCCACTTTTTCATCATACAAATACTGGCTAATGGGGACACCATAGAAATCCGGGATGTCGGCGGTCAGTGCCATCCGTTCGATAAAATCGCATTGCAATTCACTCAGGCAATGGCGTTGTGTGGGAGTGAACAACGAATATCCGATATGGGTCACCTCTCCATTTCTGACAATGACCGTAACAGGATATCCCTGGTACTGCAACGCCTTATAAAACAAGCCATCATTGTCTTGGCATGGCAAACCAATAAAATCGGCAATGTGCTCAAGTTGCGAAGATCGGTACTCCTGGGCAAAAGCAATCCCAAAGCCCTCCCAAAGGATGAGAAGGCTCAGGAAAATTGCCATTTTGCGTAAACTAATCATTAAGCTCCGATATTAAACCATTTATGAGTGCCATCATTACGTTGTAGTTCCCCCTGAATCAGTTCTCCATTCTTGCATTTGGAATTGCGAACATTTTCACCAGCTTTAATCTCAAGTTTGCCGCCGACACCATCCTTCAGATCCAACGTGTAGGGTTTCTGGAATTTCAGAGCTCCGCCTCCACCATGGGGTTTGCCGCCCTGCATCGGTCCCTCGTAGGTGGCCACGCCTTTCCATTTGCAGGTCCCCCAGTTTCCTGTATTCACAACAGGTTTAGTTAATTTTGCTTTAGCGATGGAGTCAGCAATACGAATGGAATCTTCCTCATGTTGCTTTTTTGCAAGTTGGATTTCCTTTGCTATACGAAGGGAGTCTTCTCTACACTGCACTTCTGCCTCTCGCAAAGCTTCTGCTCGACTGATGGAATCTTCGACACGTTCTTTCTCCTGTTGTTGGATTTCCAATTGTCGAGCTTCTTTCTTGGCAATAATTGAACTGAAGAGGAAGTAGCCGCCCACCACCAAGCCGATGGCAACGGTGGCGATGCCGATGCGCTTCAAGAGGAGCTTCTTTTTATTGTCAAAACCGCCTTTGCCACCAGTGTTGTTGTCAGCCAGTTCAAGGGGTTGGTGGCAATGTTGGCATACAAAATTGATGTCGTCCACGATCTGGATTTCTTCCTTGTCGGCCAAGGGACAGTTTACATAATTTCTACAAATACCTTTTTTTTCAGCCATTTTATTGTGTTTTTTGATGATTATAATTCTTTGAGTTCGTTATTGAGGATGTCACTCACCACTTGAGTGTAGCGCTCATAGTCGGGATGAAATTTGTTGCCTTCGCAGAGGCTGTTGAGCACTTGGTTGTCAAGCACGTCGAAGAGCTTCAACTTCAGTGCGGCCTTTTGGTCGTTGCTGCGGGCTTCAACCTTCATCGCGTCCTCGACCTGTTCTTTCAGCTTCATGGCCGTACCATAATCTTGTCCTACAGTACGCCATGCCTGGCCAAAGTCTTTCGCACCCTTGATGGGGATGAAGGCGTCCCTGCCTAGCATGTCCTTGCCACTAATGCAGACGAATCTTTCGCCGGTGGTAGGGTCATTTTGTTCTTGAATGAGGTTGAGACAATAGGCCAGCATAAGTGAGGGGAGCATTTCCTTCATGATTTCTTCGGGCTTCTTGAAAAATAAAGCAGGGAAAGCTTTGTCGAAGTCGTCGAAGCTCTCTGTGTGAAGCAACATACGGTTGAAGGTGCCCATCGGACCGATTAGCAGAGTGTCATATTTTTCCTTCAAGGTGGTCATGTTGGCTAAATAGCGCAGTGGGAAACCAGAGCAAGCCGTGACAACGACTATCTCGTTGGGCTTGTAATGTTCTGAAACACATTCGCTCTCCACGAAGTTATAGCCTGTGGTGTATTGTCTGAAAGCCTTGATGAGTTCGTTGCGGAAGTCTTGAGTGTTTTCATCACCTTTCGGAATGCTCACTTGAATCATCTTCATCATGGTTTCTCCTTCGCTGGCTTCGGCGTTGTTGAACTGGACGTAGGTCTTGGCATGTTGCACCAAATCCTTGACGAACTGCTCGCGCTGGGCTTCACTAATGAGTTCCTGTTTCAGCTTCTCCAAGATGTTAACGCCCACCATACGGCTCATCACGTCCTTTTTGGCGGTTTCCTCCATCGCTTCGATGGCCTTGTTAGTGCAAATGTTGAGCATGGTGTCTTCCATGGAATTATAGTCCACGCGATGGTAGAGGTTGGCGAACGAACGCTCACCATCTTCTCCCAACGATGCCACTAATGCATTGCGAATGTCAAGTGCGGCACTCGACTGATATTCTTTATTGGTGGTATATTGGCGAACAATAATGCGAACCTTTTCAGGGTTGTACTTTTTGATGTTGGAGTCGTCTTTGTCCTCGTTGGTTTTGCACTTGCTGGCAGCCATATCCGAAACATTCTTGGTGATTTGTGCCAAACGTGTCCTAAAGATGCGTATTCCTTCCTGCATCGATGCTAGGTTGACGATGATTTCCTGAAGCAGCATCTTGGCGAAGTCGAAAGCTTCGACGAGCGTGGCAGTATAGAAGTATTCCTTGAGAGCAGATTGGTAGCTGTTGAATATCTTTCCCGAAGCATTGGTGATAGCGTCTTTGAGCCAGCCGATGTTGTCGTATTCACTACGGAGGCCTGCTACTTTGCGCTGATGCTCCTGAAGCTTTTCGTTGGCGAGCTTTGTGCGTTGAGTGGTATATTCTGTAATACGCTCGTTACAGTCCTGAATCAAGATCTTGACATATTTTTCTATTTCCAGCATGCTCTTCTGTCCAGATTCCCACTCTTTAAAGAAGAGAGTCTCAATGTGGCGACGGATGTAAGCAGCGTATGCGCGGAGCTCTTTTTGCTGTCCAGAGTAGAACTTCGTCACGCCTTGGCTGCGGAACTTGTTGTCGAAAACATCGCGCATTCTATCACTGTATTCACGCACCCAAAGTTTCTTGTCTTGAATCTCGCGCTGAACAATCTTGGCAACAGCGTCTGAGTGGGCGTTCCAAGTCTCGTCCAGTTTTTTCCACAAATTGCTCGAATCATTTTTAATAATGTATTCGGAAAGGATAAGATGATGCTGGTCAAGGAGAAATTTGCCTCGGTTTTCTTGTTTCTTGATCTCCTCATTGTAGCCGCTGCCAACTTCGTCTTCGGTGCGCTCGCTATAGCCCTGTCCTTCGACCCAGTAGTTGTAGGTCAGTTGCAACGCGGCCTGCTGGGCGTAGCTATAGGTGACAAATTCACGAACCTCGTTTTCAGGATATGAGACACGTGTGATGCCAAAGCTGAGGAACTGGCGACCGTGGGCGTTGCGCCCCGATTTGTCCTTCTCGGCACCCACTCCTTTGTTTTCGCAACCTACGAGACGAGCCAATTTCCCTTTGCTGCCCACAATTTGCGGCACCACCACGGTTTGGAACATGAAGTTAGCTACCACCACGGGAAGGTCTTTGCTGACATTAAGAGTCTTACCAGCTTCATTGACGTTACTGTAGATGTAGCATGCCTCAAAAGGTACTTGGTTGTTGAGCAGACGACGAACTTTGCCAGTGATGACATCCTTGGCACCCGTTACGTCAATGGGATGATAGGTACCCACACTCAAGGCGTTGAGTTCCATCAATGCAGCGTAACCGTTGGCCTGATAATAGCCCGAATCGTGATCGGGCGAAGCCAAATTGCGCTCAGGCATATAGACGAACAACCTAATTTTGAAGGTTGGCTCGCGTTCGCCAGACTCTTGTGTGGAGGGGTATTGAGTGCGTATTTGGCTGACAACATCTACGATGGAACCTGAACCTGTTCCACCGGCCAACCCTGCACAGATGTCGAAGGTTACATCCATTTCGTTGCCGTCCATCTGTTGCAACCGCGTAACAGCACTCTTGAGAGCGGCTTCAAAGTTTTGGGCTTTGTTCTTGTTGCTCAGGTCATTAGCGATAAGCAAACGGCCCAAGCGACGCCGTTGCCCCCCAATGCCTGAATTGATAAGTTGCACCATGTTGTTGTCTCGTTGCAGCATCTCAATTTCCCATGGTTTCATGAATGCGGATACGCCTTCGTATTTCTGTGTGTTTGTAAGTAAATCTGAATTGACACCATTTGTGCTGACCTTTTGACTATCAGTAAGATGGATTGGGTGTCCCATCACCTTCCAACTTTCTCGCTCATCAAGGTCAGCGGGCGACGAATCAAGGTAGATGTAATCAATGTTGAGTCCGCCACCGGGCTCATTGCCGCGAAATTCTTCGTAAATACGTTTGCGGAACTCGCGAAGTATTTTACCTCCTGTTCCGCCTAATCCTATAACAAGATGGTTTGCCATATTTATCTTTGATTTATTTTTGGTTTATTTTTCTTTGTTTCAATTAAAAATCCAAGTAGTCAGTACCAAAAGAACTATCTCCAGTAGGGCCATCATTTCCGCGAGTTCTCACATCGCTGGAACCTGCCCTATATCCCGTATACATCACCACCCCTAACATTATCACGGTGATAAGAAAAGCCCAAATGGATATGTTTCTGGCTTTCGTGACAGTCTCCATCACCTTCTGGCGGACGGCTCCCGAACTTTCCGCCATGGTTTTGTCCACAGGATTTTCATTCCCTACCAGTTCAACAGTCTCAATCCAGTTTATTGTCCGGTTAGCTTGAATGGTTTTGACCATCCATATTCCCTCAACACAGAGAATAAGGAGACTTACCGCCAGCAACACATAAACCACAGGGCTTGGTTTACCGCCATTCTTCAACAACCACACTACAAAAAATATTAAGGCTGTAACGCCAATGCCAACAAGTATTCCTCCAATCATACAATCATATTATTACTTAATAAATATACCCAGCAAAATTCGGATTTTTTGCAATGCGGGAAGGTATCAAAACGACTACGATTCTTTTGCATTTTGCCTACAAATTGGTTGCAAAAACTATTTCCGCTTGTAAAAACCGCTCAAATCTTCGAAAAAATCATGCTCCAAGATACAAGAGATACGCATCAGCGTGTCCGTGTCAATCCAGCGGCGGGAATAAATCTTGTAGATGTTATTCCGGTGGCTGTTCAGTTGCTCCGCGAGCCAGGAAACCTTGATTCCCTTCCGCAGGACAACCTCTCTGATCATTTTGCCGATATGTGGATTCTCTTCTTGCATGGGCATAAAAAAATCGTGAGCCTGTTTTGCGCTGCACGAAGGTCTGGACACCTATACCACAAACAATTAAGCCCACGATTTTCATCGCAAGCGAATCGTCCCTTTCTTGTGGTATTGCTGAAAATTGTCCAGATTTTCGTGCTGCTTAAAGAAAGCGAAAACGCTTTATACCAATATATTAAAAAGTAACCCTTCTATCCTATAGTCCGTTTTTTTGTTAATTCTATAATTATCGCTGCAAATAACAAATATTAAATACGGCCGTCAAGGATGTGCCATCCAAAACGGCCGAATTTTATCAACAAATTATTAACCAATGGATATCAACAACAAGGTTTGTGTTACGATTATGGTGTAGAAACGCAAAATTTCATCGTCTTTCATCGCCCCTTCATCGTTTAAAACAACAAAGGGGAGCCACAACGACTCCCCTATAACTACCAACTACTAACTACTAACTGCTAACTACTTCACCCACACCTCATCCACGAACAGCCACGCTTGCTCGCCGGCGCTGATATGCCAGCTGGGCAGCTTGCCGTAGTTCTTGATGACAATCTTGACATAACGGGCGTTGGTCTTGCCCGTCACCTTCAGATCCTGGATGTGGGCACCCTCAGTACGGGTAAGTGGAAGGTTCGTCTTGCCGAAAAGAGTGTAATCCTTGCCATCCTCGGAGACATACACCTCGAATGCGCGGGGGTAGAAAATCCACGCACGTTGCTCTTCCAGCACGCCAGCACCGACTTCGGAGACTTTCTTAACATCACGCAGGTCAACAATCACCTCGCAGTCGGTAGTGAAGCCCTGCCAACCTCCGATACGGTAGTTAATCTTACCGCGGGTATTGTCAATCAAACCCTCATCGCCACCTGCATAGTACTGCGGATCAGGTTTGGTGACGTACGTAAGGTCCTTGTCTCGGGTGTAACGCACGTAACGCGCCACTGCTTCTTGACTGCAATTCCCCCTTTCATCGACTGCTATCGCCCTGACTGTCACATCTTTGTCCACACTGAAACGTTCCGTGTAAAGTGTGCCGTTTTTCGGAGTCGGGGTAGTTCCGTCTGTGGTGTAGTAAATTTTATACTCTAACCCCTGCCCAACCGGTAGAGCCTGCACTCTCATCACCGCCGATCTATCCACCTTTGCCTTCCCTTCCTGCTTCAAATCTTTTGCAGGACCCACACTCTTCCGGGTTTGATCCATCACTTTGGGGACAGAAATGGCTACAAACGTGCGGTCGCGGAAAGAGACCTTGTCAGTGGCGAAGACCGGCACAGGCACGATACTGAGCATGGGATCGATACGTGATGTGGGCTCGGTGGCATTGCCCACGCCCCACGTGTTGCTCGGCTGGTCGCCCATGGTGAAGAAAAGCTCACCGCCACTGGCAATCTCCTTATAGGTAATATAGGTACGGTTCAGAAGCTTCCCGTTGAAGGTCGCAGACTGGATGTACGGTTTGTCAGAATCCTTCGTGACTGTCAGGGTCTTACCATTCTCAAGACGCATCACCACCTTGTCGAAGAGCGGGTAACCAATCACATATTGGTCGCTGCCGGGACAAACGGGATAGAAACCCATCGCGCTGAAAACGTACCATGCCGACATCTGCCCGCAGTCCTCGTTGCCGCAAAGGCCGTCAGGCTTGGAATTGTAGAGTTCGGTGAGAATCTGCTTCACCAGTTTCTGCGTCTTGGCTGGTTTCCTCACATAGTTGTAAAGATACGCAGCGTGGTGGCTTGGCTCGTTGCCATGTGCATACTGTCCAATGACACCGGTGATGTCGGCCTGGTCGCGACCCGCCATTTCGGAGGTGGAGTTGAAGAGACGGTCGAGGAAGAACTCCGTCTGACCGGCTCCGCCCATCAATTCCACGTATGTGTCGAAATCATGCGGAACGTAAGTGGTATATTGCCAACAGTTGGCTTCCGTATAGAAGTTGTTGACCTCGCGGGGGTTGAAGGGGGTGGCGAAACCGCCGTTCATGCGCCCGTGCATGAAGCCGTTGGCATCCATGAGGTTTTTGTAGCTCTGGGCCCGACGGATATACTCCTTGTAAACTTCCTTATTTCCAATGGCTTGCGCAAACATGGCAATGCACCAGTCATCGTAAGCATACGTCTTCGAAACCGACTCATTCTCCATATCGCCCGGCACAAAACCAAACTTGACATACTCGGGACGACCAAGCTTGTCGAGATTGGCCGTAGCAATCATCGCCTTCAGCATTTCCTCAGCCGGATAGTCGCGAATACCCTTTTGGTAGGCATCGTAAATCACCGGCACAGCATGGTAACCAATCATGCACCAAGTCTCGAAGGCGGAAAGCTCCCACATCGGCAGGTAGCCCGACTGACGGAACTGGTTCAGGAATGTGTACAGGAAGTCGCCGCTGCGCTTCTGGTCGATGATGTTAAGCAGCGGATGCAGGGCACGATAGGTATCCCACAAGGAGAACACCGTGTACATTTTGTGCTCACCGTCCACCTTGTGGATTTTCTGGTCCTCGCCACGATAGCGGCCATCAAGATCAGAATAGAGATACGGAGATGTAAAGCAGTGATAAAGAGCGGTATAGAACGTCCTAAGGTATTCGGTATTCTTGGATTCCACCTGAATTTTGCCCAGTTCTCTATTCCAAATTTCGGTTGCTTTTTTACGCACCTTGTCGAAATCAAAATCGCGGACTTCCGTCTGGTTGTTGATTGCTCCGTCCATATCCACGGCGGAGATGGCCACTTTGACCACCACCTGCGTGACTTTCTCATCAAAATAGAGGACAGCCTTGCAGTTGGTGCCCTTGATTTCCTTGACATTCACGGGTTTATCATCCTGATAGAAAACAACTTCCGTGGGGGTAACAGAGGTTTTGAGCGAGAAGGCACAAAATTGGTCATCATTCCAAGCTGCAGAACGACGGAAGCCAACCAAATCATTGGCCTTCAAAGTCATAGAACTCGCCAACGTCTTATCGCGATGTTGCAAATCGACAATGATGCCGTGCTTTCCGCTCTTGTTGAAAGTATAGCGGTGGAGCCCCACATAGTTGGCGACGGTCATCTCCGCCTTGATGCCGTTGTCGAACTTCACGGAGTAGTAACCGGGCTCTGCGCTCTCGTTCTTGTGGGAGAATGCGAGGGCGTACTTCTCGTTGATGACGGAGGGCTCGCCCACGAACGGGGTGACAAGGATGTCGCCGTAGTCGGAGCAGCCGGTGCCGCTGAGGTGGGTGTGCGAGAATCCGTAGATGCGGCTGTCGCTGTAGTGGTAGCCGCCGTCCCAGCCGTCGAGACGGGTGTCGGGGCTGAGCTGCACGGCTCCGAACGGCAGGATGGCGCCGGGATAGGTGTGCCCGTGTCCGTCGGTGCCGACAAAGGGGTTCACATACTGCGACTGCGCGAAACCCATCGCGACCGCCAAAATTAAAACCAAAAGGGTTGTTATTTTTCTCATTTTATTGTTGGTTTTGTTATTATTTTCGTTTGTTGCCGTCTGTGGAGACGCGACACGGCACGTCCCTACTCCTTCGAAACTTTCGCCGTCACAAAGCACAAATAGCACAGGCAGGCGAGCGGCACGATGAAGGCATAGCGGATGCCGATACCCGCCATAGCGCCCGTGAGCAGCGGGACGATGGCCGCGCCCACGATGGCCGTGGTCATCAGACCCGAGATCTCGTTCGACATCTCCGGCTTGTGATCCACACAGATGGAGAAGACCAGCGGGAAAATATTGGCGAAACCGATGCCGATGAGGATGAAGCTCAACCACGTGGTGAAGGCGTTATAGGGCAGGAACAACAGCAGGTTGCCGATAATCGAGATGGCCACCGTGATGCCGAGGAATTTCTTCGCGCTCATCTTCTGCAGGATGACACCGCCGAGGAAACGGCCCACAAACAGGGAGATAATCAGCACGATGTTGCCCATGGCCGGGGTCACGCTCGTGTTCTCGCTCAGAATCGAGGGGATGCGGTTGAACATGGAAGCCTCCGCGCCGCAGTAGAAGAAGATGGCCAGGAACATCATCATGATGAACGGGTCTCCCAAAGCACGGATACAGTTGCCCACCGTGGTCGGCTTCTCGTCCGACTTGCTGACGTTGCTTGGCACGAACACGACAACCATGACCAGCGTGATGAGCAGCACCACCGCGAATATCGGGAAGAGGATGCGGAAGCCCATGTCGATGGTCTCGCCGCCCTCCGGGGTGAACGAGAACCAGCCGTACTTCATCAGCGAGGTGCCGATGAGTACGAGAATCAGCGACGTGGAGAGCGTGCCGATGGCCTTCAGCGACTGCGCGAAGGAGAGCATGCTGGAGTACTTACCCTCGTCCGAGACATCGCGGATCAGCGGGTTGCCGGAGACTTGCAGAATCGTGGCACCCGCGCCCATCAGCAGCACCGCCAACAGGATGATCGGGAAGTTGAAGGCGAGGATGGGCAGCACCGCGCCGGCGAGGAAGAGGAGCAGGCCGATGGTGAGCATCTTCTTCTTGCCGATCTTGGACTGCCACACGCCTGTGGGCACCGACAAAACGCCGAACATGATCATGCCCGAAAGGGAGACCAACGACGCGGTGAAGGGAGAGACGTTGAAGGCCTTCTCCACCACGGAGACCAGCTGCCCGGCGGCGTCGCCGAAACCCATGGCCAGAAAGACAAAAAACAGGGAAATCAGGGATAGTTGTTTATAATAATGGTTATTGGTTATTGAAGCTTGTTTATGGGTATTGAATCAATTAATGCGCATAATTTGAATCTCCTCCACGTTGAGGCGGACTTTCAACCAATTCAGCAGACGACGCTCGGCTTCAGGATGGGTAGTTCCATCCTTCCATTTCAGATAGACCACAGGAACCGGCATCACCGTAAGGCTGTCTGTATCGTAGCACTGTATTTCCACTATTGCAACCTGCTGTATATCTGGATATTGCGACTTAATCTCTTTCACAATCTGTAGTGTGTTCTCAGATGAGCCGGTCAGCTTGTCGAGCTGGGCGCGCAATTGCACAATAACGGAGTCTTGCTTGCTGATAACGGCGTCTTTTTTTTCGATAATGTCCTCTATCAGCTGCGTTTGTTGCGAGATGTCCAGCACACCTTCCGTCTGCTTGATGACCAACTTGGCGCGGTCAAGGCCGTACTCCTTCTGCATGACGGCTTGCATACGGGCGATGTCCTCCGCCGACAGCGACTTCCCGATGACCCGCAAGGTGACCGTCTGCGACTTGTTGGAATACTCCTTCTGCGCGTCGATGAGCTGCACCTTGTCGAAGAACGGGGTTTGCTGGATGTCGTGTACGAATTTGATAGTTTGTGTGTTGAATGCCGATTCGCGGACCAGGTTGATGGCCATGATTACACTGGGGATCATCACCAGGATGGCGAAAGCATAGACCATCCGTTTCACCGCATTGAGCCGTGTGTTGTTCAGGTAGCGTTTCTGCGGGAAGCCGAGGAAGCGAACCATGATGAAGGTGGCGAAGGCGATGAAGAAGGA
>CAJOKR010000023.1 GCA_905235135.1 uncultured Bacteroidales bacterium
CGTGGTGTAATGATCATTGGTGACAGCTTTTCCCGCCACGATTTCCACGAAGCCATCGCCGTCAATATCGCCCACAAGGGGCACGTAATAGCAGTGGATATCATTAACAAAGTGTAAAACCTGCGCAGTCCAAGGCTGTTCCGTCACATCCGTCACACAATCCGCCACCTCAATATTGTCCGGCAAATCGCTCTGTCCCGAAGCCCGCAAAAGGAGAGTGAGGCACACCGCTATCAGCACGCCCAAACGCAACATCCTCTTGCAGAATCTGTATTTCATTATGTTTCAGCCGATTAAAGATTTCCGGCTGCAAAAATACATTTTTCCATAAAATGGAAATCATAAAATGACAAAAAAGGCGGTAGCAATCACCCAAACCTCAACTTAGCATCGTCAGGCTCCTCAAAGGCGTTGCAAAGGGTCAGGTAGTCGGACATTTCCTGGAAGTTTTTCCCATATAAGGTGCTGCTGAAATAGTGGAGACGAGTCATCACATTTATGTAAGGTTGCACAATCCCCTGACGGCTGCTCTTCCTCAAAGCCAAAAGGTAATCCTCACGAGAAACCGTTGGGACGATGATTTTTGACTCGTTTGCACGAAACAACTCCGAATTCATCATGATTCTGGCCAGACGCCCGTTGCCGTCCTGGAAAGGATGCACTTCACTGATAAGGAACATCATGTAGATGGCCTTAGCAATAGGGGACGTGAGGGCACAATAATAGTTGAATCCAGCATCCAAAGTCCCTTGCACACGGTTCACATCCACAAATTCAGTATTACCCGCACGGTTGTTCTTGGTCTTGAAGTGCCCGGGATTCAATTCGGGACGACCTTCCAACAAAACGGCATGTCTGCGGCTGAGAATCTCGAAAAACTCTTGGGATGAAGTGGGGAAAGCCTGCATTTCCATCCGGTTGGAAACCACATGGAATGTTCCCAATATGTTATGAGAATCCTCTGTCCTTTTGGGAATTGTGATTCCGGTCTCCACAATCTGGCGGGCTTCATCAACTGCAAATTCAGTACCCTCGATATAGTTGGAAAAATAGCTCTCAAAGAAAGCGATATCAAGGTATTCATTTTCCGTTTGTTCGGATACGGGTCTGGACAAAAAATGCTGGCCCTGTAGCGCATCAAACAGTTTTTCAAATAGTTCAACCCGCTTTTCGTCGTAAGGAGTGCCAGCCGCTGCAGCTTTCACGACAGGGTCAGTAAGCACTTGCGAAGAATGGGTGTTTAACAATGCCGAAATCAAAATGTTGATTTTGGCAAATTCATCCGTCATACTTAGACGCTCAGCGGTTTCACGCAATGTATCCCTATACTGGTTTAACTGTTCCTCACCTCCAGCAACTAAGACACTTTCCAACTTTTTCTCAATCAATGATATAGGAAGAACTTTAGAATCATCACCTTGTTTGCGGCTGGATTGCATGTTTTCCAGCATCCATCGATACTCACTGGCTATGAACATCCGTCCATACACCATATCCTGGATATCAGCAACCGGCCCTTTCAGCAGATAGATGGTTATCCCTGGCAAGTCTGTAACTTTCCGATTATATGTTCCTGTCAGATAGAATGTTCCTTCTGAAGTGACACGCATTTCGCAAGCACTCCTATGGCTGATGACCGTATTGGGGAAACGCCAATTCAAGATGCTGAGAAGGTTCCGTCTGACGATGACTTCCGAGCTGTCTATCATATTAGGGGTGTAGATCCGCGGAGCGATTTTGCGCAAACGACCCAACCTCACCATGCGTGCAATCTGGTGAGAAACATCCGAATCGGATGATGCAAAAATTATTTCCTTATTTAAGTCCAATAACGGTTTCATTCAAATTTTTCAGAATAGAGGCTGCAAAATTACAAATTTTTCAGAATAGAGGCTGCAAAATTACAAATTTTTCAGAATAGTCGCTTCCCTCACGCCTTCTCCACCAACCCATAGAACATCCCCGCCCCCACTTCCACAATCCCGTCCGGGAAGTCGAAGTCGGGATGGTGCAACGGCGGCTGGGCGGTGCCGGAGCCTAACCCGAACAGCGCACCTGGGTAATGCTGCGTGAACAACCCGAAATCCTCGCCCCAGAAGAAAGGTATCGGCTTCTCTTGATAGGTAAGATACAGATTGTCAGCGCATTCCTTAATAGCCTTCACAGCCTCTTCCGCATTGTTGGATGCAGCGAAATATTCTAACCAGCGGATCTCGCACTGCAGCTTTTCAGTAGCCGCCTCCGCTTTTGCTTTAGTCTCGATTTCAAAGATAATCTGCTGAAGGTGAGCGTCTTCGCGAGTGCGTATCGTGAATCGCAACACCCCATCGCCGGCCGCCACCCCGTAGGCCTGACTGCCGACCCGGAACTCGATGAGCGTGGATACACAAAAATCCTCCCGCTGCACATCTCGCTGGTTCAGCGACAGCACAATATCGGTAATACGCTGTGCCGCCACAAAGGGAGATACGGCATTCCAAGGCTCAGCCGCATGGGCTGTCTTGCCCGTCAGCACAATGTCGCAGCTGACCACCGAACAGGTGAAACTTCCTGGTTTGCAAATAATTGTACCAAGCTCTTCACCTGGGATGTTGTGCAGTGCGTATGCACGGTCAATCGAGTATGCCTCCAAAATCCCGCTGTCGAGAATCTGCCGAGCGCCCTCGCCAGTCTCTTCCGCACCTTGAAACAGCAACAGCACCCTGCCCTCTTGCAACGGTTTCTCGTGCAACATTTCCGCCAACCGCAACAAAATCGTGCTATGCCCATCGTGCCCGCACTTGTGCGAAACGCCCTCATGCTCAGACTTATACGGCAGTTCTACTGTCTCATTAACTCGCACCGCATCCATATCGCCACGAACCAGCACGGTCTTCCCGCCGCCGAAATCGTACTCGGCCAGCAGATGGTGCCCTTTCGGGAAGGTGATAATTCGGGTCGGCTGGAACCGCTCCAAGTGTTGGCGGATAAACGCCGAAGTTTGGATTTCCTCGTTGGAGGGTTCGGCAATGCGATGTAATTGGTGACGTATCTCTCTGTAATCCATAACAATACTCTTAATAACCACTGTTCTTCGTCGTCCGTAGTAGGAGCACCGCAAAAGTATAAAAATTTATAATGAAGTCGGCAACTGGTTGTATGCCAAAAAAGTGTATTTTTGCCGCCGAATTTTTTAACCCTTAAAAAAACGTATTTATGGCAACAAGAATCAGATTACAAAGACGCGGTAAGAAGAACCAAATTGCGGATGGTCGAGCACCCCGTGACGGACGATTCATCGAGGACCTGGGTACCTACAACCCCCTGACCAATCCCGCAACTCTCAACATCAATTTCGACAGAGCGCTGTATTGGCTGGAAGTGGGTGCCACTCCTTCTGACACGGCCCGTGCGATTCTCAAACGCGAAGGTGTCTATTTGATGAAGCACCTCAGAGGCGGTGTCGCCAAGGGCGCGTTCAGCGAGAACGAGGCTCAGCGCAAATTCGAAGCCTGGAAGCAGGAGAAGAACTCCAAGCTGAAAGACGTGGAGAATGCCGAGCGCGAAGCTAAGCGCAAAGTCGTGAAAGAACGCCTTGCCGCTGAGACGAAAGTCAGAGAAGCCATCTCCGCGAAAGTGGCCGCCAAGGCTGCTGAAATCGCTGCCGCTCAGGCAAAGGCTGCCCAGGAGGCTGCTGAAGCCGCTGCCGCTGAGGCCGCAGCTGAGGAAGCTCCCGCCGCCGAAGCCGAACAACCGGCTACCGAATAGTTTTTTCCGCCTCCATAATGGCAGACAAAAACTTTTACTACTTGGGCACACTAACGAAGCCTTTCGGACTGAAAGGCGAGTTGTGTGCCTTTTTTGATGTCGATGACTGCGAACGTTACCTCGACCTTGAGGCCGTCTTCATTGAAACCGATGGCGAGATGCTGCCCTATATGATTGAAAAACTGCAATATAAGGGCAATAACCAGTTCATCGTCAAATTGCAGGATGTGGATATCGACAATGTGCGCGAGTTTGCCCAGACCGACCTCTACCTGCCCCTTTCCTCCCTCCCGAAACTTACCGGCAATCGTTTCTATTTTCACGAAGTGATTGGTTTTAAGGTGATCGACGAACAGTTGGGTGAAATCGGCACTTGCAAAGATTTCCTCGAACTGGCCAATAACCCGCTGATGCAGATTGATCATGACGGCGCGGAAATCCTTATCCCCGCCTCGCAACAGTTCGTCACCAACGTTGACCGCGAAAACAAGACACTGTACGTTTCCACGCCGGAAGGACTGGTGGAACTTTACCTCAACAGTTAACGTTTTCGTCCTCACACGGACAAATTCTTTTTTTTCATTCAGGATACCCACGGGTATCTTTTTTTTTTATATCTTTGCGCTGTGAAAATATTTTATAAACTGAAACAAATTATTTATTATAAAACATTGAAAAACAATTTGTTGTTAAAATTCTGAACCTATGAAAATCGAAAACTATCCCATTGTGAAAGTGCTGTTCCCGTATGTCATCGGCATACTCATCGCCTATTTTAGGGATTTTCCAGAGACTGTTTGTAGAACGTTATGGTGGGGCGCGGGCGGGTGCTTCCTGCTGGCCGTCGCAATGACCTTTGTAAAGGCTTACCGCTGGCGGATAGTACGGACAATCGTGATGAACCTTGCCTTTGTGATGACGGGTATCTCCCTGACAAACTGGCACTTCCATTCCCACTTTGAGACCGACAGCTGGGAATCGCGGCACGATTTGGTGGTACGCGTTGCGGCGGAACCGACCCTGCGCGAGAAAAGCGTGAAAGTGGAAGCTGAGGTTTTGCAAGATGCTGACATATCGGTAGTTAACGGGAAAATCCTGCTCTATCTGCAACCTACCTCCACGACCGAAAATCTGCGCTATGGCGACCTGCTGTTTGTCCATACCGACCTCACCCGCATAGCACCTCCCTGCAATCCCGATGCCTTCGACAACCAACGGTATATGCGACGGCGGGGCATCTACTATTCAGGTTTCGTGCGAGACGGGGCATGGGAATGCATTGGTCACCGGCCCGCCAACCAACTGAAGTCCCTCGCACAGCAAGCCCGCAACCGCCTGACAGACACATACATACACGCAGGCATGAGCGGCGACGAACTTGACATCTTGAAAGCTATCCTGCTGGGCGATGACGACACCCTCGATTCCGAACTGAAAGCCTCGTATTCCTCTGCCGGGGTGAGCCACATCCTTTGCGTTTCAGGGATGCATGTCGGCATTATCTTCATGATTGTCAACTTCTTGCTGAAGCCGTTAGACCTGTTTCGCACCTCAAGAATCGTCAAAACCATTTTGGTGATGCTGGTGGTTTGGCTTTATGCGCACATCACCGGTCTTGCCCCGTCGGTGACGCGTTCAGCTACCATGTTCACCTTTGTAGCCATCGGGCAGTTGCTACAACGCAACACCAATGTCTTCCATAGTCTGTTTGCATCAGCGTTTATCCTATTGGTTGTCAATCCGTTGCTCATCTTCGAAGTTGGATTTCAGCTTAGCTATCTGGCCGTGGCGGGCATCGTGCTGTTCCAACCGAAACTGTCCGCCATCTATCATTGCCGTACCCGCATCGGAAACTACCTTTGGGAACTGCTGACGGTTTCCGTGGCCGCGCAACTTGGCACTTCGCCCATCTCCATCTACTATTTCGCGCAGTTCCCCAACTATTTCATGCTCTCCAACTTAGGGGTAATCGCCCTTTCCTTTGCCGTCATCATCACGGGTGTGGCACTGCTTCCAATTTCCTTTATCCCACTTATATACAGGCACTTGACCTGGCTTCTTACTGCAGAAATCAAAGCAATGAACACCATCATCACTTTCATTGAAAAGTTGCCACATTCAGTGACGGAAAATATCGACTACCACATTCTGCAAGTGCTTCTGTTATACGGCGTTATAGGTTGCGTCTGTTATTTGCTGTATAAACGAAACCGGAAAGTGTTCTGGGCCACAAGTGTTCTGTTCACTTTGTTCTGCGGCTCTTTCGTGGTGAAAAAACTGTTGTTGGCCCGCGAAACGGAGTTCTTGGCCTACCATATCCGCAAAAGCAGTGCGTTGGAGTTCAATTTCCATGGGCAGGCGGTTCTGTTTGCGGATTCCATACATAGCGAGGAAGACAAGCTGTATCAGTATAACATTCGGAACCATGCGCGGCGACATCATATCCGGGCTCCGATAGTGCCGCTCGACACGGCAGAGTATGACACGCCATTCCTCTGCAAACGCGGGAATTTCATCCGATTCAACGACAGAACTTACTGGATCCTCACCCGCGACCAGCGGAGCGTTCCCAAAGTCGCAGAGGATGCATTTGCGGTGGATTGTCTGCTGTTACGCCAAAACCCACGTCTGCCGCCCGATGAGGTGCTGGCGAAAATCCCCTTCCGGGAGGTGCTGGCCGACGGCTCCAACACCCCGTTTTACATCGAACGGTGGCGGGTTTTCTGCATCGAGAACGGCATCCCGTTCACCTTCACCGGAGACCGAAAATTCTGACACGGAGGGAGCCCTAATTTTTGTATCTTTGCCGCTTATTCTTTAGAAGCGTTTTAGGAGAAACGGCATTCCTGCCGCTATAAAGCCGCCAGGAATGGCGACACTCCTACAAACAGACAAAATAACTGTTGTTATATAGAAGATGATAAACCACATAAAAGGCAGAATAGAAGAGGTGAATCCCGCTTACGTGATCATCGAAACGCCAGGCGGGGTGGGCTACTATATCAACATCTCGTTGGCCACTTTTTCCGAAATCAAGGACCTGAAAGAGGTACGGCTTCTCACGCATTTCATCGTGAAGGAGGATGCACAAGTGCTATACGGTTTTGCCACCGAAGAGGAACGCGAACTGTTCAAGCTGCTGATCACCGTCAACGGAATCGGGCCGAATACTTCGCGGCTGATTCTTTCGTCCATGAGTGTCGGAGAGGTGCTCAATGCCATCGCCACGGAAGATGTCAAGGCAATACAGTCGGTGAAGGGCATTGGTGCGAAGACGGCACAGCGCGTGGTCATCGAGCTGAAAGACAAGGCAAAGAAGGCAACTTGGGCCGAAGCAACAAAAATTAACGTCACATACAATAATAACAAGTTTGAAGCGTTATCCGCTCTCGTCGCCCTTGGTTTCGCCAAGGCCGGCGCGGAATCCGTTTTGGATAAGATTATCAAAGCTGAGGGAATTCAACTCTCTGTGGAAGAGCTAATTAAGAAGGCATTGAAATTGTTGTAACCAAAAAAGAGAAACTTGAAAGTAAGACAATATATACACGCTGTCATCATAGCGCTTTTCGTGGTCGGCTTCGGGCATCTGAGCTTGAACGCCGCCAACGGGCCGTTTGTCAGAAAGACACTCCCCTCGAAAGTGCAGTTGTCGTACCCGCTGTGCCCACCGGACACTAACCCGCCGACGCTGCCCCAGCCCGACAACAACCCCCTGAACCCGAACCCCAGCAACCCGTTCTTCCTCAACAACCCGCCGGGAATCGGCCAATCTATCATCTACGACCCGGAAACGAATACCTACAACTTCCAGTACATGACCGGTAACACGCCTTTCGGCCCCGGTGCGTACATGAATATCAACGAATATATCGATTACGACCTGCAGCAAAGCATCCACGACTATTGGCAGAACCAAAGCCGGAGTATCGGCGGAGGACCCAATTCCCGCCGAGGCAGCGGTCTGATTCCCCAACTTCACCTCGGAGGCGATATCTTCGAGGGCATCTTCGGCAGTAACACTATCGACATTCGACCCTCTGGTAATATCGGGTTGAAATTAGGTGTAAAATACACGCAGACAGACAATTACCTACTTCCCGTAAAGCAACGCCGGCGTCTGCAACTCGACTTTGACGAAGATATTCAGCTGAACCTGTTGGCCAAAATCGGTGATAAAATCGAGTTCAACCTCAACTATTCCACCGATGAGCTGGCCGTCACAACCAAAACCGACCAGATTAAACTCAAATACAACGGTAAGGAAGATGACATCTTGCAACTTATTGAGTTTGGTGACATTACGTTCCCTCTGAACAGCACCTTGATTACCGGTAGCCAGAGCCTGTTCGGTGTCAAAACGCAACTCAAGTTCGGTAACCTGTTCATCACGGCCGTAGCCTCCCGTAAGAAGGGCTCTTCCCAAACCATCACAGTGCAAGGCGGTGCTGAGGAGACCGATTTCTACTTCCGCGCCGATGAATACGAGGAAAACAAGCACTTCTTCATCGGACATTTCTTCGAAGAGCATTATAACCAATACCTTAGCACCCTTCCGTTGGTGAGTTCGCCCATCGTGATTACCAAGATTGAGGTGTGGCGCACGACGGTTGGTGCAGCTACTACGAACAACCGTAACATTGTGGCTTTCACGGATTTGGGTGAGTATGACCCACAATCTCCTAACATATCCTACAATCTGGCGTACCCTGGCGGACAGCTTCCTGACAACTACACCAACAACCTGGTTGATTACGTTGACACCTCCCTGATCCGGAACATCGCTACGGTTTCGGGCAACATGCAGTCTATCGGCTTCAAATCTGGAGCGGACTACGAAAAAGTGGAAAGTGCCCGTTTGCTTTCCCCAAGCGAATATACGGTGAACACGAAATTGGGTTTCATCTCGCTGAACTCCGCCCTTGCCTCCGACCAGGTGCTGGCCGTGGCATTCCAATATACCGTCATCGGTGACGACAAAGTGTATCAAGTGGGTGAATTCGCCAATGAGGTGGCCACCCCCGGCTGTATTCGCGTCAAGCTGTTGAAGAGTTCCAGCCTGAACACCAAATCGCCGTTGTGGAAGCTTATGATGAAGAACGTCTATAGCTTGTCGGCCTACCAAGTCTCTTCCGACAAATTCCGCTTGAACATCCTTTACACGGGTGATGCCGATGGTGTGCCGAACGGCTTCTTTACGGAAGGCGCGCAAAAGGGCATCCCGTTGATTCGGTTGATGGGTATGGACCGTTTGAACCAGCAACAGGATCCTTCCCCGGACGGTATTTTCGACTTCATCGACGGTGCCCATACCAATGGCGGTACCATCAATTCTACCAACGGCCGCGTCTATTTCCCCCACACGGAGCCTTTCGGTAGGGACTTGCGGGCTGTTTTGGACGACCCGGCGCTGGCCGACAAATACGCTTTCGATTCGCTATATACGATGACGAAGACGATGGCGCAGCAGATTACGAGCAAGAACAAGTACTACATCGAAGGTAGCTACCGGTCATCGTACGGTTCTGAATTCCACTTCCAGGGCGGCGGTGCAACCAAGTCGGTGAAAGTGACCGCCGGCGGTGTTGCACTGACTGAAAACGTCGATTATACGGTCAACTACGACATGGGCGTGGTGAGCATCATCAACCAGAGCATTTTGGCTTCCGGTGCGCCCATCCAGATTACGCCGGAGACCGACGACGCCTACCAAACCGACAAGCGCATGTTCGGTATCAATTTGGATTACGTTTTCTCCCCCGACTTTACAGTGGGCGCAACGTTGCTGAACCTTCGCGAGCGTCCTATCACCAATAAGGTCAACTATGGCGACGAGCCCATCAATAACTTGATTTGGGGTATGAATTTCGCCTATAAGACTGAGCTTCCGTTTGTTACAAAGGCCATTGACCTGTTGAGTTTCCATAACACCACCACAAAGTCTTATTTGAACTTGGACGGTGAGTTCGCCCATTTCATTCCGGGCCACAACCGTCAGATTGGCAAAAGCGGCACAACTTACATTGATGATTTCGAATCTGCGAAATCGACCATCGACCTGATGAACATCAGCAACTGGGTGCTGGCTTCCACACCGCAGGGGCAGCCAGATCTTTTCCCGGAGGCTTCCCCGGTTGGCATCTCTTCACCAGTACGCCGCCAGTTGGCATACGGCTACAACCGTGCCCGCATGGCTTGGTATATTATCGACCCGCTGTTCTACAACGGCGGGTCGGCGGTCCCGTCCAACCTGACCAAGGACGACCTCTCGCGGCCATACGCCCGTGCGGTTTACGAACCCGAACTTTTCCCCTACAAGGATGTGGCCAACACGCAGCTTTCCACGCTGATGACGGTCTTCAACATCGCCTTCTATCCTTCTGAAAGAGGTTCCTACAACTACGATGTGGACGGTTCCGAAGGCCTCTCCCGCGGTTTGATGGAGGACGGTACACTTCGTGACCCCGAAACCCGTTGGGGCGGTATCATGCGTAAGTTCGACAACACCGATTTTGAGTCTTCCAACTACGAATACATTGAGTTCTGGATGATGGACCCCTTCATCGAAAATCCGAATCATAAGGGCGGTAAGCTCTATTTCAACCTCGGTGACATCTCCGAGGATATTCTTCGCGATGGCCGTAAGTTCTACGAGTGCGGTCTGCCCGAAGACGGTTCCGATGACGATGTGGAATTCACTATCTGGGGTCGTGTTCCTACCAAACAGTTGATTGTGAACTCATTCGACAATAAGGAGGAGTCGCGGCAGTTCCAGGATGTGGGTTACGATGGATTACAGAATGTCCGTGAGCAGGATTTCTTTAAGGAAACTTACACAGACCGGGTTGCAGCCGCTTTCGGTCCGGCATCCATGGCTTATCAAAACGCCATTGCCGACCCTTCTTCTGATAACTACCACTATTTCAGGGGCAGTGACTATGATGAGATGGATCTCAAAGTGGTTGAGCGTTACAAATACTATAACAACCCCGACGGAAACTCCCCCACCGACAGCCAGAGTCCGGAAAGCTATCCTACCGCCGCCACCAGCATCCCGAACTTGGAGGACATGAACAACGATAACACTCTGAGTGAGGACGAACGTTACTACCAGTATGTAATTGATTTGTCGCCCGATAAGATGGTGGTGGGTGAAAATTACATCAACGATGTCTATGAGGGTCACCCGAGCCCGCTGCCCAATGGCGATCGACCGGCCACCAAGTGGTATCAGTTCAGAATCCCGATTCACAACCCCGACAAGGTGGTGAACGGTATGTCAGGATTCAACTCCATCCGTTTCATGCGTGTCTTCATGCGGGAGTTTGAAGAGCCTATTGTCTGCCGTCTGGCCACGTTCGAACTGGTACGCAGCAGCTGGCGCACCTACAATCTGAACTTGCGTGAGGATGGTGACTATACTCCGACACAGGATGACGGTTCCAGTTCCTTCTACGTGGGAACGGTAAGTTACGAGGAAAACGCTAACCGCGTGCCTATCCCCTACGTGCTGCCTCCCGGCATCGTTCGTGAGACCGCCTACGGCATGACCGCCCAGACGTATCAGGAAAATGAGCAGTCGGTGACGATGAAGGTTGTGGATCTGCCTGACGGTGACGCCCGCGCCATCTACAAGAGCACCTCGTATGACCTCCGCCAGTTCAATAACCTGCAAATGTACATCCACGCTGAGGATGTCTTCTCCTCCGGTGATCTGCGCCCGGGCGATGTGACAGCGTTCATCCGTTTGGGTTCCGACTTCACGGAAAACTACTATGAATACGAGGTTCCCCTCGAAATCACTCCGTGGGGCGTGGGTCGCGATACCCTTGCCATTTGGCCCAAACAAAACTTGGTCTATATCACCCTGGATTCTCTGGTCTCTTTGAAGATGCAGCGTAACCGTGCCATCCGAAACGGTAGCCATCCCAGCATTCTGATACCTTATACGATATATCCGCTTACAGACACTGATCCTCGTTTCACCGTGGTCGGTAACCCGAATTTGGGCGAGGTGACCACCATTATGATCGGTGTCCGCAACCCCAAGAAACGGACTCAGAACGACAATGACGATATGCAGCCAAAGTCTGTGGAGGTATGGGTCAACGAATTACGATTGAGTGGCTTTGACGACCGACAGGGCTTTGCTGCCCTCCTACGAGCCCGCGCGACCTTAGCCGATGTGGGTGACTTGACCGTTTCAGGTATGTATTCCTCGCCTGGTTTCGGAGGCCTGGAACAGTCCATCACAGAGCGCTCGCATGAGACCAATGTCAACTTCGATCTCGCCACCAACATCGATGGCGGCAAGCTGCTGTTCCCAGAAAAATGGAACATTAGGATTCCTGTACACTATGACTACTCGTTAGCATTGGTGCAGCCTGAGTATAACCCGCTGAACCCCGATGTAAAAATGCGGGATGAGCTGGCTGACCTTCCCGATGCTGAAGCCCGCGATTCTCTCCGCTATCTGACCAACCAAGTCACGCGCCGCCAAAATGTCAACTTGATGAACGTCCGTAAGGAGCGTGACTTCTCGAAAGGTAGCAAGATGCATCCTTGGGATGTGGAGAACCTCGATTTCTCTTACTCCTACTCCGAATTAGTGCAGCGCGATGAGGATTTGGAGATGAATAATGAGTACATCCACAATGGTGAAATCGGTTACACATTCAGCACGAATCCGAAAAACTATCGCCCGTTCTCTAAAGTTAAATGGTTGCAGAACAAATGGTTGCAGATCATTAAAGACTTCAATATCACCCCGATGCCGAAGAACATCGTATTCCGCACCACGCTCCATCGCGATATGCAGGAGTTTAAGTATCGACCGAAGAGCAGGGGCAATATCATCATTGACACTAACTATGTGAAGTCGTTCGACTGGACCCGTAACTACGCCTTCAACTGGGATATTTTCCAGAGTCTGAAGTTGGAATTCAAGGCCGACGCTTCCGCCCGTATTGATGAACCGGACGGCCGTATCGACACCCGCGTGGAGAAGGATTCCGTATGGCATTGCCTCGGCAGAGGCGGCCGCACCACCGACTATCGGCAGACCTTCAGCGCCACCTATCAGGTGCCTATCAACAAGATCCCGCTGTTCAAGTTCGTGACCGCCAATGCGCGTTACTCGTCCATGTATCAGTTCCAGGCCTCCGCCCTCTCGCTCTCCTATCTCGGTAACACTATCCAGAACTCCCAGAATGTACAAGGTAATGCCTCGTTGAACTTTGTAACCCTTTACAATTCAGTACCTTATCTGAAGAAAGTAAACCAAGGAGTGTTGCAGAATTTGAAGAAAGATAATAAGAAGGATGACAAGAAGGGCAAATCTTCGGCTAAGGGTAAGGGTAAGGATAAGGATGAAGAGGAAGATGAGACAGAAGATGACCTTCAGAAAGGCAAAGGCAAGCGCGACAAGAACGATTCCCTGCGCGAAAAGCCGCAGGTGGGCAAATTCATCTTGGATGGTACCGTACGTCTGCTAATGTCGCTGCGAAACGTTTCCGCCACCTATACGCAAGGACGCGGAACAACTTTGCCAGGTTATATGTACTCCGCTACTTTGGTTGGCCATAGTAAGGAGAGCAGCACGCCCGGATTCCTGTTTATGTTCGGTGGACAACCTGACATTCAAGAAATTGCGGCAAAAAGTGGCTGGCTGACCACTGATTCACTGTTGAATGCGCCCTATCAGCGCACCCGAAACCAGGTAATCAATTTCCGCGCCACCGTGGAACCCTTCAAGGATTTCCGTATTGATGTCTCCGCTAACCGTAACCACACTGAGAATTTCTCCGAATACTTCCATGTGGATGAGCTTGGCAATGTATCGCATTACACCCCGCAGCGTAACGGTTCCTTCAGCATGACCTATTGCGCTTTGGGAACCTTCTTCCTGAATCATGATATGCTCTTTGAGGAGTTCCGCGAAGTACGTCATAAATTGGCCCAACGTTATGCGGAGAACAATCCCAACTACACGGGCGAGATTGACCCTGAAACTGGCTATCCAGTTGGTTACAGCGCCATCTCCCAAGATGTGTTGATGGGTGCGTTCATGACCACTTATCTCGGCAAAGATGCGGATAAGGCCGATATCTTCACCCCGTTCATAAAGATTCCGTTGCCCAACTGGCGCATCAACTACAACGGCCTGACCAAGATCAAGGGCATGGAAAGGGTGTTCCAGAGCTTCTCCCTGATTCACAACTACACCTGTAACTATAACGTCGGCAACTATTCCACCAACATTGCCTACACGCAGGATGCCAATGGCTATCCCAACGCTTACAATGTCATTGGCGATTTCATTGCCGCCAATGAGTTGAGCCAAATGGCCCTGACCGAGCAGTTTGCCCCGTTGATCGGCTTCGATATGACCTTGAAGAACAGCATGTTGTTGAAGATTGAATACAAACAGACCCGAAGCATCTCCCTCAGCTTCGCTAATACGCAGATTACGGAGACCGTCGGTAAGGAGGTTGCATTCTCCGCTGGTTACCGCTTCAAAGACATCAAGATCGGACTTGTCTTCTCCGGCATGAAACGCCAGTTTGTCAGCGACTTGAATGTGACCGCTGGTTTCGGTTTGAAGGACAATCAGACCTTGTTACGCCGTATTACCGAGGACGACGACCAGGTGACCTCCGGTGCCTTGAATATCACCATCAATGCGGCCGCAGATTACCAATTCAGCCGTTTGGTGGGTCTGAAGTTCTACTACAACCAAGCCATCAACAAACCGAAGAACAAGAACCAGTACGACAACATGAACTTCGAGACGGGTATCGAGCTGAAGCTGATGCTGTCGCAATAGTATTTCGTATCCGATTCACCCATAGAAGCCTCCAACGATTGTTGGGGGCTTTTTATTTACCGAATAAACAGAATTGAAAGAGCCCCCGAGGTGGGGGCTCTTTCGCACATAACACAACACATGAATGCAGGTCTCGCATTGGGGAAATACTCAAACGACCTGCTTCTTATTCTCTTGATAACCAGTAAATTCTTTCGTCCAAAAAAGACCTTGAATTCAGCATTACTGGTGCTCATTCAGTCGCTTTGAATTTCAAGTGCAAAATACTACTGTCGCGATAAATTTTTAACTTAGGCATTTAATTTATTGACATATAATAAGATACAGGCGTTCTTTGATTTTTCGATTTGAAATGATGGAGTAATTTTGCGGCCTAAAATCGCAAAGAATGAATTTAGGTCGATATGTTTTTGCTCAAGTGGTGGATTTTGTCCCCCGTTATCTGTTTAACAAGATAGTTTCGAAGTATAAGGGAGACTTTCACGCCAAGGAATTGAACAGTTATGGCCAGTTGCTGCATCTGCTTTTCGGTCAGCTGACAGGTTGCTCGTCCTTGCATGAAATCTGCCTCTGTTTGTTGGCTCATTCCGACATCCTATACCATCTTGGCATAAGGAAAACTGTTCGGATTTCATCGTTGGCTCGCGCCAATGAGAAAAGGGACTATCACATATTCGAGGAGTTAGGCCTGAACCTGATTCAAAGTGTACGGCCGCTGTATGCCAAAACTGCGATAACGGATGTCTGCGTGGACAATGTCTTGTATGCATTGGACTCCACAACCATCTCCACGAGCATTAAACTTGCCGCATGGGCGTTAGGGAAATACTCGAAAGGCGCTGTTAAGATGCATGCGCTGTTGGACTTGCGGGGAAGTATCCCTGCGCAAATCCACATCTCTGACGGGAAATGGCACGACAGTAACATGCTGGAACTCATCACTTACGAGCCGGGAGCTATTTACACAGCGGACAAAGCCTACGTTGATCTCGAGCAGATGTGGAGAATGAATCTTGCCGGTGCTTTCTTTGTCATGCGTCCGAAGAACAACATGAAGTTCGAGGTGGTTCGGGTTCTTAACGGTGACGACAAGCCTTCCGCCATCCGTTCCGACTATATCGTGCGACTTGTGGTCACGAAATCCAAGAAACTTTATCCAGGCGAGCTGAGGCTGGTGAAGGCGCTGGATCCCGATAGTGGCGAAATCATCACCTTTGTGACCAACAACTTTGACTTCCCCGCCATTGAAATCGCTAACATCTACCGCCATCGCTGGGACATTGAAGTTTTCTTCAAATGGATCAAACAAAACATCTGCATAAAGCGTCTGTGGGGTTACTCCGAAAATGCGGTTAAAACACACTTGTGGGTCGCTGTGTGCGCCTATCTTTTACTTGCAAAAATCAAACACGACTATAACAGCAGCTATTCTGTCACTGAGATAGCATCACTCATAAGACTGTCCGCACTTGAAAAAGTTCCTCTCAGAAAACTCCTTTCAAAACCCTCCGAATCAATCAATTCAAATCAAAATGTCAAAGAACCTACTTTATTTGATAGTTTATGAAAATTTATTGCGACAGTACTAAGTGCAAAAGAACAATTTATTCACCAATCCACCGTTGGCAAAAACAGTGTAGTGTATGACAAAAAGTCGGAAGTTTTACCAAAATACGGAATATATCACCACAAGCAGCACGCAGATGGCATACGCAGCGATATGGAAGTCCCGTTTGGTTTGGAACATGCTGGCGGTCAACGGAATACCCTTGACATCATCCTCCTTTTCGCAGGTGCAGAGGCTCACCATCACAATGATGGCCATGGTGAGCAGGCAGGTGTAGAACATCTGGTCAATGAAGGGCATATCAATAGGTAAGAATTTGAGTGCCAGCGCAATAGGAATTGATAACACCACTCCCGTGATAGCCCCTTTGTTGGTGGTCTTTTTCCAGAACAATCCTAACAAAAACAGCGCAAGAATGCCGGGACTCACCAATCCTGTGTACTCCTGAATGTATTGGAACATCTGTCCCACGCTGCCGAGTGCGGGAGCGATGAGTATGGCGATGATAAGGAACAGGGCCGCGGAGATTTGTCCCACGAGCACCAGACTGACATCCTTGCCCGTCTTCTCTTTCACTTTTGGGGCGATGTAGGGTTTGTAGATGTCCATGGTGTAGATGGTGGAGGCGGAATTGAGCATAGAAGCCAATGAAGAGATGATGGCGGCAGCTAATGCCGCAAGGACCAGCCCTTTGAGCCCCGTCGGGATAAAAGTGCTGATAAGCCATGGATAAGCGTTGTCGTTATTTAGGGCGCCGTTGGCCTTTGTAAGGGCCTCCACCGCACCAAAACTGCCCTCGGTGTACATCACATAAGCTACAATGCCAGGGATGACCACAATGAAGGGAATGAGCAACTTGAGGAAAGCCGCAAATGCGAGACCTTTCTGCGCTTCGGGCAGCGATTTGGCGGCAAATGCCCGCTGGATGATGTACTGGTTGAAGCCCCAATAGTAGAGGTTGGCGACCCACAGTCCACCGATCAGCATCGCGATGCCTGGCAGATTGTGGTATTCGGGGTTATCTTTGGGCAGAATCAGGTGCATTCGGTCGCCAGCCATATCAGTGAGATGGCGCACACCGTGCATGATAGTGCCGTCGGGACTGATAACTTGCAGCGCAACCACCGTAGTGATGAGGCCGCCTAATACAAGCAGAATGACCTGCAGGATGTCGGTCCAGGCCACAGAGGAAAGACCGCCGGTGATGGAATAGAGGGCGGCAATGAGCCCCAGTCCGATAATCGCGGGAACAATGAGCGAACCGTCGCCCGTGCCGATGATGGTGTCAATGGCCTTGGCACCGAGATAGAGCACAGAAGTGAGGTTCACGAAGATGAAAAGTCCGAGCCAGAAAATGGCGAGGATAGTTTTAAGGTTCCGGGAGAACCGTTTTTCGACAAATTCGGGGATGGTGTAGATGCCCTGTTTCACAAACACGGGCATGAAAAACTTGGCCACGATGATGAGAGTGAGGGCGGCCATAAACTCGTAGGAAGCCACCGCAAAACCACCCGCAAACCCTGAACCTGACATCCCGATGAACTGCTCCGCAGAGATGTTAGCAGCAATCAGCGACGCGCCTATCGTCCACCATGGCAGCGACTTACCCGCCAGGAAGTAATCCTCGACGGTCTTTTCCTTGTTCTTCTTACGATGGGAAATCCGAATGCCCAATCCGACAATAAGCAGCAGATACGCCGCAAAGATGATGATGTCAATCGTGTGAAAAGCGGGGTTCATTATTTTGGGAATTTAATTTGGCGGCAAAGATACAACAGTTTCGGATACGCGCCGAAAAAAGATACTTATATATGAATAACTTTTCGATAACGTGTTGATTGCTAATAAAGTGGAATGAGGCAAAATAAGTAACGCCATTGTAGCGACGGCAACATAGTCCAAAGTTAGGGGAAAGTTAGCGTTAGGTTAGACTTAGGTTAGAGTTGGAAATTTCGGTTTGGGGTTGGTTTGGGTTGCCATTGAAGTTGCAGCGATGGTGAACGGTGAACAGTGAATTGCAAATGGGTTTCACTTTTGCAAGGCGAGTGCCTTATCCCCTATGTCAGAGTTAGGTCAGAGTTAGGTCAGTGTTGGCGGTGATTTAAGGGTGCGAATCATTGTAAACGGCGATATTAATACAAGATGATGAGGTACTTGAAGCCCTATAATGGGATAGAAAATCATATTAGCAAATTAATATCGGTTCGTAATGGAAAGATATGTTCTGTTCTCGACTTATCCTAAAACCACGATTTTTCGAGCAGGATGGTTGCCAATTTTGACAAGGTAAGTACCTGTAGTGGGTACTCGAAAAGTCTTTTTTCTCCCGCTATCTATTTTTTTGCCACAAACATTGTATATTGTAATTTCATCTGATTTATCAGTCTCGATTATTATTTTTTTTCCTTGAGAATACACCGTACAAACATTTGGATTAATATCATCTATACCGGTATCGCTATCTTCCACAAAAATAGCTTGTATTAAAGTGTCTTGTAACATTACGATGTATCTCGGATTATTTGTATTCCCGTCACTCCAATGATCAAACCGGTAGTTTTGATAAGGTGTAGCCACTATTTCTGCCTCAAGATTTACACAACTTGGCTGCGTTACAATTTGGACATAACCCATAGAGGCATCTGATGATGTGGCAATTAGAGAATACATTAGTTTTTCTTCGAATCTGTCGGGAAAAAAGATTGTCCAATAAGCAGTCAAAGAGTAGGCTGATGATGAGCCACATGGAATATAAAGCATATTGCCCGTTATTGAACTAGAGCCATATAATGTAGGGGGAATTTCTGACTTTGAGGTTACAATCTGAACCTGATCACATTGATTAAAAGAACCCTGACCTATGTATTGAAGACTCTTTCCCAAGGTGATGGTTGTGCAATGATTGCAATTTTGGAATGCATAATCACCAATTTGCGTAACAGAATCTGGGATGATTATAGATGTCAACATTTGACAACCGCGAAATGCATTGTTAGGAATGTTTTTAACATTATCTCCGATATTTAAAGTTGTCAGAGATGAACAGCCGCCAAATATGCCGCCTCCCACCGAAATACAATTGTTAGGATTGAAGTTGACCGTTGTTAGGTTCGTACAACAGCTAAATACACCTGTACCTGTACAAGTAATGGACTCTGGAATTGTTACAGACAACAAACTGGTACATTTATAAAACGAGGAACTCTGAATTTCGGAAATACCATTGGGGATAACAAGATTTTCAACTTCTACATTACCAATGTATAAACGATATGGTACATAAAATGCCCCGTCTGTATCACGAACAATATTGCAGCACCATTGTTCAATAGAACCTGTGAAATAAACTGTTGTCAAACTCGTACATTCATAGAATGCCTGATTTTTAATGTGGGTAACTGTATGTGGAATTGTTATAGATGTCAAACCATTACAATAAAAGAAAGCCCGATTTCCAATACCACGAACATGGTATGTGGTGCCATTATTAGTCACGCTATCCGGTATTATTAAATCGCCTACTGGAGGTGTGGACCAATAACCATCTTCTCCGTAAGAAGTAACATAAACACCATTACCAAAAACCTCATAATACAAAGTGTGTCCGCTCGGTGACACAGATGAAAACTTGGCAGTTGCAGTCTGCCACATTGCCATTGTAGCAATAACAAATAAAAAAAGACGTTTCATAGTATTACAGTATTTATTTGATTGTTATTTCGAGTTCTTAATTAATGCATCCCGTCTTTTACATGCAATTATTTTATCAAAGCCATAACGTGTTCCGAATTCAAGATGTTTAAATGTTCCATCTTCATGTTTATACATCCAAACAAGGATTGATTCGCCGCCTGTCTTTGTCCGCCAGTCCAGCTGTGCCAACTTATACACCGCGTTTGATTCACAGAAGGGAAGTTCGCTTTCATTTACAGATAGGCCGATTTCGTCTAAATAGTATTCGTGAGTATCTTCGAGTATAGTGTGTAATTCTTCCTCTGATACTTCATAATTGCACAATCTGTTAAATCGATTGACTTTGACTTTAGAAAAAGGCCATTTGTATTGTTTCTTTTTAGATGCCGTAAAAGTTAATCTATTGCCCATCCACATAGTATTTTTCTTGGCCAGCATAATTCCCGATATGCTGGAATATTATTTGATTTAAAAAAGAACATAAAAAGAAGCGCGGGAATCTGCTACTTTGCTTATCCCGCGTATAAAGGCTCTCGCATTGCCTGATTGCACAAGATAAGCAATGCCGAAGCCCACGCATATTGGAACACAAATGAGTGTGACCAAACCATGGAACGAGGAACATTGCATTATCGCGGTACAATCTATAGAATTTGCGAGATTCTTATACGCCGCAGATAAACGCTGTTACAACGTCTCTTTTAATATGTCCTGCCGCCACTTCCGCTTCTTCAGAAATACGAATCCCTGTTTCTGCTTCGGTTGAAACGACGCTGCAAAAACACACATTTATTTCACATTAAAAAAAGAAAATGCCTTCGGCAACAAAAAAAAGCCGGAGGCTGAGTTAGTGGGTTAATATTTGCGACTGTTTCAGGTTGTCGCCTGTTTTTTTTCGACTGTTTTTCGTTGTCAATCTACCATTGTCTCATCCGCTGGGAAGCGGATGCCCTTATGCATTGCGCCCATCCCTGCCAAATTCTTCCAAAAATCCACCCGCTCCACTCAACGCGCGCGCGCATTTTTCTTCCTGCAATTTTTACAATTTGCAACTTTTATATCGAAAGCTGCAATTTCAATATCGAATAATGTAATTTTTATATATTTGATTTTTAATGAGTTAAATTATTTTTGCCCTTGATTTTCTCGAAAGGATTTTGTATGTTTGCAGCTTGGAAACGCCAATGCAAAAAAATAATTCATACCGTTTCCGCCGTATTTATAATGCTACTGATTTGAATCGAATGACAAAGAAAGCTACTATTGAACTTTTGACAAAAAAGAGCAACTCATCAGATGATAGAAGAAAGCCCGCTAAAACATTGTCTCAAGCTGTAAAAAATCGAAGATCGGAGATCAAAACAGCGGCAAGAAAACTGATTAATGATACTTTTGTTAATGAGAAGTTCAAATTCCCTATCCGAATTACAAACAACGGTATAAAAGAATGGACCAACCAGCCACACATCCTTTATGCGGAGAAGAATGAGATGTTGTTGAACATCAAAAGCGTTATTCGTAAGGCTGAATATCTTGGAAGGATGAGTAGGCAACCGAATGATGACTATTCATCCTACCTGTTCTCGACAAAAATCAGGGGTATAGAGTCTTGGATTATTGTCAGAAAATACGACCGTGTGGAAGATTATGTGATACATTCAATATCAGACAATCACAGCATTTTACAACACCTAGAAAAAGAAGAAAAGGATGTTGATTAGGCGCGGAACTACAATCCGCGTTGCATCAACACCCCTCGTCTTTATTTTCGGCAAAAATACATTTTTTTTAATATCAAAACATTGCTTGATAATTTTTTTTGCGATTTTGCGATGGAATTATTTCAATTCCTGCACCGGAAACACGAAATACGTCTCCGGATACGGTTCATCCTTCAACGTGAAATGCCACCATTCGCTGTCGAGGGGCTTGAAACCGTGGCGCAACATCGCCTCCCGAAGGATCATGCGGTTGCGAAACTGTTCGGCGGTGATGGTGCGGCCGGCAGGCGACGGTTTTCCGTTATAGACGCCCGTCTCGGGATTGCCACCGAAGTCGGGATGGCTCTCCTCACCGAACCAGTCGAAGGTGCCGCCCATGTCGAGCTCCTTCTCGGTGGTCATGTCGAAGAGGGTGAGATCGACGGTGGAACCGCGGGTGTGGCCGCTTCTCGCCATGATGTACTCCAGTTCGAACAGCCGGCTCTTATCCACTTCGGGGTAGAAGTACCGCCGCATCAGCGTGTCAGGCACATCGGCAGCCCAGCGCACGAAATGGTCCACGGCCATCTGCGGACGGTATGCGTCGTAAATCTTCAGCCGGTAACCCATGCGCATCACGTCGTCGCTCACCGCCTTCAAACTGTCGGCGGCGCGTTTTGTCAGCAACGCGGTAGGCTGTAGGTAACCGTCAATGCGCTGACCTACAAAGTTGTAGGTGCCATAATAACGGATTTCCAGAATCACATCCGGCACCACATCGGTGATGTTCACAAACTGGCTGGCATCCTGCTCGGGTATAACGGTTTTTCCGGGTTCGCTGCTTGTGCAGGGTGTGATTTTGGCAGTGAGGACATGCCCGCCTTGGGCGGCGGCCGTCAAGGTAAAGCCCAGCACAAAAATAACACTGTACAACAACTGTTTACAATTTTTCATATTCATCATTTTTATTCTACATTCTAAATTCTGCATTCTTCATTTCCCTCGTTCCTTCTCCAATCTCAGCCACATAAAAATCGGCACAGATATTAAACTGCTGCTCGTAGGCTCCTCCAACATTCTCAACAAACACATCCACTTGATTTTCAGCAATCAACGTAACCGTACATCCACCGAAGCCTGCGCCGGTCATACGGTTGCCGAGTACACCGGGGAACTGCTGCGCCTGTTCGGCCAGGAAGTCCAGTTCGGGACAGGTAACCTCGTAGTCATCGCGCAGGGAGGCGTGCGAGGCGTTCATCAGCTGTCCGAAACTAGACATGTCGCCGCGTTTGAGGGCGGTGATGGCCTCCCGCACATGTCCGTTTTCGCACACCGCATGTCGTGCCCGTTTGAGCACATCACCGGTAAGGTATTCCGACAACTCATCGAACTGTGATACAGTCAATTGACAGAGATTCTCCACGGACGTATGCTGTTGTAAAATCTCCAACGCTTGCTGACATTCGCTGCGCCGTTGGTTGTAGGCGGAATCCACCAAACCGCGTTTCTTGTTGGTGTTGGCGATAACAAACTTCAGTCCCTGCATCTCCAACGGCACATGTTCGTACTCCAACGTATTGCAATCCAGCGCGATGGCGCAGTTCTTCTTCCCGAATCCGGAGGCGAACTGGTCCATGATGCCGCAGTTCATCCCCACGAAGTCGTTTTCCGCGTGCTGGGCCATCTGCACGAGCTCTAACATCGTGAACGGACTGCCGTTCAACGCGTTGAGAGCCACGGCGGTCACCATCTCGATGGAGGCGGAGGAGGAGAGCGCGGCCCCGATGGGCAGGTCGCCGCGGTAGTGGAACTGGAGACCGCTCACGGGAAATCCCCTGTCGGTGAACTCCTTGATCACGCCGAGCGGGTAATCCACCCAGCTGTTCCGCTTCTGCGACAGTTCCTCCTTGCGAATCAGGAACTCCGCCGGATCGTTTTCGGAGATAAAACGGCAGGAGTCCGCATCATCGTGTTGTTTCACAGTGAGATACGTACCCATATTGAGCGCGGCGGGGAAGACAAGTCCGCCGTTGTAGTCGGTGTGGTCGCCAATGAGGTTCACGCGCCCGGGGGCGAAAAAGTGGCGTTCGGTTTTCTGCATAGTCGGAGTTTTACCCTTGTAGAGACGAGGCATGCCGCGTCTCGGATTTTCAGGGGGCAAAGGTACGATTTTTTAGAACAGTGATCTGTGATCTGTGAACAGTTTTCCCGCAGACTACGCAGATTAGCGCAGATCTCTTTTCTAAGGCAGTCTGCGAGTTCTGCGGGAGACAAAACTCAGTAAAGAACCATACACCCGTAATCGTATAACTTGATTGTCAGTCCGTTATAAGTCCATTTCCTGCAATTTTGGTAATCCTGCTGAGGTTTCGTGCCGGTAAGTTGGGTGAGAATGGCGGAAACCTTCTCGTTTTTGGCTGATATCACCTCATTCCAATCCTTTTTGTCCCATCCGTGAGATCCATAATAGGAACGTCTCCATTCTATGAAGACCGCTTTTACGACAGAATCCTGTCTGTGTACGCAATACGCCCTCCGGCATACTAATCCATTGTCTAAAATTCTGTAATAGGGATACTTGGCATACTTTTTTTCGTTCTGATAGGCAAGAGGAAAATATCCGTTATTCAGAGGTATAAAACGGCCTAACCCGACTTCCGACAGTTGCTGCTCGCAGCTGTCCAATTTGGACAAAGGGATATTGGGCAAATTGTTTAGAAGGAAATCAAGAATTGGCGCTGTAGCATTATCAGGGACGATGGGCAGCGAGTCTTCCTCTTGATGCTTGAGGAAGCATCGAATAAAGACGGTCGTGTCTTCCACATCAATAGTCCCATAATCACGGGTGCTTTTTGAGAAATGCAGATGGCAGCTGTTAGGAGCGCGATTTAAATCGTTGTCATATAGCTCTGATGTTTTAATGTTTTGAAACAGAGGTTGAACTTCCCGAAATGTTCCATTTTCCCTTTGAGCTATGAAAGTTCTGTCCGAAACACTGATAATAAAATACAATTGGTCATTGACATAGAAGGCATTGTGAAATACTGTGTCCAATGCGGGTTCCCTATACCTTCCGCCTCCCAATCCACAACAACCACCGCAACAAAGATAAATCCAACCACTCTGGTCTCCCTCAAATGCCCACTTGTCAGTTGGACCGAACCTGAATTCCTCAAAAACTTTTCCTAAAGTGTTTGTATAGCCGGGTTCACCCGGACGACTGATGGGCAGACTATCAATTCTTGCTCTGCGGATGAAGAGATAATGGTCTTTCGTCTTGATAATCCGACTTCCTCCATAGTGGTTCATATAGGGGCGATTGACCGGCTCCATCTGTAACCAACCGTTTTTTGTCTCCGGATACCATGTGGTATTTTTTTCGACAAAAAGCAATTGGTTTCCACGTCGCTGAAACACATAATAGTTCTCATCTTCATAAAAATAGTTCGGAATAGGCGATACAGAATGCCATTGCCACTTGTCATAATCGAAATAATAGCCTTTTTTGTTATAATTGTAGTCTGAAGCCTCGAGATATAGTGTATCTTTCCAAATGAACAAGTTATCATTCCAAAGCTCGTTTATTTCCTCTGGTTCTTCAACTATTTTAGAAGTGCCATCCTTTACGGAAATCGCCTGTAGAGTCTTACAGGAATTGTATTCGAACTTAAATGATTCATGCAATTCGCAAAAATAGTAGTCTCGGTACTTTTTAATATTTATCAAAGAGGCTTCGGACAGTTTGTTATACGGTGTCAAATCGTTAACCAACACCGTGTCCACTATCACCTTAAACTGCTGCTGTCCTCGCGCAGGCCACACCACCAGCAGTAGCAGCACGGCAGCGAAAAACATGACCAAATGTGTATGTCGGTGCTGATTCATAACGGTCAATTTTACAGGTGCGAAAGTACGATTTTTTTATCTCCGCGTATCGCGCGTATCTGCACGTAATATTTTCTGCGGAAGTCTGCGAGTTCAGCGGGAAAACAAACTCAATAGATTGCCACTCGGGCATAACGGTACAGTCTGATTGTAAACCCTTTGTAGTCCCATTCCAGATGCTTTTCCACCTGTTTGGGCTTTTTGCCGGTGAGATGGGTGATAATGTCGGAAAGCTCTGCACATTTTGCCTCTTCACCCTCGGCATCAGCACTCCAACGGGAGTCTGAATCGAAAAAATTAGTTTTAACCCACGTCAAAAAAACACCTTTTACCATCGAATCCGGCAGATGAATGCAATATGAGGTGATGAGTGTCTGAGTGTCGTCAACCACTTTGTAGTATTTCGTTCCAACATATTCTTTAGCATTTTTATACTCATCAGGAAAATAACTGTTGTCAAAAGTTTCGAATTTGTGGTTGCCAGTTCCGGCCAATTTCTGTTCAATACTATCTAAATTGTTTATAGACAAGTTGTTGAAATTGTTTAAGAGGTATTCTAACAGTTTCCCGACGTTGTCTGTGCCTAAAGCATGCAGCGTATCCTGATTGTGAGTGATGTTTAGGATTCTGATAACCGAATCTTCAACATCTATTAAGCCGGAGGTGTGGTAGCTTTCCTTAAAACCGAGAAGGCTTTGGTTATTGGTAACATTTACACCCCGGTAGCAGTCGTGCTTTTGAATGAAGTTGTATTTGCGGCCAAAGTCAACCACCTCCTGCAACTGGCCTTCTCTTACCTTTGCAATAATGGTCTTTTGAGGTATTGTGACAATGGGGAACAACTGCTTTCCAACACTAAATGCGTGATTGATAATGGTATCGTAGTGGATGATATCAAAATATAAACTTACGATGTCTGAATCCTTTTTCCCTTTGGATATAAAAATCGGCGGGTGTGGCTTAACCGTAGATAGGGTTGAGAGCATTTTCGAGTTGTTCCGGAACATGTCGCGCTCAAACAGCCACATGGTTGAATTATCATAATGCCACAAGCCGTTGCTCCGATAGCCCATCGTGTCAGATACGAGAACAGAGTCGATTCGGTTACGATGCACAAAATAATAGACACTGTCAATTCTTATTATTCTGGAGAAACATTCCGGTCGGATGTACTGGACTTTGTTCTTCTTTTTGATGAACCAAGTGTAGTCACCCCATTCTCCGTAGTCCTTAAAAGCAACAGTGTATAGATCATCATCGTAGATAATGTCGGAAATGGAGTTCGCTGGTTTCCACGACCAGTTCTTATCATCAAAGATAAACCCTCTTCCGGCGATCTCTGTATGATAGGGTTTAAGAATCAATTTCCCGTCCCGGACGAAAAAGTCACCGTAAACGCTGAATTCTTTGGAGGGAAAATCCACTCTTCTGACTTCATGTCCGTCCTCAGAAATCGCCAACAGTATTCGATTCCCTTTCCAAGATTCGAAAATGTCCGTTTCCTCAAAAAGGCAGAAGTACCAGCCCTGATATTTAGCGAACCATCCAAGGGATACAGTGGAGATGGGACTGAAATAGTCCGCTGCGTTGATGTGAACAGTGTCCACGATCACCGTGAACTGCTGCTGTCCCCGCACAGGCCGCGCCGCCAACAGAAGCAATACTGCGACGAAAAATATGACCAAATGTGTATGTCGGTGGTGATTCATAACGGACTGTTTTGGAGGTGCGAAAATACAAAATATTCTTTTTCTCATTATATATGACGCAGAAAGCCCTAATGATTGCACAATGTTGAAAAATTTTTTTTACTCATATTCTCGTATCTCATTTATTTTTAGTATTTTTGCCGCGTGAACTTTTCATATATGTAATTTTAACATATAAAAATAGTATTAAACTAACATATCTTTAATGTTATATGGCGGACGATTATACTGAATATTCAACACCTGAACTGGTTCGCATGTTGGGTGTACGGTTCAAGGATTATCGTTTAAGGACTGACCTGACCCAGAAGGAGGTCGCGGAAACGACGGGATTGTCAGTGCTGACAATTCATCGCTTTGAGAACGGGACGGCGACGAACGTCTCGTTGGGAACGTTTCTTTTACTTCTGAAAGCGGTAGGATGCATCAACGACTTGAAGGAGCTGATGCCGGAACAACCGGAGTCCCCATATTTGTATAACGACAAAAACAAAAAAGCACAGCGTGTGCGACACAAGAAGTCATGAAAGAGGTTCTTAAAGTCTTCCTTTGGGGTAAGGAAATTGGCAGGCTGGCATGGCACGAAAGCCGTCAGATCTCCTATTTCACATACAATCCGGAATTTCTTCGCGGGAATCTGGATATTGCACCGTTGACGGCCTCTATCCGTAACCCCTTGAGCAGCCGTGCCATTTTTGGGGAAACGGAACGAATCTATCAGCGGTTGCCGTCTTTCATCGCCGATTCCTTGCCAGATGCGTGGGGAAACCAACTTTTTGAACAATGGCGCAAAGAAAACGGTCTCTCGGACAGAAATGTGACGGCATTGGAAAAGCTTGCCTTCATCGGGAAAAGGGGCATGGGTGCCCTGGAGTTTGTGCCGGAGGTGGACAGAGGTCCGGTGGCGGGAAAAATTGACATCAGAGCTTTAGCCAATTTGGCGGAAAAGATTGCTACAGAGCGTGAAAAGCTGAGTATCATGCCGGATGAAACCCTCACGTTGCATTCGTTGATAGCGGTTGGAACGTCGGCTGGGGGACGCCAGCCCAAGGCCATTATAGCCATTAATCGGGAAACGGGTGAGATTCGTTCGGGCCAGACGGAGTTGGATTCCGAATTCGACCATTTTCTTTTGAAGTTTGGCGATACCCTGCGCTCGTCAGCCGAGTTGGAGCTGACCTATTATGAGATGGCCCGGGCCGCAGGCATCAATATGATGGAATCGCGTTTGCTTGAGGTGGAAGGCACCCGACATTTCCTCACCCGACGGTTCGACAGGGAACATTCGGGGAAATTACATACGCAGACCTTGGCGGCAATGGCCCCTGGTGCGGACAGTTACAAGAAACTTCTGACAGTCTGTCGGAAATTGCGTCTTCCCGAAGTGGACTGCCAGGAAGTGTTCAGGCGTATGGTGTTCAATATTCTTGCCAACAACACTGACGACCACAACAAGAATTTCACCTTTGTTATGAATCGTCAAGGTTCTTTCACCCGCTTACGACATGACCTTCATTTTTGATACGGGCGGTTATCTGCCCAATCGAGAGCACTGTCTGATGGTAGGAGGAAAACTTTGGAATATCCGTTGCGAAGATGTCCTTTTCCTGGCTCATGAGTCTGGAATCCGCGCGCCCCAATCCATTATCCGAAAAGTGGCATCCGCCATTGCCTCTTTCAGAACTTTGGCAGTGAAGAATGAGGTTCGTGACGAGTGGACTGGTCGTATAGAAAGCTGTCTGTCGGAGCATTTGGCCGCATGGGGGTTGGGTGCGACAAGACGGTCCTATAACGGAACTCTTCCATCGGGTCATAAGGTTGAAGAAGCCCATATCGAGGCCGCCTACAAAGGCAATTATCATCTGATGGCAACCATTGACGGGAAAGAATATAAATATGTTGTTCGCAAAGGGACTAAAGAACATGAGGAAATATCAACGACAGGCTTGTCGGAGATGACCGAAGAGCGGCTTAAAGATCTGGTTGTACGTTACATAAGGACGAAATTACCCTGATTATGCTAATAGCATTATGTTATAGCATAATTTATTGAGTGGTTCTTTATCTCCGCGTATCGCACGTATCTGCATGTGTTTTTTTCTGCGGAAGTCTGCGCGTTCTGCGGGAGGACAAATGCCATCATTTCTCATGAATATGACGCAGAAAGCCCAAAGGGTTGCACAATGTTGAAAAATAATTTTTACTCATCTTCTCGTATCTTATTTATTTTTAGTATTTTTGCCGCGTGTTTGTTCAAAAACAGGAGCGTGTTCAAAAAAATTGAACATTGTATAGAAAATGAACAAGGACAAAAGATATTATGCAAAAGACAGAGTTATTAGTCACCTTTTTTCTCTTGCAATCGAAAGAGAATGTGAACAGGACGATACGGGAAATCGCTGCTGAGACAGGTGTTTCGGTGGGGTCTGTACATAGTGTGCTCAGCAAATTGACAGAGCAAGGATATATCGTAGAATCCGGCGACCGCCGCCTCTTGCGCAAACGGGCAAATCTGATTGAACGTTGGGCACACGGATATGCCGATGGGGTGAAGAACAAGTTGTTAATCAACCGTTTCACCTTTCTGACCCCGCAAGTCAGGGAACAATGGCAGGATATCTTGCTGCCTTCTAACTGTCATTGGGGAGGGGAGCCTGCCGCCGCGTTGTTAGATGCTTACATACAGCCCGGAGAATGGGAAGTCTATGTGCCTGACAATGCCAATGCTTTGATTACGACGGGAAGGATGATCCCCGCACCACAAGGAGAAATTTTTGTTTACAAACAGTTCTGGCCGGGCGATGAGATGCCGCTGTTGGTTGTCTATGCCGACCTGCTGGCAACCGAGGATGACCGTTGTCGTGAGGCCGCCGAACGTTTAAAACCACAAATATAACCATGGAATATCATATCCATAAAACGGATTTGCAGAATGTGCTGCTTGTGGATACGTTGCAAGCGTTGGCCAAATGTTACGTAACGATGGGAATGGAATTATATGTAGTGGGCGCAACGGCACGTGACATTGCCATGCATTTGCTTGGCGCAGGTAGATCTACACGTCGTACACTGGACTTGGATGTGTCTGTGGCCTTGGAAAATTGGGAGCAATATAGCCACTTGACAGCCCTTCTCTTACAACATGATTTTTTGAAATCTCCTGAAAAACAACGTTTTAAGTATATAGGAAAACATCCATACGAATATGAAGTGGATATTGTTCCTTTTGGAGTAATTGCCAAACATGATCAGGTGGCATGGCCTCCGGATGGGTCACCGGTGATGTCTGTTCGTTGTTTTGAAGATGTGATGAGAACTGCTGATACAGTTCATGTTGACGACCTGTTTTCTTTCCGTATAGCCTCCTTGAGCGGTCAGTTCCTGATCAAACTCGACACATGGTTCGATCGTCATAACTTGACCAAAAGAGATGCGGTAGATATGGTTTTTTTTCTGCAGAATGTCTATGTGGTGTACGCACTGACGCGAACGGAACTTCCACCCGAAATTGATGTGGATGCCAACCAATTTGACGTGGTGGTGGCAGGGGCGGAATGGATAGCCTCCGACCTGAGACAGATGCTCACTACGGAACACCGGCTTTTTTACGCGAACCAATTACAAGAGGAGGTGAACAAGGGAGAAGAAAGTGCATTGCTGAACGACTTCCTTGACATGTCAAGCGCCAAATACTACGACCTGTTCCGCCGCGCCCTGCAGCGCATGTCCGAAATATTGAAAGTTTTGTAGTTTTTCACCCCATCCTGCGTCTAACCAGTGTAATTCTAAACCAATGACAAAGAAAGAAACAGATTTTGAACGAATGGTCCGGGAGCACAAAAGCACCGTCTATACGGTCTGCTACATGTTCTCCAAGGACGCCGACGAGGTCAACGACCTGTTCCAGGAAGTCCTCATCAACCTCTGGAAAGGCTTCGACAATTTCAGAGGCGAGTCGAAGGTGGACACCTGGATCTGGCGCATCGCCCTCAACACCTGCATCTCCGACGACCGTAAGAAGAAGCGGCGCAGCGAGCGTGTACCTTTGGAGATGGCCGCCGACCTCTACACCGACACCGACGAAGACACCAAACAGATCCGCCAGCTTTACGCACGCATCAACAAGCTGGGCATCATGGACCGCGCCCTCGTCCTGCTATGGTTGGAAAACCTTAGCTATGAGGAAATTGGCGCCATCGCCGGCATCTCCGCCAAAAACGTTTCCGTGAAGTTGGTCAGAATTAAACAGCAATTAATGAAAATGTCAGACAATCAAGAATGCTAATTATGGAAAACAGCGAAATAAACAACAATGAATTGGAAACCATGCGTGCGCAAATCGCACTGCTGAAAGAGAAACTCGACAAGGAGACCATTATCTCCGACAAGCTTCTGCGCGACACGATGCGGCACAAGGCCCGCAACATCAATGCCAACGCATGGGTAGGCGTAGGTGCTTCCATCTTCGTGATTTTCACTGCATTAACTTCTCTTCATAGTTTAGGGTTCAGCTGGTACTTCATTGCCGCCACCATTCTGATGATGTTAGTGTGTGATTTCTTCACTTGGAAGTACCATAAAGATGTGAATGCCAAAACGATGAGTGGCGACCTGCTTACCGTTGCCAAAGTGATGAAACAGCTGCGCGACAACTACAAAAAATGGCTGAAATATAGCATTGCTTTGATTGCCGTTTGGTTTACATGGCTTTCCATAGAATTCTGTATCCGGCTGAAAGATTCGAGATTAGCTGTCATCATGATTATTGCATTGCTCATCGGCTTGGCAATCGGTGCCTTCATCGGACTGAAGATGCACAATTCGGTGATCCGCAACGCCGAAGAGATTATCAGTCAGATTGAGGAGGAATAAATCCTTTAGTTTCAGGTTTCAGGTTTCAAGTTTCAAGTATAGCACTACCTGAAACTTGAAACTTGAAACCAATTTTTCCAAGTACAACGTATCGGAATAAAATGTACTTTTGCCTTCGAAAATAATCAAGACCTTAAAAATTTAACATTATGGATTTAAACAGTATCATTTCTCAGCTCACCGGCAACAATCTGATCGGTGAAATCGCAAAAAAGTTCAACATTGACCAGAACAAGATCATCAACGTGATTAAGGCCGCTATCCCGAAATTTTTGAGTGCCATGCAGAAGAATGCCGGCACGGCAACAGGTGCCGCTTCGCTGCTTCAGGCGTTGAGCAGCCACGCGGGTCAAGGCATCGGCATCAACATTGAGGATGGCAAGAAGATCCTGCAAAAGATTTTCGGTGGCAATCTGGGTTCCGTGATCTCCAACCTGAGCGGTCAGACCAGCACCACGAACGACCAAGTTTCCAACATCTTGGCCTCTATCGCCCCGAACCTGCTCTCCATCCTCGGTAAGAACACCGGCGGTGCCAGCAACATCGGCAACATCCTGGGCGGTCTGCTTGGCGGTGCCAGCAGCAGCTCCAACACCGGTTCCACCGCAGGCAAAGTCCTCGGCGGTCTGCTGGGCAAGATGTTCAAGAAATAAGACTTGAGACTTGAGACTTAAAACCCACAAATATTCAACACCGCCATCTCACTGGCGGTGTTTTTTTTACACGAATTTGAACTTCGTGTGATAAACCTCGCCCGGACGGAGGAAAGCATTGGATTCCGGCCAGTGCTGGTTGGGCGAATCAGGGAACTTTTGCGTTTCGAGGCAGACGGCGGCACGCTGGTGATAGACCACCCCACCCTTTCCGACAAATGTGCCGTCGAGAAAGTTGCCGGTATAGACCTGCATCCCAGGTTCGGTGGTGTAAACTTCTAATACAATGCCCGTTACGAGACTATCCAATCGAGCGCAAGGACGGGAATCATCGCCCTTCGTGTTCAGCACCCAGTTGTGGTCGTAACCTCTTCCGCGCTTTAACTGCTCGAAGTCGGCAGTTATATCGCGACCGATCGGTTTGGGCTGCCGGAAATCCATCGGGGTGCCCTCCACGGATGCCAACTCGCCCGTGGGGATGAAGGTCTCGCCAATCGGGGTGTAGCGGTCGGCATCGATGGTCAGCAGGTGGTTGAGGATGTCGGTGGAAGCGTCGCCGTTGAGGTTGAAGTAGCTGTGGTTGGTCATGTTGATGACCGTCGGCTCGTCCGTAACCGCCTCATACTGAATATCCAGAGCATTGTCGTCCGTCAGCATGTAGGTGACACGGGCGCACACATTGCCCGGGAACCCGTTGTCGCCGTCCTCGCTGACCAAGCTCAACACGAGCCGGTTGTCGCCCACTTCCTCAACATTGAAGATGCGGTACTGCCAGCCGTCCGGACCGCCGTGCAGACAGTTCTTGCCATCGTTTTGCGGCAGCTGGTACGTTTTCCCGTCGATGGTTATCTGCCCGTTATTCAGTCGGTTGGCGTACCGTCCAATCGCCGCCCCGAAGTCGGAACGGTGGTTTTCGGGAAGGTAATCTTCCACGTTTTCGAACCCGAGCACGACATCGCGCAGGATGCCGTTTTTGTCGGGCACGAACAATGACACGACGCGCCCGCCGAGGTTAGTGATGGTCGCCCGGAGGCCGTGGGCGTTTTTCAGTGTGAAAAGGTTGATGGTGCGGCCGTTGAGCTCGTTTTTGTCAGATTCGGGATTTGTGGGCATAATAATCCTTTTTGGGTGGCAAAGATAGTTTTTTTTCGGTTTCGAGTTTCAAGAAGGAAATCTCTTGAAATCTGAGATTTGAGACCGGCAGTGTTAAATTACGTTAACGCATCGTAGCATAACAAAAAAATAGTACTTTTGCAGGTTATTCTTAGTCATATACTATATGACGAAAGATACGAAGAAGATCATACAAGCCTTGACTTACTTGGCAGGCAAGGAGGACGGCAAGGTGATGGACAACATGAAGGCTTACAAGCTCCTTTGGCTGGCCGACCGTTATCATCTGCGCCAAACCGGTCGTACCATAACCGGAGATGCCTACTATGCCATGCACGATGGTATCGTGCCGAGCGATGCCAAATGTGTGTTGGAAAACGCCAAGACCAAGATGCGTGATCCCAAAGGTTACAAAGATCGTTATATCGCCAACAAGGGTAACCACCAGTTCATGGCACTTACCGATGCCGACCTTCAAGTGTTCTCCGACTCTGATCAGGAGGCTCTTGACAAGGTGTGGGAGGCGTTTGGAAGTATGGACGCCCTGGAGCTCTCCAATCTTTCGCACCAATTCCCGGAGTGGACTTTTTATCGCGACCTGTTAAACGATCGCGAACAGAAGAACTCCTATCGCATCGATTTGGACCACTTCTTCGAGCAGGGACCTTCGAGCGACTTTTTCTGCGAAAGCAAGGAAATGTTAGCATTGACACAGGAACTGTATCATCAATATAACCGTATCTGACATCATGGAACTCCCGGGAAGCCTCTTGGGGGCAGTAGTCGGAGAAGGTGAAAAGTACTTACGGTGGACTGTCCGATAGGTGTCCAAGAGCATATTCATATTTGTATCAAGCGCCACAACAAGATATTGCTGTTCTCTACCTGTTCCTCCCAAACCGATACGGCATTTCGGTTGGCAAAACTGAGAGGACTTGACTTGAACACATTCCCAGTATTCACCCGCAACGAAGTGAACAAGTTCCAACATGACATGACATACATCAACTGCAATAATGTGATTGAGGTGAGTGAGGCTGAATTTGGTCAACTTATTAAAGACGGCAAGGTACATCGACTGGATGGTAAACTTGACGAACTCAGTATGGCTCTTATAGCCAACGGCGTGAAGTTGAGCCCTGATGTCGAACGTAGAATCAAGGATTTGTTTTAGTTTTTATTTTTAAAACTCTCCACCAGCAACTCATTAATGCGCTCTATGACAATCTCCTGCTGGTCTTTGTTGAGCAACAGACCAAACCGCACCTTTTTGGTCTTGCCTTTCTCGTTTTTATAGGTCAAACAGAGTGTTTCGTCTCCATCTCGCCCTTTCAATTTGTACCACGGATAAGAAAAGGGTTCCACATTCAAGATGCAGTCCCACGGAATTCGCCACTCCTTACTGAACAGACTCTTATGCTGGATGAGCAAATCTTTGTCCGAATAGGTGACGAGTTCCCTTCCCTTGATCTGCCAAATCAGCAAGTCTAATACCATGAGCGTGTAAGCAACGGGGACTCCACAAATAATGAATGCTTGAATGAGAAGATATAAAAATGACCCAAAACCATCTAACCCCTGCCATCCGATTTCAATCATCTCGGAAATCACTAAATAAAACGCCATGAAGCAAAAAACAGCCCGATCGGTGTTGCTATCCCGAACACCAGAATGTTATCCGGCTCCGGACGGCTGCGCAGCAGTTTGGTGCGACCGTCGAATTCGTTAGTGTCTGATTTGGGGTTCGTTGACATAGAAGTTCCTTTCGGATGGCAAAGATAACCTTTTTTTTGTTTCAAGTTTCAAAAAAAACACCTAAAATCTAAGCTTTGAAACAGGCTATAAAGTTAAATTACGTTAACGCATCGTAGCATAACGGAAAAATAGTATTTTTGCGACTCGAAATGGAATATAGAAACTATGTGTACAGTAACTATAAATGTAGATGATGCCACCTTGAGGCGTATCAATCCCGACCTCACCACTCGCGAAAGCATTGGCCAATGGCTCCAGAATCAGGTAAACCTGCTGATTTCGGAGCTCGCCGCTCCACGTCAATCCCCGAACGCACACACTGCTGAAGAAATGCAGACCATTCTGCTTGACCGCATCCGTAGGGCTGAAGCTGGTGAAGAGCCTGTGGTCTCTCATCAGGAAGTTTCTGATTCAATCCGTTCGAAGTATGGTTTTTAAAATAGAGTGGTTGCAAGGCGCACAAAGTGAACTTGACGCCGAAATTGACTATGTGCTTGGCAGGTTTGGATTTAGCGCTGCTCGAAAAACTTATAAAAGAATCATGGACGATGTAGAGTGGTTAGCGTCCTTCCCCCATATCGGAGTGCAACATGAAGGTGCGACTTACAAAGGTTGTGAAGTTCGAAAAATTATCATTCGACAAGTTACCGTTTTTTATTCACCACAGTCCGACAAGGTGACTATTCTTGCTGTTTGGAACAACTACCAAGATCCCGACAACATCCCATATCGTTTGTCGGAATTGGAATAGAACTTTCGCCTATTATTATTTCCCGAACTTTTCCGCCAGCAGCTCGTTGATACGCTCCACCACAAACTGCTGCTGTTTAGGGTTCAGGTGACAGCCGAAACGGATTTTTTTCGTCTTCCCAGCGGGTGTCTTGTATGTGAGACAAACCGTCGGGTCTTCGGTGGGTACGAGAAGCAAGAGCAGCGGCTCATCGTAAGCCTCGACCTTCAAAACACAATCCCAAGGAATCACCACCTCTTTTCTCACAATTTTCTTCTGTTGGATGTAAATACTTGAATCCGAATAATATACAGTTTCTCCTCCAAGCAATTCCCAATAAATTTTGGAGAGGATAAGAATGTATAATAATAAGGGCAAAGCAGCCACCGCCATAGTTAACAGATCCAAAAGGGCATCAATACCACCTTCCCACGTCCATTCTTCCTGGATAAATGCATAAAACAGCAGTAACAGAAACAAAACTGGAAACAGTGCAACCACATACCCGATCGCACCTCCATGATCCGGCTTGTTGCGCAGCAGTACATTCCCTTCTACCGTGGACTTTTCCCAAAAATTCTTTTTCGCCATGTTTCCAAAAGAAGTTTTGTCGTACAATGACTTTACGAAGCATTTTCAAATGTGCAAAAGTACATAAATAACAAATATAATTTGACTTCCTGGCTGGAACTCCGCATTACCGTATCAGCGTGACCGAACCATTCAGCAAATAATAGACTTCGCCCGCTAACGTGTTGACGTACAGCTTGCAGCCATAGTAGTAAACGCCGTCGGAGGAGGGGAGGTGCGTGCTCTCGTTGGTGCCGTCCCACAGGATGTCGGGGTCGGTGGTGTGGAACGTGCGCTTGCCCCATCGGTCGAAGATTTCCATCTCGATCTTCGTAACCCCCGAATAGGGCATGAACGGGGTGAAAAGGTCGTTGATGCCGTCACCGTTTGGGGTGAACACGTTCGGGAGCTCATATTCCAAACAGTCGAACACGTCAATACAGACGGAATCGGTCAGCGGGGTGATATTTCGGTTGCTGTCGGCCACACGCATGGCGTAACAACCCACCAGCACCTGAGAGCCCGTGACGCTGATATTGTAAGTACACGGTGCGGGATAACAGATCTCCGTATTATCAAAGGAGTCGATGCAGGTGAAGGCCCCTTCCAATGTCGGCTTGTAGTAGATATAGTAGTGCACGGCATCGGTGGCAGCAGAATCGGAACTGAACAGCCAAGCAAACTCCACGTTTTGGCAGTCCGTGGTGATGGTGATTTCCGGCATCTCGGGCGGCTCGTTATCGTATGGGAATCCGCACTCCTGCTGCGAACGATTCCACAGCGGACCGATGGTGTCGGGCAGCCAGTAATAACCTTCCGCCTTGACATAGTAGCAGTACTCCTTCCCGTTTTCGAGATTTTGGTCGGTATAATGCGTCTCCGGAACAGTGGCGATGGAATCCCAATCCATTGTATGTTCGTTGTAACGATAGACGGTGAAAAGGATGTTGTTCCAAGGCTGGATGTTCGTCCACTGGAGATTCAACCGCTTGTCTAAGGATGTCAGGGACAGGAAAATAGACGTGGCAGGATCGGATTTCTCAATGATGGTGTCAGAATTGAGAATCACCACTCGGTAAGTGTATGCAGAATCCGACGTGTTCAAATCGTGATCCAGATACGAAAGCGTGTCGGTCGGATTTTCCGGTGCGGAAGTCTGGAAAATCAGATTTTCGGACGCAGATGCGGATTTCCGGTACAAGTTAAACTGATAGGGCGGCGGGAAGGCGGTGGAATCAATCTCCGGCGGGAAGAGCCAGCGAACGAGAATATTACCATGCTCCGAATCGGTCGTCACCACATCGGCATTGATGATAACGGGCGCATCGTTGGCGATGTGGGCGCAGGTTTTCTCGGAGACGATACTCTCGGAACCATCTGAAAACAAGGCAACTACGCGGTAACAATACTCGTTGCCGTGATAGAGCGGTTTTGCGGATCCGTCATCAGTGAAGGTGGTGTCGGACCAACCGTAGGTGCTTCCGATTTTGGTATATCCCGCCTCCTCAGGAAGTCCTGTCTGACAGGAATCGGGCTCGAAATCGTCTTCCCCATTCCGTCGATAGATGTCATATCCGACTGCGTTGGAGCAAGAGTCGGGCTGCCAATCCAAGTGAATTACATTGCCTTGCGGAACGGCATTTAAGTTTTTCGGAGCCGGACCGATTATGCGAATGCGATAGGTTTTGAACGAAACCAGCTCCACCTGAGGACCGTTGTCTTTCGCCTTGAAGATGACTTCGTAAGGATTCTGTTTGATGTGACTGCAACTCGTTTGCCAGATAAAATGGGTGCCGTAAGGTACATCGGCAGTGATTGGCGAGAATTGCGCCGGCGATACATTGACAAGGAACGGCTCACCTGTCGCGGTCAGGGTGACTTTCGTGGAGGTACTGTCATACACCCAAACCAGCTGGTCTATGCGGCTTCCGGCAATCACACAAGTATCGTTCACTTCCACCACGGGAGGCTCATTGTTACAGGGCGCGACCGTAATCTGCATATCGCGGACCATGCTGCCAATCAACACCCCGTTGCGCCACTCCTCAATCAAGATGGCGATATTGTATTCTCCAGCCATCAGCGGGGAATCCCACGTCAAATCGCCCGTCAAGGGATCAATGGCGATATAGTTGGAGGCGGCAGGCATTGTATAGCCCGGAATCTCTTCGCCTTCGTAACCACGACATGGGATAAGGCTGTAGGACAGACTGTCACCGTCGGGGTCGTAAGCGCCCGGATTGTGGTAGAACGGCACGTGGGTGCAGGCGTTGTCCAACGGCGGATTGAGCAGCTGTGGAGAGGAATTTCCACCAATAAACGGATTGATAATCAGGATGGTTTCGATGAAAAACGGAATCTCCACCGAACTTGGGATATTGACGATACCGGCGTTCCGGTTCGGGTCTTCAAAGGTGACATGGAATGTGCCCGCCGCAGAAAAGATATGCTGTACAATATACACATTTCGGCTGATGTTATTGTCGAGGTTTGTCTTACTGTGACGGGGAATAATCGTTGAGGTGCCATCACCCCAATAAACCTCAATTTCAGGCCGATCTGCAGGGCTGGGCGTGTAGGTGTAGGTAACGATGGTGAACTCGTAAGTGAGGCCGGAAATATACACGTAACTGATTTCGCCAGCGCGCTGGTGCGTGGCGTGTGCCGCTGGCCGTATTGCCAGCAAGGCTATCACAATCAGTATGATACGTAATAACTTCCTGCCCATATCACTCCATTTTTCGTACTTGATTGTCTGCCAATTGATACCGTTGCCAACTTTCCGGACATACGGCAAATCCCTTTTCATCGAAAGCCAACGGGCAGCCGTATTCGCTAACCCAGCCAGTCTGACGGGCGGGATTCCCCGTAACTAATGCATAATCAGGCACATCGTGGGTAACCACCGCACCAGCACCCACGAGCGCATATCGCCCGATGGTGTGTCCGCAAACGATGGTCGCATTCGCCCCGATAGATGCCCCTTTCCGCACCAACGTCTGCCGATATTCGTGCTTGCGCTCGATGAAAGCCCTCGGGTTAATCACATTCGTAAACACCATCGACGGTCCCAAAAACACCCCATCTTCGCAGACAACTCCCTCGTACACAGATACATTGTTCTGAATCTTCACATTGTCGCCAATAGTCACCTTGTTAGCCACCATCACATTCTGCCCGAGAACGCAGTTCCGCCCGATAGTCGCACCGGACATCACATGACAGAAATGCCAGATGCGGGTATCGGCACCTATTTGGCATCCTTCGTCCAAAACGGCGGTCTCGTGTGCGAAAAAGTCTCTCATAGCGGGAAATTCTTGATGGTTTGACAGATGTATTGCAGTTGCTCTTCCGACAGTTCCGTGTGCATCGGCAGCGAAAGTACCTCGCGACAGCTGCGCTCGGAAATGGGAAAATCACCCTCTTTGTTGCTCAGATGGCGATAGGCCGGTTGCAGATGTGCCGGCACGGGGTAATAGACCATGGAAGGGATTTCGTGGTCGGACAAAAACTGCTTCAGCGCATCCCTTTTTCCGTTTTTCACCTTGACCGTGAACTGGTGATAGGTGTGGGAGGAATGGGGGGCAGATGACGGCAGTTCTATCCAATCCACATCGCATAGAGCTTGATGATAGAATGTAGCGGTCTTCTGACGGGCAGCAATATACTCATCCAAATGGTTCAGCTTCACGTTCAGGATGGCCGCTTGCAGGGTGTCCAACCGCGAGTTCAGCCCAATCATATCATGGTGGTAGCGTTGTTTGGACCCGTGGCGGCAGATGGCCCGTAACCGTTCGGCCAATTCGTCATTTTGGGTCATCAGCGCCCCTCCATCACCGTAGCAGCCGAGGTTTTTCGACGGAAAAAACGACAGACAGCCGATATCGCCCATCGTGCCAGCCTGTTTTACGGTGCCATCCGAGAAGGTGTATTCGGTGCCGATTGCCTGACAAGCATCCTCTATCACGCTGATATTGTGCCTCTTAGCAATCTTCAGGACAGATTCCATGTCGGCGCACTGCCCGTAGAGATGTACGGGAATGATGGCCTTCGTTTTCGGGGTGATGACCGCTTCCAATTTGTTAACATCCATCACGAAACTCTCTTCGCAGATGTCTGCAAACACGGGCGTTGCACCGGTCAGCGCGATAGCTTCTACCGTTGCGATAAAGGTAAAAGGTACGGTAACCACTTCGTCGCCCGGACCGACACCTAACGCCATGAGGGCTATCGTCAGCGCATCGGTGCCGTTCCCACAGCTAATAACATACTTGGAACCAGTATATTGCGAAAGATGCTGTTCGAAATCGGCAACGGGTGCCCCCTGAATGAACGCGGTAGAATCCAATACATGCTGGATGTGGCCGCATCCATTTCCGGCTTGATGCGGAGATATTGGCTTTTCAAATCGACCATCTGGATTGGATTCATCTTCTCATTTATTTTTTAGCCCGCAAAGGTACATTTTTTTGGGTTATGCGGTTTAACGCAAGACATTCTTTATTTCTTGTTTGACGAGTCTGAAATCGGGTTTTTGCGTCAGATAGCGTTGGAAATCTTCCAATGTATCGGTCGGTCGCACCTCTATGCGGCGAAGACGATAGGGGTTTTCATGCAGGTTGTCCCGTTTCCACAAGGTGGTAAAAGCGGCCTTGAAACCGATTTCCTGCAGCAGTTCGGGTGTCGCGTGGCCGAAATCCCCTGCTCTGGCCGTAAGGATAAGCGTAGTAATCCACACTCTTTTGTAGATGTTCTTCCAGAGTCTCCTTGGATTCCCGCAAATCCTTGATAGTATCTTCCTTTGTGAAGTATCGCAAAGAGACGTGGGTCATACCGTGAGAACCGAAAGTGAAAAGCGGATTTTTGGAAAGTTCCTCGATGCCCCACCAGGAGAGCGTATCAATCTTTTGGTATCCGGGTTCTTCCTCATCCCAGCAATTGTTACTTCCCACATGATAAACCGGAACAAAAACAGAGACCGGTATTTTCAGTTCATCGAGAATACCCCTGACGTAGGTATAGAGGCAGTAGTAGGCGTCGTCAAAGGTGAGGGTGGCTAAGAGTGGGTTTTTGTGGCATTCCCGCACGTAGGTGTCCATATCGGTGAATTGCCAGTGCTGTTTCACAAATCGGAGCTGCCGCTCGAAGTTCTCGGCGGAGACGGTGTTGAAGCCGGGCTTCTCATCCACATTATGGTACATCAGAATCATAGCAACTGTCTATAAAACAAAACTCAGGAACGGAAATTCCTGAGTTTCTCAGCAGGGGAAGAGAGATTCGAACTCCCATCAATGGTTTTGGAGACCACTATTCTGCCCTTAAACTATTCCCCTGTAAAATCGGGGTACTATGAGCACCCCGATTTCATTATTTTGGTGTTAAATTAGTCTAAGATCTCGGTGACCTGACCAGCGCCGACCGTACGACCACCCTCACGGATAGCGAAACGGAGGTTCATGTTCAGAGCGATTTCAGAGAGCAATTCGACCGTGATTTCCACGTTATCACCAGGCATGCACATTTCAACGCCTGCGGGCAGGGTGATGGCACCGGTAACGTCAGTGGTGCGGAAGTAGAATTGCGGACGGTAGTTGTTGCCAAACGGTGTGTGACGACCACCTTCTTCTTTCTTCAGCACATACACGGAAGCTTTGAATTTCTTGTGCGGGTGGATGGAACCCGGTTTCGCGATAACCATACCGCGACGGATTTCGTCCTTGTCGATACCACGGAGCAACAGACCCACGTTATCACCAGCTTCACCTTCGTCGAGGATCTTACGGAACATCTCGACACCCGTGACGACTGATTTCAGTTTCTCAGCGCCCATACCGATGATGTCAACAGGATCGGAGGTGTGGATGACACCCGTCTCGATACGACCGGTAGCAACGGTACCACGGCCGGTGATGGAGAACACGTCCTCAACAGGCATGAGGAAGTCTTTATCGACATCGCGCGGAGGCAGCGGAATCCAAGTGTCAACGGCATCCATCAGTTCAACAATCTTCTCAACCCACTTCGGCTCGAGGTTCAGGCCGCCGAGGGCAGAACCGCGGATGACGGGGCTGTTGTCGCCGTCGAAACCGTAGAAGCTAAGGAGGTCGCGGATTTCCATCTCAACGAGGTCGAGAAGTTCGGGGTCGTCAACAAGGTCAACCTTGTTCATGAAGACCACCATTCTCGGAACGCCGACCTGCTTTGCCAGCAGGATGTGCTCACGGGTTTGCGGCATCGGACCATCGGTGGCAGCCACAACGAGGATAGCGCCATCCATCTGGGCAGCACCCGTAACCATGTTCTTCACATAGTCAGCGTGGCCGGGACAGTCAACGTGTGCGTAGTGACGGTTAGCGGTCTGATACTCAATGTGAGCGGTGTTAATGGTAATACCACGCTCTTTTTCCTCAGGAGCGTTATCGATGGAATCGAAGGATCTGAGTTCGGAGAGACCTTTCTCAGCCAACACGGTGGTGATGGCGGCGGTAAGAGTAGTTTTACCGTGGTCGATGTGACCGATAGTACCCACGTTCACGTGGGGTTTAGTACGTTCAAATTTTTCTTTTGCCATTTTTTATAAATTTTATGTTTTAGTTTTTATAATCCTTATGTTCATTTCAAAAAAAAAAGAGCCGTTGATGAGAGTTGAACTCATGACCCCATCCTTACCAAGGATGTACTCTACCACTGAGCTACAACGGCTTTTTTTCTTGCTAAAAAAAGAACGTTCCCTTTCGGGGAAATAAGGTGTGCAAAAATACACTTTTTTTTAATTCTACACCCTACCTCGTAATTTTTTTTATTTTTGTTGTAATTTATTGATAGTCAGTACTAAACTATCCCTCCAATAGGGAATGCCCACCCCCAAGGTGCCTTTGATTTTGCGCAAATTGAACAAAGAAAAGGCAGGACGGCGCGCTTTCGCGGGATAATCCGACGTCGGAATCGCCTCTACCCGACACCCCAATCCGCCCAACTCCATGATCGCTTTTGCGAAGTCAAACCAGCTGCAAACTCCCTCGTTGGCGAAATGGTAATAGTCAACGCCACTTTCGGGTTTATGCTCCAAAATGCCCATGACCGCCCGGGCCAAATCGCCTGCGTAAGTCGGACCTCCAACCTGGTCGCTCACCACTCTCACGACATCCCGCTCAGCCCCCAACCGCAGCATCGTCTTCACAAAATTGTTGCCGTATTCGGAGTAAAGCCACGAGGTGCGGATGATGACCGCCAGGCAGCCGCTCTCCTCAATCGCCCGCTCGCCCGCCAGCTTGGTCGAGCCATACACAGACTTGGGTGCGGTTGCGTCTGTTTCCACGTGAGGTGTGGCCAATTCGCCGGAAAAAACGTAGTCCGTGGAGATATGCACGAGGAACAGTCCGTGCTTTTTCGCCACCTCCGCCAGATTTTTCACCGCCGTGCAGTTGATGCGGTAGGCGTTCTCCTGATCGTCCTCCGCCTTATCGACCGCCGTATAAGCCGCCGCGTTAATAATAATGTCAATGCTGTTTTCGGTGACAAACGCCTCAATCGCGCTCGCATCGGTGATGTCTAACGTGTCAACATCTGTATAATAATAATGGTATAAGTTCTGATAGTCGGCCGCGAGGTCGCGCAGGCAGTTGCCCAATTGTCCGTTGGCACCGGTGATCAGGATGTTCTTCATAAGTTAATAGTTAATAGATTATAGATAATAGTTATTTAGGGGTATTTTCCTTAGTCGTTTTAACTATGGATGATAACATTTTGATGAGTTCGTCGTTGTCATTCTTTAATGAGTTGTATTCCATTTCTGTTAAGTAGTCTGCAGAATAAAGAATTTCAAGCCAGTAATCTGTTTCTCCTGCTTCTTTTAATGCGATATTCATTTTGTTGATGAAATCCTTGCGGCTTTGGGCAAACAACCCTTCTCTTATGTTAGCACCTATGCTAGTGCCTGATCGAAGAATTTGTTTAGACATAATTGTTTCTTTCTTTATGTCAACCAAAAATCGATAAAACTTTGCTATTCTTTTTGCAAAGGCCAAACTTTTATCTCCAACTATGCTCTGCCTTGCCATAACTCTTAACTCTTAACTCTTAACTCTTAACTCTTAACTCTTAACTCTTAACTCTTAACTCTTAACTCTTAACTCTTAACTCTTAACTCTTAACTCTTCTTAACTCTTAACTCTTAACTCAACTCGATGGATTCTCGGAAATTCGGTACGTATGCCTGTTTGAATCCGGCATCCTTCAGATGTTTCGCATACGCGTGGCGGGCATCGTTCTCACCATGCACGACGAAAATCTTCTTCAGCCGTTTGTTTCCCTTCTGGCAGGAGAGGTAGCGGATAAGCTCGTTGTAGTCGCCATGACCGGAGAAGGCGTCGATGCGGGCGAGGGTAGCGCGGACCTTATATTCGTTGCCGAAAATGGAAACCCGCTCATCGCCGCGCATAATTTTCGCACCCAAGGTGGTCGGGGCGCAGTAGCCCACACACAGGATGGTCGTCTTCGGGTTCTCGATGTTGTTGGCCAGGTGGTGTTTGATACGCCCGGCCTCCATCATGCCGGAGGCGGAGATGATGATGCAGGGACGGTTATGCTCGTTCAGCGCTTTGGAATCGTCAATCGTGCGCACGTAAGTGAGGTTGTCAAAGCCGAACGGATCTTGCGTCTCAGTCATGAACTGCCGCATCTCCTCGTTGAAGCAGTCGTCGTGCAGCCGGAAGATGTTGGTGGCGGAGCATGCCAACGGACTATCCACGAAGCACTCGATATCGGGCAGGTCACCGGCAAGCTTTAGCCGATGCAGCGTATAGACGATCTCTTGCGTCCTGCCGATGGCGAACGAAGGAATCAGCAGTTTGCCCTTGCGTTTCGCACAAGCATCACGCACCACGAGCATCAACTCCTTGTCGGCCTCGTCGAGTGTCGAGTGCAGCCTATCGCCGTAGGTGGATTCGGTGATGATGTAGTCGGCATACGGGAACGGCTGCGGGTCAGGCAGGATGCGCTTGTCGTAGCGACCCACATCGCCGGTGTAGCAGAGCGTGCGGGTTTTGCGGCCCTCCTTGAAGGTGATATAGACGGCGCTGCTGCCCAACATGTGGCCGCTGTCGATGAACTCGATGGCCACGGTCGGGGTGATGTTGAAATGCAACCCGCGCGGGATGCTGATGAACTGATGCATACACTCCACCGCGTCCTTCTCGTTGTAGATGGGCTCGATGGGGGTCTTGCCCACGCGCTCGGTCTTCTTGTTGAACTGCCGCGCATCGGCCTCCTGGATGCGGCCCGAGTCGGCCAGCATGATGGCGCAGAGGTCGCGGGTGGCCGGCGTGCAGAACACCTTGCCGCGGAATCCTAACTTATATATATATGGTATAAGTCCGGCATGGTCGATATGCGCGTGCGAGAGCAGCACGATGTCGATCTCGGTCGGGTCGAAACCCAAATCGCGGTTCATGGCGTCGGTCTCCAGACCCTTGCCCTGGTACATTCCGCAGTCCAGCAATATCTTGATGCCGTCCTTGGTCGTCAGCAGAAACTTGCTGCCGGTGACCTCTTCGGTCGCGCCTAAAAAGTCTAATGTCATACTCTTATTATTGAAATAACTTTAAATTGATGCGACATGAACCTCTACGGAAATTGGTGTGCTATCCGGGATTTTTGGTAGTAAAAACACTTTTATCCAAGGCTCACTTGCAACACAAGTAAGATCCTCTTGAAAGAACAAGTCAATATGGATAACCCCTTCCACACATTCAATAGTAGCTGTGTTGAAATAAGAACCTCCACCAACCCAACCGCTCCATAATACAACACTGTTGCTGTCGAAATTAATTTCAGGATAGTGTCCGTCAACACAATCCGTGTAAAGAAAGAAAGATTGGGTGTCGTTTATCAGGACAGCCTGGTTGTCGTATTGAATATTGTGCCATCCGCAACCTGTTGAGTCGGTAGTAATCTCTGAAAACGGAATGGGACCATCCACAAGAACAACCTGTTCAGTAGGATTCACTTCGGGTTCGGGCTCCGGTTCCGGCCGCTCGCATGCGGCGAACAGAGCGAAAGCCGTCAGCACCGCAACACAAAGCACACCAAACGATCGGCTGCATTTTCTTTCGGGTTGTCCTTTTGTATCTTTCATCGTCTTGAACTTTTAATTACTGATATACTAATCAAATCCTTCGTACGCTTCACTTTCCAACTTCGGCACACCGTGCCGGAGCGAGGAAATTCCCCTTCCCCAGGGAAAGGGGTGGCCGTAGGCCGGGGTAGGGGTTATTCCTTCTCCCTGTTCGGCCACACATTCCGCCATCCGTAGAAGAATCCCAGATGGTATCTTGCGGCGAAATAATAGACCGCGTGGCGGAGTTTGCCGAGGGGCATGTAGAGGAACAGCAGGATGCTGCTTATATAATATAATATGGTAACAGATTCGCAGCAGGTCGAGCAGCACAGGTAGAGCGTCGTCATCAGCTGGAAAAGGGTCACTAAACCGCAAGAGATGTAGTCGTCGGGCATGGTGAAAGGCTTCAAATCCTTGGAAACCAGTCTTCTGATGAAGAGGATGATGCCGCAGACGGTGCCCAAAGCGGTCGGGATGGCCAGCACATAATGCCAGTTGCAGCCGCCAATCCAGTTGTTGAAGAAGGGGAAGAAGAAGAGCACAAAGAAGAGCAGACAGCAGAAGAGGCCGATGTGGAACAGCATTCCCGTGGCGTAGGACGGCAGATGCAGGTACGCCGACTCCTTCTGGTTGGGCATCATGGCGATGGTGTTGGCATAGACCACCCCCTCCTTCACGCTGCCGCTGGGCTCCGACTTGTCCTTCGGGGCACCCAAGCGAATCACCTTAACGAGGTGTGCCAACAAACTAACGGCGCAATAAACTGCTGCAGCTATTGCGATATACTGTATTACACTCATAGTAAAATGGTTTAAGGTTTAAGGTTTAAGGTTTAAGGTTTAAGGTTTAAGGTTTAAGGTTCAAGGTTTAAGGGGTTAGGGGATTAAAGGGTTAAGGTTTAAGGTTTAAGGGTTAAGGTTTAAGGTTTAAGGGTTAAGGGGTTAGGGGGTTAAAGGGTTAAGGGTTAAGGGTTAAGGTTTAAGGTTCAAGGGTTAAGGGGTTAGGGGTTTAAAGGGTTAAGGTTTAAGGTTCAAGGGTTAAGGTTTAAGGTTTAAGGTTTAAGGTTTAAGGGGTTAGGGGTTTAAAGGGTTAAGGTTTAAGGTTCAAGGTTTAAGGGGTTAGGGGTTTAAAGGGTTAAGGTTTAAGGTTTAAGGTTTAATAAGGTTTAAGGGTTAAGGTTTAAGGTTTAAGGTTCAAGGTTTAAGGGTTAAGGTTTAAGGTTTAAGGTTTAAGGGTTAAGGTTCAAGGGTTAAGGGGTTAGGGGTTTAAAGGGTTAAGGTTTTAGGTTTAAGGGGTTAGGGGTTTAAAGGGTTAAGGTTTAAGGTTCAAGGTTTAAGGGGTTAGGGGATTAAAGGGTTAAGGTTTAAGGGTTAAGGTTTAAGGGTTAAGGTTTAAGGTTTAAGGGTTAAGGTTTAAGGGTTAAGGTTTAAGGTTTAAGGGTTAAGGTTTAAGGTTCAAGGTTTAAGGGGTTAGGGGATTAAAGGGTTAAGGTTTAAGGTTCAAGGGTTAAGGGGTTAGGGGATTAAAGGGTTAAGGTTTAAGGTTCAAGGGTTAAGGGGTTAGGGGATTAAGTGTCAAACCTTAAACTATAAACCTTAAACTATAAACCTTAAACTATAAACCTTAAACTATAAACCTTAAACTATAAACCTTAAACCTTAACCTACTATACGCAGCCTTCGGGTTTCGGGAGACCGGCGACGCGGCAGGCGCCTCTTGCGGGGCCGAGCGGGAAAAGCTCGTAGATGTCCTTCAGCTTCAAGTTGGCGGTCTTGCAGATGGTGCGGACCATCGGGGCAATGCCCTTCTCCTCGTAGTTGGCGCGGATGCAATCGACCACTTTCCAGTGATTCTCAGTCATTTCCGTGATGCCGTCGGCCTTGGCGATCTCCGCCGCCAGTTCCTTGTTCCACTCTTCGGGATGGACCATGAAGCCGTCACCGTCCATCTCGTAGGTCTTGTTATTGAATTCGATGTTTGCCATAATGATGATTTTTATTTAGAGGCGCAAAGATACATTTTTTTTGGGTTTACAAGGTTTAAGGTTTAAGGTTTAGAGTTTAGGGTTTAAGGTTTAGAGTTTAGGGTTTAAGGTTTAGAGTTTAGGGTTTAAGGTTTAGAGTTTAGGGTTTAAGGGTTAGGGTTTAGGGGGTTAAAAGGTTACGGGGGTTAAAGGGGTACGGGGTTGTGGGGTTGTGGACGTTCCGGAGACAATGATTGTCAAGGGGTTGCCGCCGGCCTCTGCGCGGAGTGTGATGGTGTCGGGCCAGGTGCCGGTGAGGAAAACTTCCCCGTACCCGGGATAGGAGGCGATGCGGATGGAGGTGGGGTTCTCCGTGGCGTAGGCGCAGATGGCGGCCTCCACATCAGCGGCCGTCACCATCTCACCGGCCACCTCGCGGTCGGCCAGAGCATCGAGTGCCTTGCGCAAGTCCTTGTTGTTGACGGAATAGTAGCGGTTGCTGGGGCAGACGTTGCCCAAGGGGGCGAACGTCCGGCGGATAACGCCCAGATGACACTTAAGGTGCATCTGGATGAACTTGAAGAGAGCCTGGCGCTTCAGGGCCGCCGGGGTCCTGTAGGCGCGTTTGGGCATTCTGGGAGCCGCGCGGGCGAAGGTGACGCCGTTGCGGGTGTAGTAGGCGATACCATCAATGGTACCGGAACAGTTGCGGTCAATGCCGACTTGTAAGATTCTTGCCATAGTTGTTAGGGTTTAAGGTTTAAGGTTTAGAGTTTAGGGTTTAAGGGTTAGAGTTTAGGGTTTAAGGTTTAGAGTTTAGGGTTTAAGGTTTAGAGTTTAGGGTTTAAGGGTTAGAGTTTAGGGTTTAAGGGTTAGGGGTTAGGGGGTTCTGATGTCGCAAAAAAGTCTCAAGTCTCACGTCTCACGTCTCAAATCTCAATTTTAATCTTCCAATATGTCAAAGAACGCTGAAACCTTCCGGAAGGATTTCGACGGCAAAGATACAACATGGGAGAAACTGTAGGAAAATATGATGAGTATCACGAATCCATCACACACGAACACTTCTGTATGTCAGCAACTTATGTGATATTTAAAGATGGGTTCATCACAAAACCCACAATCGCCCTACTGGTGGAAGTTCTGTTAATAACTTGCCCTAATACAGGGCAACTGCGCCAATATTAGCCACACCCGGATAAGTCTGTTATTTCCCGTCATATACGCAATATCTATAGTGAGGGAGAACTAAAGAAAGAGGCAACCGTTGCAAAAAAAGCAACAGTCCATCAGGCACGGTGCAGGCATAGTATATCCATACCGCTGGGTATGCTTGGAGTATGCCTGCACTATGCCTGATACTTGCCATCCCCATAGCAAGTACTTGCCTGTGACTTGCCGGCGGTGTTAGGAGATTCGGCATTCCTGCCGAAATCGGGTATCGGGCGGCGCCTTCGGGCAGTCGGGCGAGGGGAAGTCGTAGTTTTCGGGGCCATAGGCGGCGATGGCCTGCCGCCAGCAGTTGCCTAACCCGCGTCGGCAGCCGTCGAACGCTTCGCAAGTCTTGCACGGACTCGCGTCGCGCACCTCCTCCTGCGAGAAGTTCCAAAGCGACAGCGCCTTCTCCGAATGCCACATCTCCATGATAGACTGCCGGTTGAGGTCGCCGAGGATGAAGAACGGATGCCAGTACAGTTGCTCGCAGAGGGTGACCTTGCCATCAGGGAGCACGAAGAACCCGAAAACGTTGCCGGAACAGATCGGGCGGAAGGGGAACTGCTCCCGACGCTGCTCCACGGTTAAGGGCTCGCAGCAACTCAGGAACGCAAGTTCGGCGGCGGAACTCCGGTTGCGCTGCTCCACCAGGGTTTTCAGCCGGGCCAGCTGGTCGCGGGTGCTGTAGTAGGTGGCCGGCTTGAACTGGCTGTATGCGGCCGGGGTGAAGTTGACCCGCCGGACGCCCCCGAAGGCCGCCAGCGTGTCGAGGGTCCTGTTCAGGGACTCTTCCGAATCGTTAAAGCGGGTGATTACCGGCTTGACGGTGATTTCGAAGCCGGCCCTGTCCAACAACCGCAGCCCGTGCAACACTTTTCCGAGGTAGCGGTCGTCCACGCGCAGCATCCGTTGCAGTTCCGCGCTATCGACACTGTCGAGGGAAAGCTGTATGCGACGGACTCCCAAGCTTTTCAGATCCTCCACGATGGCTTGGGTGATCGGACATTTGGTGGAAATCGTGGGCACGTAATCGTATTTCCGCATTTCGGCGAGCATCTCCCGCCAATGGGGGTACACGAAAAAGTCGCCGCCGTCCACCTCCACGTAAGGCATTCCCAAACGGTACGCCTCCGCGAGCAAAGCCCTGATCCGCTCGAAGGGCAGCGGATTCTGGATGGCGGGTCTGTCAGCGTAACAATAGACGCAATCCGTCACGCAGTCCGTGTTGAGCATAAACGTCATGCTGTTGGGCACGCGCAGCCGCACCTCCGAAAGGTCAAAGGCTTTGCGGATAAAGGGGATGTCGATTCCCCTTAGCATATCGTCACGCACCATCCCTGTGGTGTTCGGAATCAGGAAATTCTTGGGGATCGAAGCCCAGTATTGCTCGCGAAACGGGATCTTCACCACCTCCGAATTGCAGATACAGGGTGCCACCGACGCCACAAACAGCTTCTCGTCGATGTACTCCACAAGGAGAAACCGCCTCGCCACCTCGTCCAAGGTTCGGGATCCATCGAAAAAGGCGAAACGGAGCGCCAAATCCGGATGGATGCGCCACGCAAAGGAGTGGGTGACATCCTCCCGAAACGGGTCGGCATCATATCGCCCGGGGTTGTTGTTCGTGAGAATGACGTTGTGGCGGTCACTCTTGAACTTGTACGCGGGATTGACCACATATTTTAAGTTTGTATCAATTGTTTGCATAATATCCTATTGCCTTTGCCTAATTTTTCCGGGGCAAAGTTACAACAAGGAAAATCGTTTATCAAGTGTGTTTTAAACTTTTTGCGTATTCGTTTTAATACCAAAGGGTTAAAAACCCATAAAAGCCTTTGTTGGCAGAAAAAATTAACAATTAATAGTTAAAATTTTGGGACGCTTTCGCAGGAAATTGGGCTTCTGAAGAAAAAATCAAATAAAATGGAAAGTGGGATGAAAGTAATGGAAAAAAGTGTATTTTTGCCGCCCGAAAAATATAAGGTAAAATAAGTAAAATAAAAGCAGTTAAGAAGTTATGTATTTGACAAACGACGTTAAGAAAGAAATTTTCGCGAAGTACGGCAAGAACGAGAACGACACCGGATCCCCCGAGGCTCAAGTTGCCCTCTTCACCCACCGCATCAAACATCTGACCGAGCATGTGAAGCAAAACCACGGCGACCGCGTGACCAAACGCGCCCTCATTACCCTGGTCGGCAAGCGCAAAAAAATGCTCGAGTACCTCAAACAGCAGGACATTGAACGCTACAGAGCCCTGATTAAGGAATTAGGTCTGAGAAAATAGTTTTAAGGAAGAAGATAATGACATTCAAAAAGGCAATTTTGGAGAAAATTGCCTTTTTGAATATTTGTTATTCTCTACAATCTCGTATTCACTTTATAAATTAAATTGTTATGAACTTAGGAGTTAGAACAACTTTTGATATCGGCGACGGTCGTATGGTTACGATCGAGACCGGAAAATTGGCGAAGCAGGCCGACGGTGCTGCTGTCGTCACCATGGGCAACACCATGCTCCTTGCAACCGTCTGTTGTAAAAAAGAGGCTGTGGAAGGCACTGACTTCATGCCCCTGCAGGTTGAATATCAGGAAAAATACGGCGCTGTGGGTCGTTTCCCCGGCGGTTTCTTCAAACGCGAGGCCCGTCCTTCGGAGTATGAAATCCTCATCGCCCGCCTGGTGGACCGCGCCATCCGTCCCCTTTTCCCGAAGAACTTCCACGCTGAGACTCAGGTCGTTGTGACGCTGATTTCCGGCGACAAGAACTTCCTGCCCGACTGCCTCGCATGTCTGGCTGCCTCTTCCGCCATCGCTGTCTCCAACATCCCCTTCGAGTGCCCGATTTCCGAGGTGCGCGTGGGCCGCGTGGATGGACAGTTGGTGGTGAACCCCACCGTGGAAGACATGGAGCGTTCCGACATCGACATGATTGTGGCCGCCTCTATGGACAACATCATGATGGTGGAAGGCGAAATGAAAGAGATTTCCGAGGATGACATGGTTGCCGCCCTTAACTTTGCCAAGGAGGCTATCAAGGTGCAGTGCCAGGCCCAGTTGGACCTCGCCGCACAGGTGCCCACCGCCAACCCGAAACGCGAATACTGCCACGAAACCGACGATGAGGCTATTCGCGAGCGCATGAACACGGAACTTTACGATAAGGTGTATGCCGTCGCCAAATCTTTCAAGGGCAAACAAGAGCGCAACGCCGATTTCGACCAGATTCTTGCCGACTTCATCGAGACGATTCCCGAGGAAGAGCGTGAGGAAAAGGCCGTCATGGTGAAACGTTACTACGACGAAATCCTTTGGCACGCCATGCGTAATATGATCCTCGACGAGCGCATCCGTCTCGACGGCCGCCACACCGAGGATATCCGTCCCATCTGGATTGAGACCGGCTATCTGCCGTCCGCACACGGTTCTGCCATCTTCACCCGCGGCGAAACCCAGTCTTTGACCACCTGCACGCTCGGCACCAAGCTCGACGAGCAGATCATTGACGGCGCTGTGGTGGAAGGTACCAACCGTTTCCTGCTGCACTACAACTTCCCGCCCTACAGCGTGGGTGAGGTGAAACGTATCGGCAGCACGTCCCGCCGCGAGGTCGGTCACGGCAATCTCGCCAAGCGCGCCCTCAAACCGATGATTCCGTTCGACGACCCGACGTTCCCCTATACGGTCCGTTTGGTGTCCGACATTCTCGAATCCAACGGAAGTTCCTCTATGGCAACGGTTTGCGCCGGCACCCTCGCCCTGCTCGACTGCGGTGTGAAGATGAAAAAGCCCGTTTCCGGTATTGCCATGGGTTTGATTACCGATGAGGCCACCGGCCGCTACGCCATCCTCTCCGACATTCTCGGCGATGAGGACCACCTCGGTGACATGGACTTCAAGGTCTGCGGTACCGAAGACGGTATCACCGCTTGCCAGATGGATATCAAGGTCAAGGGCCTCTCTGCCGAAGTGATGGCCGAGGCTCTGGCCCAGGCTCATCGCGGCAGAATGTTCATCCTGGGCAAGATCAAGGAAGCGATGCCCGCTCCGAGAGAGGATTACCGTCCGTTCGTGCCGCGCATCATCCAAATGCAAATCCCGCGCGACTTCATCGGCGCAGTTATAGGACCGGGAGGCAAGGTCATCCAAGAGATGCAGCGTGAGACCAACACCGTCATCAACATTGAGGAGGTTGGCGAATTTGGCATTCGACATCGCTGCCGCCAATGTGGACGACATCAATGCCGCTATGGAGCGCATCAAGCTCATCACCACACTGCCTGAGGTGGGTGAAATTTACGAAGGCACTGTCAAGACCATCACCGACTTCGGTGCATTTGTGGAATTCCTGCCCAACACCGACGGTCTGCTGCACGTGTCGGAGATTGCCTACCGCCGCATTGAGGACGTGAACGAGGTGCTCAGCGTGGGTGACAAGATCAAGGTGAAGCTCATCGAAATCGATGAAAAGACCGGCAAGTACAGACTGTCGCACCGTGCTTTGCTCCCGAAACCCGAGGGTTACGAGGATGAGAAGCCGCGTGGCAATGGCGGCCGCAATGGTGGCGGAAACCGCAACGGTGGTGGCCGCGACCGTGACCGTAGTCGTCAGGGCGGCAACGGCGGCCGTGACCGCGAACACAATGGCGGCGGTCCCCGTCGGGGCAACAGCAACCAGCACGACGGCCAGCGTCACCGCCAGGAAAGACGCGATTTCCCCGAATTTGATTAATACACCAAACAGCGCCGCGGAGATTCTCTGCGGCGCATTGTTTCTATAGAGACGCAAGATGTAGAGACGCAAAATATTGCGTCTCTACACCCCCTTAAACCATAAACCTTAAACCATAAACCTTAAACCTTAAACCATAAACCTTAAACCATAAACCTTAAACCATAAACCTTAAACCATAAACCTTAAACCATAAACCTTAAACCTTAAACCATAAACCTTAAACCTTAAACCTTAAACCTTAAACCTTAAACCTTAAACCTTAAACCTTAAACCTTAAACCTTAAACCTTAAACCTTAAACCATAATGACAATCAAAGACGTAACCACCTTTTTAGAACATAAGTTCCCCCTCTACCTGCAGGAGGATTTTGACAACTGCGGGGTGCAATGCGGGGATGTGCGGCAGGAGATTACCGGCGCGATGGTCTGTTTCGAGATGTCGGAGCAGGTGATTGACGAGGCTATCGCCAATGGCTGCAACCTCGTGATTTCCCACCATCCGCTGATGCTGAAGCGCGGCATCTGCAAAATCGAGCCCCGCGACCGAGTGGGCGGCATGATCTGGAAAGCGCTGGCCCACAATATGGTGCTTTACTCCATGCACACTAACATCGACAGCGGTGAGGGTGGCGGCAATGACGCTTTCGCAGAACGGCTCGGGCTGCAGAATGTGAAGGTGCTGGCCCCGCATAAGGGACTGTACCGCAAGCTCGTCGTTTTCGTGCCCGCCGACCATGCCGAACAGCTCAAATCCGCCCTTTTTGCCGTCGGATGCGGCGTGCAGGGGCTGTACGACAGCTGCGCCTACACGACGGAGGGCTCCGGTCAATTCCGCCCGCTGGAAGGGTCGAATCCCTACCTCGGACAGCAAGATGCGCTGGAACACGTGGCGGAGCAACGGATTGAGATGATTTACCCGACTGGGCTGCAACGGGCGGTGGTGAAAGCCCTTTACGAAAACCATCCCTACGAGGAGCCCGCTTTCGACCTGCTGCCGTTGGAGAACGAGAGCAGAACGATTGGTTTGGGACGGATTGGCGAACTGCCTCACGAGATGGCAGTTCCGGAATTCCTTGCCTATCTGAAAGAGCATCTCGGATTCACCCACTGCCGCTACTGCGGCGATGGGGCGAAAACCATCCGGAAAGTTGCCTTGTGCGGCGGCGGCGGTTCGGGATTCATCGACCTGGCCATCGCTTCCGGCGCGGACGCCTACGTGTCGGGGGATTTCAAGTATCACGACTTCTTCAAGTCCCATTCCGGCACGCTGTTAGTGGACATCGGGCACTATGAAGGTGAATTTTTCATTAAAAATATCATTTTCTCCTTACTAAACGAAAAATTTACTACATTTGCAACTTTGATTTCTAAGATGGAAAAGGTAGAGGTCAAATATTTTTAATATACTGAAAATTAAACAGATAAGTCAAAAATGGCCAAGAAAAAAGTTACTGAAGAAGAGGTTGAAAACGGCGCAAAAAAACCGAAAGTGGTTCCCAAAATGAAGAAAATCACTCCGAAGAGAGTGAAAGTTCCCCAGGTGGAAGAAGAGAAACCTGCGGAACCGGAACCTGTTGAGGAAGTGGTCGAAGAAGTGGTGGAGAAAGTGACCGAAGAAGCCCCGAAACCGAAGCAGAAAGCGGCCAAAAAAACCGTCGTGGAAACGATTATCAAGGACGATGATGTGACGGTGGAGAAAACTTCCGACGGTGTGGTGGAGGTGAAAAAACACGAATCCAACCAAACCACCGCCGAGGAACTCTCTATTGAGCAGAAACTGCTTTCTCTCTACAATCTTCAGCAAATCTGCACCAAGATCGACGACATCCGCATGATCCGCGGCGAGCTTCCCGAGGAAATTCGTGACAACGAGGACGAGTGCGAAGGTCTGAACACCCGTATCAACAAGTTTACGGACGACATCAAGAACCTGAAGCTCAAAATCGCCTCCGAGAACACCAACATCGAGGAGTCTCGTGCGACCATCAAGAAATACGAGGAGCAGCAGAATTCCGTGCGCAACAACCGCGAATATGAGGCACTGAGCAAGGAAATCGAATATCAGCAGCTGCAAATCCAAATCGCGGAGAAGCACAAAGAGAAACACGAAGCTGAGATCTTAGAGAAACAGGCCAAGATTGCCGAAACCAACGAGCGTGTGAAGGAAATCCAAGAGGTTTTGGAGCAAAAGAAAGCCGAGTTGGAAGTCATCGTGGCTGACACTCAGAAAGAGGAGGAAGAACTTCTGGCCAAGGCCGAAGAACTTCGCGTCAAAGTGGATGACCGTCTGTTGGCTGCTTTTGAGCGTATCCGCAAGAACGCCCACAACGGTCTCGCTATCGTGAAGATTGAGCGCGATGCTTGTGGTGGTTGCTTCAGCAAAATCCCCCCGCAACGCCAGCTCGATATCTGTCTGCACAAGAAAATCATCGTCTGTGAGGCTTGCGGCCGTATTTTCATCGATGACAAGCTTGTGCGCGAACACGAGAACGATGAACAATAATGACCGCTTTTAAACGTTATTTTGGACCGAGTGTCTATCACACTGTTTTTTGAAACATCATTATTCACCTTTAATTAAAAAAAAGTATTATGAAAAGATTCTTAAGCGTAATTTGCATGGCCCTTCTGGCCGGAGGTATGATTTTCACCTCTTGTACGAAAAACTTTACCATTACGGTAAATTCCAACAACGATGCTTGGGGTACTGTGACGGGTACTGGCACCTATGCTGACGGAGCAACGGCCACTCTGACCGCCACCCCTAACGCTGGTTATGAATTCGAAAAATGGCAGGATGGCAACACCGAGAATCCTCGTACCATCACCGTTTCTGCCGACGAGACCTACACCGCTTATTTCAAAGCTGTTGTTCCTGGTGTGAAAGTGACGTTCAACGGAACAAACTGGGATGCAAACTCCATCCAATCCCAATACTACACAGAATATAGCGTTTGGGATGTCTATTCTGCACAAAACGATGGCGGCAGCCTTCCTATCGCTGACGTTGCCACCTCTGTTCTTTCCGGTTCCAGCTCTGCTACCGCTGACAGCCAAACCGGTGAACTTGGCGGAGACTTCCTATGGGTTGAATACTACAACGAATCTTATCTGCAGGATAACAATGGTACTTACTATGGTGATTACTGGGCAAAGAACGTCACCTGCGCTGTCAGCGCTTTCGACGCTACCGCTCTTACCCTTTCCGCAAATGTGAACGCCACTATGTTCTCCGCTCTTGAGGCTTTCGTCGCAAGTGCCGGTGCTGTGGGTGTTGACGCTGCTTCCACCGCTCCTATGACGGTGAAAATTACCAACGTTGAACTTTCCGCCGCTAAAGGCAAACCTGCCAAGAAAGTTGTTGGCAAACTGGTTGCTGTTAAATAATTAACTTTTCAGTAAACATAAAAATAATGCTCACGTAATAGCGTGGGCATTATTTTTATCAAATCATACAGTTGATGAGAAATTCATTTGTAGTAATATCCTTTGTGCTGGCCACCATGCTGTTCTTTGGCTGCAAAAATGAACAAACCTTGATTGAAAACGCCGCTATGGGCTACCTGACCGCTATGGGCAACTATCAGATCAAGGAGGCAGTACCATACGCAGCAGAAGAAACCATCGAAAAGACACTTCACGTCATTGAGGAAGTTATCATGCCGAATCTGGACCCGAATTATGTAAAACAGAACACACCCGCCTCCATTGAAATCAAAGAGGTGAACCAAAAAAGCGACACCACTGCCGAGGTGAAATATGTGAAGACCACACCTATTCAGGTTCAGGAAGGCTCTTTGGAGATGGTAAAGCGCAATAAAGAATGGAAAGCATTGGTCATCATGCAGTTACCGGAAGCCATGAAAATCCAAAAGCAAGTGGACAGCAAGACGCTGGATGAGAGGTTCAAAGGCAAACTGAGCCCTGGCAAACCCGGTGAGGCACCGCCGGCACCTAACAAACCTCGACAATAAACCGTTTCCGCTAATCGCCCAACACTATCGCGTCGGCCACGACCTCTGCTACGGACTTGATTTCTACCCCGAGATTATATTCGTGGTTGATTTGTGACAGTTGGTCAGCGCAATTGTGGCAAGGCGTAATCACCACAGAAGCACCCGTCGCCTTGATCTGGTCGGCTTTGATTTTGCCGATCTTCAGGCGACGTTCGTTGTATTCGCTCATGGCCAACATACCGCCTCCGCCGCCGCAGCAGAAGTTGTCGCTGCCGTAAGGTTCCATCTCGATCAGTTCCGGCACCGCCTGCTTCACCACATAACGCAACGAGTTGAAGAGACCTCCATTCCGTGTGATATTGCACGGGTCGTGGATGGTGTATTTTTTCGTGTTTAAGTTTTTGTCCAGTTTTATTTTTCCGGATTTGATGTATTCTTCAATCAGTTCGACAAGCGAAATCATCTTGAAATCCGGATGTTGCCCCATATAGTTGGGGGATTCCCACCGGAGAGCGCGTGTGCCGTGTCCGCACTCGCCTAACACCAACGTCTTGCATTTCAGCTTCGCCATCTCGTCGTACATGTGCTGCGCAATTTGCTTGGCGTGCGTGTCGTTGCCGGAGAAATAGCCGTAATTGGTGACATCGTACATCTCGTCGGAGAGCGTCCAGTCGGTGCCGGCCACGTGGAAAATCTTGGCGGCAGCGGCGATGGAGAGTGGGAAGAATTTCGGCTCGCGTGGGTTCAAGGTGTAGAGAATCTCCGCATTCTCCTTGTTCATCGGAATCAGCGTCTCTTCCGTTTCCAACTCGTCCTGCAATTCCTCTTGCATCCAATCGATGGTATCGACAAAATCCTCCTTCGGGATGGCCATGTTGTTCTTGGTGTTAAGGGCGGCGTCGACGGTGGCCTGCAGCGAGGCGGGCACACAGCCCATAGTGGCCAGCATCCGGCGTCCGGTGCGCACCACAAAGGGGATATCCACGCCAATGGAACAGTGTTTTACGCAACGTCCGCACATCGTACATGCGCCGTATAGCGAATCCACCATCTCGGCGATATAATCCTCCGTCAGTTCCTTGGCATTCGTCAATTTGGGCGCCGTTTTGCCCAAGAAGGTGCAATAGCGACGGTAGATGGACGACACCATATCGACCTTCTTGCCAGGGATATATTTCGCCTCCTCAAAGGTCTTGAAAAAGAGGCAGCTGGTCTCGCACAACCCGCAATGCACGCAGGCATTGAGGTGCGTGAGAAGCTTGCTGTCCGTGTGTTTGGTCAATATGTTGACGGCCTTCTGGATGCTGTCGGGGGATATATCTTTCATACTCGTATATTTTGGCCGCAAAGGTACAATTTTTTAGGGAACGGGCAATACCATTATTCGGGGTTGTCGCATAAAAAAAAAGCGGAACCGCAAAGGATTCCGCCGTCTTTATAATCAAATAGTATGAGGTTTACTCTGCAGTTTCGGGGACAACGTTGAGCTTGATTTCAACTTTGAAATCGCGGTGCAGGTTCACCTGAGCGGTGTATTGACCCAGCTCTTTGATGCGGTCCTCATTGATGGTGATTTTGTGACGGTCGATTTCGATACCGTGTTGGTTCTGAAGAGCCTCAGCAACCATGATGTTGTTCACGGAACCGAACAGAGTGCCGTTTTCAGAAGCCTTAGCGGGGATGTTGACTTCGAGGCCTTCGATCTTGCCGGCCATGAATTCAGCTTCCTTGCGGATCTTCTCAGCCTTGAAAGCGCGCTGTTTGATGGTTTCCGCCAGTTGTTTCTTCTTTGCCGGGGTAGCGAGTTCGGCAAAACCCTGCGGAATGAGGTAATTGCGGGCATAACCGTCTTTCACCTTTACGAGATCGTCGGCATAACCCAGATTAGCTACGTCTTGTTTCAATATGATTTCCATGACAAAATGCTTTTTTAGTTAGATTTTAAATTATCGGTGACGAACGGCAGAAGAGCCAGGTGACGGGCGCGTTTCACGGCCTGAGCCACTTTCTTCTGGTACTTCAAAGAGGTGCCGGTCAGACGGCGGGGCAGAATCTTACCCTGCTCGTTCACGAATTTCTTCAGGAACTCGGCGTCTTTATAGTCGATGTACTTGATGCCGCTCTTTTTGAAACGACAATATTTTTTCTTCTTGATGTCAACCGCAACGGGGGCGATGTATTTGATATCGTTCTGCTGTGCCATAATCTTAAGCTTCTACAGGGTTAGACTCTTGGTTAACTGTTTCTTCTGCAACGGGTTGTTGCTCCTCTTGGACGGGTTCCGCAGCGGCAGTCTCAGCTTTGGCCTTGCGGTTGTTGCGTCTCTTCTCAGCGAAGGCAATGGCGTATTTGTCCATCGTCACGGTGAGGAAGCGGATCACGCGCTCGTCACGGCGGAATTGGAGTTCCAGTTCAGCGACAGCACTGCCGTCGGCCTTGAACTCATAGAGGTGATAGAATCCGGAGGACTTCTTTTGGATGGGGTATTCGAGCTTGCGCAGGCCCCAGTTCTCCTGGTGGACGATTTCAGCACCCTGGTCGGTGAGAATCTTCTCAAATTTCTGTACCGTTTCCTTCATCTGTTCATCAGACAAAACGGGCGTCATAATGAAAACGGTTTCGTAATGATTTGCCATAATGCTTTTTACTAAATTGATTTGTACTAAAATTTTGGGCGGCAAAAATACATTTTTTTCCGTTACCTCCGTCCATGCTTGAAAAGTTTTTTTTTCAAGGGTAAAAACTGTTCACTATTCACTCTTCATAGTTCACAAAAAATTTGTATCTTTGCCCGTTTTTTGAACTCTCTAATTAAAAATACATCTTTATGGAAAAAATCAAAATCGGTATCAATGGTTTCGGCCGTATCGGACGGCTGGTTTTCAGAGCAACAACGGAAAGAGACAACGTTCAGGTGGTTGCCATCAACGACCTGTTGGATGTGGACTACATGGCCTACATGCTGCGCTATGACTCCGTGCATGGCAAATTCCAGGGCGAAGTCTCCGTGGAAGACGGTATGCTTGTGGTCAACGGCAACAAGATCCGCGTGACGGCTGAGAAGGATCCCGCCAACCTGAAATGGAACGAGGTGGGTGCTGACTACGTGGTCGAATCCACTGGTCTGTTCCTCACGAAAGAGCTTGCTGAGGCTCACCTGAAAGCCGGTGCAAAGCGCGTGGTGATGTCCGCTCCTTCCAAGGACGATACCCCGATGTTCGTCATGGGCGTCAACAATAAGGAATACGCTGGCCAGACCATCGTTTCCAACGCTTCCTGCACGACCAACTGCTTGGCTCCGTTGGCCAAGGTCGTTCACGACAATTTCGGCATCATTGAAGGTCTGATGACGACGGTTCACGCTGCCACGGCCACCCAAAAGACGGTTGACGGCCCCTCCAAGAAAGACTGGCGCGGCGGTCGTTCCATTCTCGGCAACATCATCCCCTCTTCCACCGGTGCCGCCAAGGCTGTGGGCAAAGTGATCCCCTCCCTCCAAGGCAAACTCACCGGCATGTCATTGCGCGTCCCCACGGCTGACGTTTCTGTGGTTGACCTGACCTGCCGCCTCGAAAAGGCTGCTACCTACGAAGAGATCAAGGCTGCCATGAAGAAAGCCTCCGAAGGCGAGCTCAAGGGCATTCTCGGTTACACCGAAGATGCAGTGGTTTCCACCGACTTCCTCGATGAAAAGAGAACTTCCGTGTTCGATGCCGGTGCCGGTATCATGCTCAACGAGCATTTCGTGAAGTTGGTCTCCTGGTACGACAACGAAATGGGTTACTCCAACAAGGTTGTCGATCTGATCTGCAGCATGAACACCACCTGCCCGCTGAAATAATTGACAATTCATGTAGAGACGTGCCATTGCGTGTTTCATTCACGCCCTGGTGTGTCTTTACAATTTATAAACCTTAAATCATCAAATTATGGAAAAATACACATGTGACCTTTGCGGTTATACCTACGATCCCGAGGTTGGCGATCCTGACAACGGCATTGCCCCCGGCACCGCATTTGAAGATCTCCCCTACAACTGGACCTGCCCGATCTGCGGCGTGGAAAAATCCAGCTTCTCCAAAAAATAACATTGTAGAGACGTGCCATGGCGCGTCTCTACATTTCGTTACAAAAGAAAGGCGGCCTGCAAAGACCGCCTTTTGTTATATATGTTATTGTAGGATTACTCCACAATGAATTTCTGAACGTGGCTGCCGCTGGTGCTGTTCAGATGGAGGAAGTAAACGCCCTTGGCGAAGGTGTTCACCGGAATCTGATACATCTCGGAACCACCGTTGTGGTTGATCTGATCCTCATAGACGGTTTTGCCCATCATATCGACAACCTTGGCATTGAACTGTTGAGCTTCGTCAGCAGCAACTTCCACATTGATGTAAGAGGTGGCAGGATTCGGATAAACGCTAACCTCAACATTGTCGAACTGGCTGATACCAGTGTTCTTGGCATAGTACTCAAATTCGAAGCCCGTACCGGCATCTTTGTTATCCGTGACGAAACGGATGATGAATCTGGAAATCGGGGAGCCGGCGTAGTTGAACGTATTCACGTCGTAGGTGTAAACTTCAGCGGGAAGGTTATCAGCGTCGAAGTGGGCGAGCAACTTTTTGCTACCGGAGGTGCTGCTGGCTTGGTTGTAGATATCCACAAAGTCACCCTGCTTGAGGTCGAATTTGTGGAAAGCGCATACCAGTTGGTTCGTGAAACGCAGGTTCAGCGTATATTCGCAAACATTGTCGAGAGCGTAGAGACCATCGCCAGTTGCATTACCGGGTTTGTCGGTCAGCACGGCATAGCCGTCCGTGAGGGTTTGGTCAGTACAACCGTTTTGGTTGATGCCGGTCACCTCATAATCGAGCACAAAGCCGTAGTCGGTTTCGGAATTAGCAGTAGAGGTGAAGACGATAAGCACGCTGTCAGCAGTGACGGAGACGGGATCGGGGAGGGGTTCGCCAACATAGCCTGCATGGATGGCATCGCCCAGGGGCGAGTAGTCGTTGCAGGCAGCCATGAGATAGTCACCGCTATATTGTTTTTTGATGCCGCTGGCCTCAGTACCACCGTTATAGATGATAACTTTGTCGCCTTCTTTCACTTTCAGCTTGGAGAACGTGAATTTGTAGCTGGTAGCGTCGGGGCAAGCGATCACCCATCTGCGGTTGGAGTTCTGGGCGTATTTCATATTACCGGCGCCGTCGCTGATGGTGCCGAAGCTGGCGGTGACGCGTTTGGAGCTCTCAGCGGGTTTTGCAATATCAGCGCTGTCGGGCATCAGGGAGGTCATCATCGTGTTGGTACCGCTCACGTTAAAGTTGCCGTAACCGGAGGAGAGCATATTGTCGATAGTGTAGTATCCGTTGTCAGAACCAGCCCATCCCCAGTTAACGTGAAAATAGGTGTTGTCGTTAATGGTGGTGTAGCCATCGACGATCCAAGCGTGACCGCCGGCGGAAGCGCTTTGGCCGGAGAAGAAGAGCGGACGGTGGGCATCCAGCTCAGCCTTTGCCATGGCAACCCAATCCTCAGCAGACACGTCGCTAACTGAACGGAACTGGGCCAGATCGGAGTAGAAATAGTGGTCTTGAAGAGCCGTCATAGCGTATTCTGATTGGGAACCGGAACCGTCGTGACCGTAACTCATGCGCACGGAAACACCGCAGTGGTAGAGCAGCTTGGCCAGCTCACCATCGTAGGAATACAGCTGGTTTGCTATAGCATCGTAATCGTATTGGGCCTGGCCATAGTTCACAGTCTGTCTCGGATAGGTGTAGAGCACTTCGGAGTGTTCCTCGTTATATTCTTTGGGAATGTAGGAGACAACGCCGTAGCCATGATCCGGATAGCGATAGTAGTAAAGAATGTTGGCCATGGTCAGCGCAACGCAACCCACGTAGGAGCGGGAGTCTATGCTATATGTGCTCAGTGGGTTGGTGGGACACATCTCATTATAATATATGTCTTGCGTCCAAAGAGTGGTCACCAGCGGTTCCACACAAGGATTACCCTTGGCTGCGGAATAGGGCACAAAGTCGGAAGCCAAATAGTGGCTCCAGGAGTTGCGTTTTGCCAGTGCCGCTTCGGGATTCTTCATCAGGTAGGAAATCTGCTCAGCATATTTCTCCGTGTAGAGGTCAGCGCCAATACCTTCCTTAAAGTTGCTCTCTAACGAATAAGCAAGGATAGGGTTGGCCAGCTCGGTGGCGGAGACAATGATGAAGCCTTTCTCGCCGACGCTGAAACGGTAGGTCACCGGAGTGCCTTCCGCAGAATACTCAGTTTTCACCAGCGTCAGGTCCATCTGGTTGGCCTTAGTGGCACCCACACGCTCGATGAGGAAGTTTCTCGATGCTTGCATGGCATCTCCTACGGGGATTACATTCACCGCGTAGCTCAAGGTAATGAACATCAGTAATGATGCTAACAGGGTAAATTTTTTCATACTCTATAGAATTTTATTTATAATTATTCCAATTAATAATATAGCCCGCAAAAATACAAAAAAAATGAATAAATCCCCACCTAAATTTAGATATTTAAATTTTATTCTCGTAACGCGGTTTTTTGTATTTTTGCGCTTCGGTTTTTAAGCCGCACAAATCTTTTATGAGACAATAAGTTATCGTAAAAATGAATACATCAAGACAAATTTCAAGCGATTTATGGTATGTCGGTGCGTCCGACAGAAGACTGGCCCTTTTTGAGAACATGATGCCCATTCCGAGCGGCACTTCCTACAATTCTTACGTCTTTACCGACGAAAAGACCGTCCTTTTGGACACGGTTGACCAAGCGGTGGGGGCGCAATTTTTGGAGAATCTGACCGCCGTTTTGGCAGGCCGTGCGCTGGATTACATCGTCATCCATCACGTGGAACCCGACCATTTGGCCTCCCTGCAAGAGGTTTTGTTGCGCTGGCCGAATGCTGTCATCGTGTGCAGTATGCAGGCCTCCCGCTTGATGAAACAGTTTATGGATATTCCCGAAAGTGTTCAATTCCAGATTGTTAAGGAAGGTGATACGCTGAATGCCGGTAAACACACCCTGAATTTCGTGGGGGCACAGATGGTACACTGGCCGGAGGTGCTGGTTTCCTACGATTCCACCGACAAAGTGCTTTTCTCCGCCGATGCTTTCGGCACGTTCGGTGCCCTTGGCGGGAATCTCTATGCGGATGAGGTGAACTTCGACCGCGAATGGATGTACGAGGCCCGTCGCTATTATACTAATATTGTAGGAAAATATGGAATGCAGGTGCAGAATCTGCTGAAGAAGGCCGCCACGCTTGACATTGCGATGGTTTGCCCGCTGCACGGCCCCATCTGGCGCAAAGATTTCGGCAAGTTTGTGGAGAAGTACGACAAATGGAGCCGCTACGAGCCTGAAGATAAGGAAGTTGTGGTTATTTATGGTTCCATGTACGGGCATACAGAATCCGTTGCCACGGTTCTGTCCGGCATGTTAGCCGACAAAGGCTGCCGCAACGTCCGTATGTATGATGCCGCCGCGACGCACGTATCTTACTTGGTGTCAGAGTCTTTCCGTTGCAGCCACATCGTGCTCGTTGCCCCGACCTACAACGGCGGTCTCTATCCCCCGATGGAGAACTATCTGCTTGATATCAAGGCACATCTGCTGCAAAACCGCACCTTTACCGTCATCGAGAACGGCTCTTGGGCACCCGTTTCCGGCAATGCCGTCAAAGCCATCCTCGGTGAGATGAAAAACACCACCGTCCTCGAACCTGCCGTCACCTTCAAATCCGCAATGAAGGAGGCTCAGAAGGCAGAGTTAGAGGCACTGGCCGATGCGATAGTCGCGTCACTTAGTTAGTAGAAAGTAGTTGCAATCATGTATAAAATCGTCAAAAAGGAAGAATTAGGTCAGGACACGTACCTGATGGAAGTGGAAGCTCCGAAAATTGCACAGTCGGTGCTGCCCGGGCAGTTTGTCATCGTAAAAGCGAACGAGACTGCCGAAAGAATCCCGTTAACCGTCAGCGACACGTTTTTGCCAGATGGAACTATCACGTTGGTTATCAAAGCAATAGGAGTGTCAACCCGTAAAATTGTCTCCTACCCCGTTGGCGGTTTTTTCCATGATGTGGTGGGTCCGCTGGGCAATCCTTCGGCCTTCATCCACCGCCCGATCGGCATGTTGCGCCGGTCGCGCTACTGTTTTATAGCGGGAGGTGTTGGCATCGCGCCAGTCTTTCCACTGGTTAAGTGGATGTCACAACACGGATTGGAATGCGATGTCATCATCGGGGCCCGCAATGCGTCGCTGCTTTTCTACATTGAGCAGTTCCGCAAGATTACCAACAACCTTTACATCGCCACCGACGACGGTTCCATGGGCTTCAAAGGTAATGTGAACGACATGCTGACCAAGCTTGTGAAGGAGGAAGGTCGTCGTTATGATGAAATCACCGCCATCGGCCCGATGATCATGATGAAGTTCGTATCTCAGAAAGCCAAAGAGCTGGGCATTCCCTGTGTAGTGAGCCTCAACTCGCTGATGGTGGATGGTACGGGCATGTGTGGCGCCTGTCGTGTGCAGATTGGCGGCCAGACCAAGTTCACCTGCGTGGATGGTCCGGAGTTCGACGGATCGCTAATCAACTTCGATGAGTGCATGCATCGTCAAGCCATGTATGACCATGTTGAGGGTCGTAAGTTGTTGGAAGAAGAAGAATTACGTGAAAATCACCAATGTCATATCGGCGGTATCGCACATGAGGCCCTTCCACCCAAATCACGCGTGCCGGTGCGCGAACAAGCGCCTGAGGTACGTCGTTCAAACTTTAGGGAGGTTTGTTTCGGCTACAATGCCGAAGAGGCGGTGGAAGAGGCTCGCCGATGTCTAACCTGCAAGAATCCGCAGTGTATGAATGGCTGTCCCGTGCATATCCGCATTCCCGACTTTATCTCACACATCAAGGATGGTCAGTTCGATAAGGCAGCTGCATTGCTGAAGGAGGACACTGCACTGCCGTCCGTGTGCGGTCGCGTGTGCCCGCAGGAAATCCAATGCGAGGGCAAATGCGTGCTCGGTCGCAAGGGAGAGCCTGTGGCCATTGGCAAACTCGAGCGCTTTATCGGCGATTGGGCGATGAAAAATCACGTTGGAGCGCACAAGCCGTTAGAGAGAAAAGGCAAAAAAGTGGCCGTCGTGGGCAGTGGTCCTGCCGGCCTGACCTGCGCCAAGGAATTGCGCTGTATGGGCTATGATGTGACTGTGTATGAGGCACTTCACGAGTTTGGCGGGGTGCTCGTATATGGTATTCCCGAGTTCCGTTTGCCGAAAAAGGACATCGTGAAACCCGAAATCGAGACCATCAAGAACCTCGGTGTGCGTTTCGAAAGCGATGTGGTGATTGGACGTACCATGTCTGTAGATGATCTGATGGACAGATGGTGTTATGACGCTGTCTTCATTGGTACGGGCGCAGGATTCCCCAATTTCATGAACATTGAGGGCGAGAATCTGTGCGGTGTGGTCTCCGCCAACGAATTTTTGACGAGAAACAACCTGTTGTTCTCCTATAAGGAGCATTATGAAACCCCGAACTATGTCGGCAAGAAGGTGACCGTGGTCGGAGGCGGCAATGTGGCTATGGATGCGGCTCGTACAGCCGTCCGTCTGGGTGCGGAAGTCCATATTGTTTATCGCCGTTCCGAAGAGGAATTGCCCGCCCGCCGCGAAGAGGTCCACCATGCTAAAGAAGAAGGCATCGATTTCCAACTGCTGACCAATCCGGTGCGCATCATCGGCAACGAAAACGGTTGGGTGTGCGGTATGGAATGCATCCGGATGGAACTTTCCGAGCCAGACGAGTCAGGTCGCCGTCGTCCAGTGCCGATTTCCGGTTCCGAGTTTGTCTTGGAGACCGATATGGTGATCATATCCATCGGCACATCGCCTAACCCGCTGATTTACACCACCACACAGGGATTGGATGTCAACCACCATGGCTGCATTGTGGCGGATGAACATGGCATCACCTCCAGAGAAGGTGTATTCGCCGGCGGTGATATCGTTTCCGGTGCGGCCACGGTGATTCTCGCCATGGGTGCTGGAAAGAGCGCCGCGAAGGCGATAGACGAGTATCTGAGACGTAAGATTTGAGATGATGGAAAGTGGGGATGACATACGATGAAACCATACCTAATTATTGAAACGCACAGTTATGAGAATCATTGACGGAAAAATTTGCGCGCAACAGGTTAAAGACCAGATCGCCAAAGAGGTGGCGGAAATTAAAGCCAAGGGACAACGGCCCCCAAGACTCGATATTTTCCTCGTGGGTGATCGCCCCGACAGCCTCTCCTACGTGCACAGCAAGGACAAAACCTGCCGGTCGTTGGGCATGGACAGTGTGCTGCATCTTCTGCCCGAAACCACGTCGGAGAGCGAGCTGATGGTGATGATTGACGAATGCAATCGCAACAATGAAGTGGATGCCATCCTCATCCAACTTCCCCTACCCGACCATTACAATTCCGCCCGTGTGCTTGATTTTATCGACTATCGGAAGGATGCCGACGGATTGCATCTTATGAACGTCGGACTGCTGCATCTGGGCGAACCCTACGTAATGCCCTGTACGCCGAAAGGGATTCTCGCTTTGCTGGCGACCAACAACATCGAAGTTGCTGGCGAGCATGTGGTGATGATCGGGCGCAGCCAGTTGGTGGGCGAACCGACCGCGCAGCTGCTGATCCACAGCAACGCTACGGTTACATTGTGCCATTCCCGTACAAAGAATCTGTCGGAAATCGCCCGTCTTGGTGATATCGTCATCACTGCTGTCGGATGCCCTAACCTGCTCCAGCCCTACGATTTCAAACAGGGTGCCGTCCTTATCGATGTGGCGATGAACCGCGTGAACGGCAAGCTGCAAGGTGACGTCTATAGCGAAGAAACCCGCCCGGAATTGGAGAAACGGCTTCGAGCCTGCACACCTGTCCCCGGAGGTGTCGGTCCCATGACCATCGCCATGCTGATGCAGAATGTGCTGGACATCTATAAATTGAGAATGAAGAATTAATAAAAGAAGAGACGCGCCACGGTGCGTCTCTTCTTTTATTAATGCATTAAGTTCTTCACCAATCCATAAAAACGTTCGTATAAATCGCGCAGTTTTCGGCTTTTTGCCTTGTGCAAGCGCATGGAGAGCTGCTCCCATGTGCGGTGCATCCATTGGCCTTCGTGCCAGGCGAAAAGCGTCAGCGGATAGAGCAACAAGATCCAAAGCACAGCCTGCCACCACCAGCCCCAAACTAACCCAAGTACCAGCAGGATAGCCAGCACGTTGAACGGGATAAGGATGAGGATGGAAAGGATAAATTGCATGGCTTGGGTATAGACCCTGTAATACGGATCTTCCTTTCCAGGCATGAACACCGGCGGGAGGAAGTACATGATGGCGGACGGGAAGAGGGAAAACACCCAAAGCGGAAGCATGACAAGTTGTGCTAAAACACTCAGCGCCAATTTGATACCACTTTGCTGCTTTTGTTCGCCGGCATGTTCGCGCAGGTGCATCTTCTTCTCCAAGGTTTGAATATCCTTCATCGTTTCAGTCAGCTCATCAGCCGTTTCGGGATGTGCGGCGACACCTTTTTCGAGTTCTGCCCAAAGATGTTGGTCACTTTCGAGCTGTTCGGGCAGGATGTCAGGATTTTTGCCCATCGCCACGGCATGTTCTTCGCCCACTTTCGACTTCCGGATAAAATCATAAAGGTCATGATGTTCCAAATCATCGGTGTAGAGCATCATGCTTTTCACCTTTTCGCGGATCGGCTCGTTCAGCTCGCGCATCGTGGTGCGTGGCTTTTCCTGATATTGTTTGTAATACGGCATCAGCGAAATCGGCTCGCCATAATGCAGCATGTAGCTTCCCTGTGCCTCATAATAAGATGAATAGTGATGGGCCATCGGCACGATTTTCACATCGCGTTCGAAATTCATCTTTTTGGCGGCGGTAAAGGCGATTTCCAGGTATCCCGGCACCCAAACGCGCATCCAATGCTCTTCGTGGTGGTTAGTTTCCGGGAAAAGGAATACGGGATTGCCTTCCTCCACCATTTTGCCAGCGGCGAAATCGATTACGTATCTTGTCCGGGCGACAGCCTCCTCCACACCTTCAAAGTCCATGCGGAAGGCGGGCAGCATCCCTAAACAGTCCCATAACTTGTTGATCAGCTTGTGCCATGTGAACACTCCGCCCATTGCCAGCACATACGGATGTGAGCGGTTGTCCTGCGCGAGAATCATCACAACGGGGTCGATAGCCGTATTCTGATGATTGGCAGGCATGACAAACGGTTCACCATACGGGGGAAGATTCTCTTCGCCGAGGATATAATGTTTGCGGAACATGAGTTTGTCCATGCAAAAGCGCACATAGTGCTTGAAAATCCGGTAACCTATTCTGGAAGACATAAAAAATAGTTTTGACTAATTGCTGTTTTAAAACGCGGCAAAGATACAGTTTTTCTTAACTGATTTTAACATTTTTAAGATACAGAAAATCTGATACTTAGCTCTAGGAGCAATCTTTTTACCTAACGATAATTGATTTTATCGGGCACAATGTACGCACTCGGATAGGTCTCCCGAATGGTTTCCAAGTCCTTATAAGCTTGCAAGCGAGTGTAGTAGTTGCCGACCCGAACTTTGAAGTAAGGCTCGTTGTAGATGAGGTAGGAGCGGGTGTAGGGGAAGAGGCTGTTGAAGGAGTTTCGGGCATACTCGGCCTGGGATTTGGAGTTCACGCCCGAATAAGCGGCAATTTGGATGCGGTAGCCGCTGATTTCGCCAACCTTGCGCCAATTATAGACGTAATCTTCCTGAATTTTGAGGATTCCCGGCTCAATGTCATAGTGCACACGACTTTGCGCCAGCGTAATACCACCGGCGAGCAGGAATAACAATATGGTCAAAATCTTCCGCATAATATTTTGCGGCAAAAATACAAAAATTCCGATTTACCACAATAGGATTTTCAACCCAATGAGAATCAACACAATACCCCCGACAATTTCGGCATATTGTCCGATTTTCGGATTGGTGAGCCGGCGGACGAACGTGTAGGCCAAAAAGGAGACGAAGAATGAGGTGAAACCAATAGTGAGAAAGGCGCGGGTGACATGCTCCTCATGTATCATGGCAAAGCTGAAGCCCACGGCCAAAGCGTCGATACTTGTGGCCACAGCGAGAAGCACCACATTTTTCCATTTCGTGATGTCCAGATGTTCAGGCGTTTCGTCATCATTCTTTTTGAAGCTCTCTATCAGCATTTTACCACCGATGAACGCCAAAATGCCGAATGCGATATAGGGCCCTATTTTCTCCAACGGTCCTAACAGCGATTCGCCGAACAGCCAGCCGATGAGCGGCATTCCACCCTGAAAGATGCCAAAAGCCAGGGAAAACCGCAACACATACCGCCGTTCCAGCGATGGTTGCAGCATTCCGATGACACAGCTGATGACAAAGCAATCCATCGCGAGGCTCAATGACAGTAACAACAATTCTATCCAACCCATAATGGTCATTTTTACGAGGGCGCAAAAATATAAAATTTCCCTTCAGAAAATTTGTGTACTTTTGCAACCCTTTTCAGAGACTATAATATATATGAAGAATTTCGCCGTTTTCGGAGTAAGCGGTTATGTAGCGCCGCGACATTTGAAGGCTATCAAAGAGACTGGTAACCAGATGGTTGCTGCGTATGACAAGTCAGACAGCGTAGGCATTATCGACAGCTATTTCCCCGAGGCGGCCTTCTTCACCGAAATGGAACTTTTCGACCGACACGTCTCCAAACTCAAGAACACCAAGAACCAGTTGGACATCATTTCCGTCTGCACACCCAACTACCTGCACGATGCACACACGCGCTACGCCCTGCGCTTAGGCACGGACGTTATCTGTGAGAAGCCGTTAGTGCTGAATCCTTGGAACGTGGATGTGTTGCAAACCGTTGAAAATGAGACGGGTAAGAGGGTTTATAACATCCTGCAGCTGCGGCTTCATCCGGCCATTATCGCGTTGAAGGAGAAAGTGGATAGTGCCCCTGACAATATTGTCTATGATGTTGATCTGACGTATATTACCTCCCGAGGCAACTGGTATTTCACTAGCTGGAAGGGGGCGGAGAGCAAGAGCGGCGGCATCGCCACCAATATAGGCATCCATTTCTACGACATGCTATGCCACATTTTTGGCAAGGTACAGGAGAGTATCGTGCATGTGGCCACCCACGATCGTGTGGCAGGATTCATTCGTTTCGATAAGGCACGGGTTCGTTACTTCCTGAGTATCAATCGAAACACCCTTCCAAAGGAGGTGGCCGAAAGTGGGAAATCGACGTTCCGGCAGATTGTCATCAACGGCGAACCGTTCGAGTTTAGTGACGGTTTCACGGATCTGCACACCGAGAGTTACCGCCAGATTCTGAACGGCAATGGCTTTGGGCTGGAGGACGTGCGTCCCTGCATCCAGATTGTTTATGACATCCGGAACGCTTCGCCCGTCGGGTTGAAAGGCGACTACCATCCTCTGGCCGCTCTGCCATGTGAGAGCCACCCGTTCACGCGCTGATATTTTGCAAAATTCTGCGAAATCCTTCCAAAGCCGTTCTGAATTTTAACAATTAATAGTTAAATTCAAACTTAAAATAAGTTAATTTTAGGTTGTAACCGTTTTATTCATAACGTATTACAAAATATTTTCCAAAACTCTTGATTTTCGTTGATTTTCGTTGTATATTTGCCGTGACAAATTGAAGACGAGATGAAACGTATTTGTATCATAGTAATCGGCATTTTATACGGTGTGGCCGGCAGGGCGCATGCGGACACCGTGCCCCACATAATCATGTTCTACAATGTGGAGAATCTGTTTCACCCATCGGACGACAGTCTGAAAGCAGATGACGATTTTACTCCGACGGGCAGCTATCACTGGACCTATAAAAAGTATTATCTGAAGATTTCCATGGTTGGAAAGGTGATAGTGGCGGCGGGAATGGGTGACCCGCCGTGGCTTGTCGGACTTGCGGAGATCGAGAACGAGCAGGTACTCAAGGACTTATGTTACAAATCGCCGCTGCGGAAGTATCGTTATCGCTATGTACACTACGACTCCCCCGACCGGCGCGGAGTTGATGTTGCGCTGCTCTATCGGGACAGCTGTGTGGAGATTTTGCGCAGCCGGAAAATCCCTGTGGTTTTCCCGTTCGACACATTCGCCCGCAATCGCGACATTCTATATGCGGTGGTACGCTTCCCGTCAGGTGATTCGCTGCATGTGATGGTCAACCATTGGACCTCGCGCTACGGAGGATATGCGGCTACCGTGCCCAAGCGCAACTGGTATGCGACCGTAGTGCGTCAATATGTTGATTCCCTCATCCGTGACAATCCTCACGCCAAAATCCTGATTACAGGCGACTTTAACGATTATGCCACCGATGAAAGTATGACGGATCACTTACGTGTGCATGAGCATGGCTCGCGCCTACCACGGGACACGCTCTACAACCTGATGCTGCCTTTTGCGCGGCAGAGTCTGCGAGGCTCTCACAAGCATGAAGATTTCTGGGGCTGCCTGGACCAGTTTATCGTGTCCGATGCCTGGCTAACCGACACCACCGGTGTACGGCAAATTGGTGACGCAAACATTTTCGATGCAGACTTCCTACTTGTGGATGATGAGAAGTATGGCGGCAAAAAGAACTTTCGCACATTCCTCGGTCCTCGCTACATCGGTGGCTTTGCGGACCATCTGCCAGTGTATGTGATGTTTAGGGACGGATAAAGTGTTGTACAGCTGTGAACGGTAATACGGAAGAGCATATGCATGTCACTCGTATTTGCAAGTATCTACCCCTGCATTGCCTTATCAGAACAACCTAAAGCTTTCCGTTCTCAATGGTGGTATGGCTCCCCCTTCAAAATCGTGAACGCCCGGTAAAGCTGCTCAGCGAAGATCAGACGGACCATGATGTGCGGGAAAGTAAGCTTGGAAAGGGCTAACTTGGCGTTCTGGCGGACATAGACAGCCTCCGAAAAACCGTACGCGCCTCCGATAACGAAGGTGAGTGTCTTCAGCCCCGTATTGGCACGCTGCTGGATAAATTCCGCAAACTGCACGGAAGTTACTTCCTTGCCACGCTCATCCCAAAGGACTACAAATTCGTCATTTGCTATCTTTTTGAGTATCAGCTCTCCCTCACGCTTTTTCTGTTCCTCCACTGGCATGGACTTGGCATTTTTCAGGTACGGAATCGCAACCGTCTCGTAGGAGATGTAGGTAGCGATTTTGGCCGTATATTGCCGGATGGCGTCATCGAAAACGTCACCATCCGGTTTGCCAATCCATATCAATTTGATTTTCATTGTTTTGGTGAACAGTGATCAGTGATCAGAGATTTTTGAATGGTCGTAGAGACGCAAAAATCTGCGTCTCTACTCCTCCAATGAAATGGGGAACACAATGTTGTTGTTCAACATACATTGCGCACAGACATTCAACTCGCCGTGGAGACGGTGCTGGACCATGTTGCCGAGACGGTCGCGGAGGGCCTCAATCGCCACGTTTTGGACGATTTCGTTGGCGAAAGCGAACATCAGCAGACGGTTGGCCGCTGCCTCACCGATGCCGCGGGTACGTAAATAGTACAACGCTTCCTCATCCAATTGACCTACCGTGGCCCCATGACTGCATTGCACATCGTCGGCATAGATTTCCAAGAAGGGTTTCGTGGTAACGTGCGCCTTGTCGGTCAGCAGCAGATTCTTGTTGGTCTGGAAGGCCGCCGTGCGCTGGGAATCGGGTGCTACCAAGATGTGTCCGTGGAAGTTGGCAGAAGCCTCATCATCCATAATGCCCTTGTAAAGCTGATAGCTCTTGCAGTCGGGCGCGGCATGGTTAATGAAGATATGGTTATCGCAAACTTGCTCTTTGTCAACGAGATACAGACCGTATAGCTTAGCTTCCGCCATCGGCTCATTCAGGTTCACATGGAAACTGTTGCAAACGTAGCCCGCATTGAAAGTGATGGCCGTGGAAGTAAAGGTCGCATAGCTCTTTTGGTGCACAAAAACGTGGTGCAGAAGCATGGAGGCGGCATCCTTGTTCTCGGTCTTGTAGTAGTGCAGATGCGCATTCTCGCCCAAGTAAATCTCCGACACATTGTTGGAGAAAGTCGATTCCTTCTGGATGGAATCATCGCACTGAATGACAGAGAGTTCCGCATTATTACCGAGAACAATAAGATGACGGTTGTTCACCAAGAGCGGATCTGCCGTATTCATCAGGGAGACAATCTGCATAGGAACCTCAACCTTCACATTGTCAGGGATATAGACAAAAACACCGTCGTTGAAGAGGGCTTCGTTGAGGGCAACCAAGCCGTTCTCTTTTTCGAGATTCGGATGAGCTAACAACTGCAGCACCAAATCGGGATATTGGCGGATGGCGGCAAATAAACTGCCGGTAATCACACCTTGTTCGTCAACATTAACGGTTTGGTTCTCAGAGATAAACCAACCATTGCTGACGGGCAGTACGGTGGGGTGCAAATCCTGTACACGACATTGGAAGTACTCTGCCAACGGTCGATACGGATCGGGTTGCAGTTTCTGGACATAATCCGTCCGCGCTTTCTTGTTCAGCACCGACTGCTGCCAACCCTGTATGTGCTTGTCGGGCAGCTCTTTCTGCAAAAACAGCGCAAGGGCATTTTCGCGCATCTCCCGGATGCCCGCCTGCCCGCCGTCGGGATATTGCGACTGGTTCGCGCCGTAAAGCTGCTGTACGAATTGTGTGAACGCTCTCATAACTTGCCCTGTTCGTATTCTTCTTTAATCCAGTCGTAACCGCGTTTTTCAAGTTCGAGTGCCAGCTCCTTGGGTCCTGACATCACGATTTTGCCATCGAAAAGCACATGCACGACATCCGGCACGATATAGTCCAAAAGCCTCTGATAGTGGGTAATCACGATAATGGATTTATCTGCGCCACGCAGGTGGTTGATACCGTTTGCCACAATGCGCAGGGCGTCGATGTCAAGTCCGGAATCGGTCTCGTCGAGGACAGCCAAATAGGGGTCAAGCAGCGCCATCTGGAAGATTTCGTTGCGCTTTTTCTCACCACCGGAGAAGCCCTCGTTCACGGAACGGGTGCTCAGTTTGTCAGTAAGTTCGACCACCTTCTGCTTCTCGGCCATCAGTTTGAGGAACTGGGCACCGTTCAGCGGGTCCAAACCTCTGTATTTTCGCACCTCATTGAGGGCGGTGCGCATGAAATTGGCGATGCTCACACCCGGAATCTCCACGGGGTACTGAAACCCGATGAAGACACCCTCGCGGGCGCGGTCCTCAATGGACAAATCCAGCAGGTTTTTGCCCTTGAACCAGATGTTACCTTGCGTGACTTCGTAGCCGCTCTTACCAGCGATAGCGGAGGCCAAAGTGCTCTTGCCGGTGCCGTTCGGGCCCATAATGGCGTGAACTTCACCCGCTTTCACTTCCAAATTGACACCTTTCAATATCTCACGATCCTTGATGGAGACGTGCAAATCTTCAATCTTTAACATAGTCGGAATTTAAGGGCGCAAAGGTACGATTTTTTCGGACATGGATGGTTAGATGGTAACACAGTTAGGCGGTGCCATCTTTGGAGACGCAATGCATTGCGTCTCTACGGGTGATGCAAAGGTACAGATTTCAGCAGAATCCCGTCGGGCGCGACAATGCACGTGGGGACACCCGCAAACGGAAAATCGCGGCTGCCGGTGGTCCCTTTGACTTTCGTCATAACAGGATAGGCTACCTTATGGTTGGAAACAGCCTGAATATCATCCAACATGCAGAAATTGAAATAGGAACTCATCAGCGCAGCATCGGTGACAGGAATTTCCTCCCCCGTGCGCACGTTAACCCTATATAGCTGAAGGAGTGGTAAATAGGGCGTTGTTCTGCCAATAATGTTTTGCATGTTGTCATCGTAGGCTTGCCGGAGAATGTAAGCATACTGACAACCCTGCTTTTTGGCTTCCTTGATGAGCATCTGCTTGAGTTTGGCGTGTTGAACCTTCGTTTTATGATCAAAGTCGATGCGAGAAGCCCCTTTCGCGCCAAAACAACTCTCATTCTGAATGGCCAATTGCTGGAAACCGTTGCTATAAGGTGTTGCTTTTGTGATGTTTCGGTTGCCCAACAGCGTGATCAATTCACCATTTCTGATCACTTCCGTCTCCTGAGTCTCCACCCCTTCGGCATCCGTCTTCTCATGAAGGTGGCCCTATCGAACTCATCTCCAACAACATTCGCTGTGACAGAGATTTTTTTTGATATGACAATGCAATCCAGCATCTGTTCAAATGGGTGAACACCTTCATGAAGCTTTTCTTCTGTTATCCAAGAGAAATCTGCTTCTTTCTTGTTAGTCAACAAGTTAGGATAAGCTCCTAATAGGGCTGTCATCAGCATTTGGCCCACTGCTTCTCCCTCTACCAACATCGGTCCAGACCAATATCCTTCATTCGGTATGCCTCTCGTTTTCACGCTCTTAAGGTGCGAAACAAGCATATCTATCTCATTCTTAGCATATTGTATAGACAACAAAGAATCCGTATTGGGAAAGAACAGGGTTTTCCCGTCCACATATTCCTCTCCATCAGCCTTTTCCACGGCTCCGTAAATCTGCAAAGCAATAACGGAAATCGGACGGTTGTAGGTCGTCTTCTCGCTGCTCCAATAATAGGCGTTCCCCATCATTATGTATATGTTGGCACCAGAACGGCTCAGGAAGTCGTGCTTGGCAAGCTCAGCGGAAACATCGCAGGCGAGATGCTCCAGATTGTTCATCGTCGGGTAATCAAAAGTGCGCTCATCATCCGTCTGGGTGGTCTGAGCCGCGGAACGGTCGGGCAGGGTGCGGGTTTCCGGCGTGGGTTGCAGTGCCTGCTTGATCTTCCAATGTTTAAGGGCTTTCCGGTATTCGATATCACAAGCGTTGCGAAAATCTTTCGTAAACGTATAGCGGTCTTCGAAAGGCAGCGGATAACTGGCGGGGGGAGTGGTTTCTTCCGTCAGGTTTTCGTTGTTGAAAGCGTCACTGCCCAGCAACAACCTCGGAACGAACTGTCGGACAGGCTTTTCGTTGGCATAAAACACACTTCCTTCGGATGCCTCGACCGTGAAGATCCGCGCATCGGTCATCAGAAACTCTTCGTAATAGGGTCCCGTCTCATCCCCGATTTTCAGATGTTCCACATCCGTCTCCCACTCGTGCTGGGCCGATTTCTGCAGCAGTTCAGCCACATTCATCGGGGTGTTGCTTCCTTCGCCGGTCGCAAAATTCACCATTTGGAACTGCTGTGGCGTTTTCGGCTGCGACTGCACATCCGCACTACGGAAAAGCAACGCCGGAGCGGAACCGCAGGTCATCAGATCGTCCTGCTGGCTGTGACACAATATCGCCACCGATTCTGATTCCTCTCCTGCCGCCAATAAGTTGCTGAGCCACTGCTGCTTGCTTCCCGTCAACAACACATCACGCACCATCTCATCAGGTTTGCGATAGTTTGGATAAATCTCATAACAAACTGTCGGACAAATGGTTACGACATCATTAGTATCGCAACGCACTTCCACCTCTTCCACATACAAGGCATACTCGAGCGACTGCTTCTGCGTTTCTTGATTGAGCAGCTCGAATAATTTACTATCATTCAGCGGTTTATCTGATTTGAGGAAAAGGTTGGACTGCCGGGGTGAGGGCAGACGACTGTTTCCGCGAGCATGGCCGTAGGGTTTGTAGGCCCCGGGCCGTTGCGTGCGCGAAGAGAGCATTTTCGGCTGAAGTTCCCCTTGCAAAATATGCGTGACCGGTTGCACGGGCGTCCCCTCATCATCAAACGGAAAATATGAGCCGGCATGATATCGCTGATAAGATACCGTTGACAAGGGATCGCTATAGACGGAAATCTCCGCCGGAAGTACTTTCTGCCCGATTCTTTCACGCAGATAGTTGCCGTCCGCATTCTCCAAATCATGCCCTAACAGATTGTGAATCAACACTGAAGAGGCCTTTTGAGAAAGAAGGACCGGACAATGGGATAGGTCGCATCTTTCCGCGTGAATCACGTTAGACAGAAGAATGTCCATTTTCTCTATTTCGCCCTTCAGAACATCATCGTCGGGCAGCTGGTCGGGGAAAAAAGCAAAAAACTGTCGCTCAATATGTTCTGGCGTTTTATCCATGGTCAACCCACTTACCCGAAGGGTCAACAAGGATCTCATCTCGTTTTTTACATCATAGCTTTTTTCGCTGTTAACCAGATATTTGCGAGTTGCCACATAGCGAATATTCGCAGACTTTTCGGTCAAGTCTAAATTGCCAAAAGCGGTACAATACCGCAATTTCTGTTCCCAAAGGGCATCGTCCCAGTGCGATTCCATGTTCAGATTCTCCGAATAGTAGCCGTCCAAATCACTGGACAGAAAGAGAAACTTTTCATAATCGTCCTCCCCGACCTGCAACGTCGCCGCCAATTTGTTTTCAACACTTTGAATCACAGCTTCTTGATGCGCTTTTCGGGTCTCGTTTCGAAGAATCTTTCGGACGATAACCGGATTCTCATCCAAAGGCAGCGGAATCTGCCTGACAAACGTGTTTTGGTGCGTGAGATAGTGGTAATTGTCTGTTTCGGAGGTTCCCACCCGTATTTCGATAGTCAAAACAACCGATTTTGCCGTGGAATTGTCGTAAATCTTCCCGAAATTGGCCGAAATAGAATGTTCAGTGGTCTCCTTCACCCGGTACGCCATGAAGTAGGGCGGATGGATAGTGTGCCGCAACGAATCATACTGCGATTGCAGCTCCGTGCGCAACATCTGCAAAAAGGCATCGTCCTCCGGCGTGTCCTGAGCAAAAACAGACGTGCCGCCCGCCAAAAGCAGCAGGCAGCACAGCCAGAAAAACGACAATTTCTTCATAAATGCGCTTAATCCCTGAAAATCGTGCCTTCGCGGTCGGGACTGACCGAGACGATGGAGATTTTCGTATGAGTCTTATCTTCAATAAATTGGATATAATCCTTGAAGGTTTGCGGGAGTTCTTCGTAGGTTTTGCAGCCGGAGATGGCGGTCTTCCAACCGGGCAAGGTGGTATAAACGGGCTCGATCTCCACATCAGTGGCGGAAGGCATTCGGTCAGTCAGCTCATCATTCACACGGTAGGCGGTACAGACCTTGATCTCATCCAATTTATCCAGCACATCGGCTTTGGTAAGCGCAATGTCGGTAACACCGTTGATCATCAACGCATATTGCAAGGCTACTAAGTCAAGCCATCCGCAACGTCTTGGTCTGCCAGTAGTTGCACCGTATTCATTGCCTTCCTTACGGAGAAATTCTCCCGTCTCATCGAAGAGTTCCGTCGGGAAGGGACCGCTGCCCACGCGGGTGCAGTAGGCCTTCACGATGCCGAAAACACGGCCAGCAAAGTGTGGGGCCAAACCTAAACCGGTGAAGGCACCGGCGGCAATGGTATTAGAGGAGGTCACGAACGGATATGCACCGAACTCCACATCCAGCAACGTACCCTGCGCACCCTCAGCCAAGACGGATTTTTCTTCCGTAAGATACTGGTGTACAACGTATTCACTATCAATAAACTGGAATTTACGAAGAGTTGCTAACGACTTACGCCATTGGGCATCGAGCTCCGCAAGTTTCGCTTCGTAATCAAAGTGGAAATTTTTCAAAATCTCGATGTGTTCTTCGATTTTCTGGCGGTATTTAGCCTCAAAATCGGGTGATTCGAGGTCGCACACGCGCAAACCCGTGCGGGCGGTCTTGTCGGTATAGGTCGGTCCAATGCCCTTCAACGTGGAACCGATCTTCATATTGCCCTTATGAGCCTCCTGAGCAGCATCCAACAGCTTGTGCGTAGGCAGAATCAGGTGCGCCTTGCGGGAAATATAGAGGTTGTCGGTCGGGGTCAACCCCATGTCAATCAGCGCGTTGATTTCCTCTTCAAAAATGATGGGATCAACCACGACACCGTTACCGATGATATTGGTCTTGCTTTTGTGGAAGATACCGGACGGGATGATGTGCAGCACATGCCGATGTCCGTTAAATTCCAATGAATGACCGGCGTTCGGGCCGCCCTGGAACCGCGCAATAACGTCGTATTTGGGCGTCAGCACGTCCACAATTTTGCCTTTTCCTTCGTCGCCCCACTGCAGGCCGAGCAGAATGTCCATTTTCATATTTCCGTTGTTTGAAAAACGGGGCAAAGATACAATTTTTTAGGTTACACGGTTGCAGGTTAACGGGTCAGTGTTTTGGGACGGTTTCCGAGCGCTGTCGGCGTACTTTTCGTGCAGCGGTTTGAGCGTTTCGAGGATTTCCTTGCGGCACGGTCCGCACCACGACGCCCAAAAATCGACGACAGCCAGATGTCCGGCGATTTTTTCCCCGAAGGTTGTGGGCTTCCCTGTGATGTAGTGATAACAACGCCTTCCGTGTCATTCACCGTTCCCGTCACGGTGAAATTGGGGTTTTGCGCCATGACGAGAAGGGGGAGCATCAGTTCCAATAGGAAAGTAAGTTTTTTTCATAACGATAATAGAGCCTTTACTACTGATGCAATAATTATTTTTAAGAAATTGGGATGTGGACTTTGCGTGCCGGAGGCACGATATCTTAATAACCCCACATAAGCGTAACGAAGTGGAGCGCAGTGTGGGGTGAACGCGGAGGCAGCACATCGATGGCGTGTTGAAAACACGCTACTATTAGTGAATCGAGTAGTGGCGTGCCTCTGGCACGCGGACTTTCGCTGCGCATTCCACCCCACACTGCGGCCTATCGGCCTTAGTATGGGGTTATTGGAATTGCGTGCTTCCAGCACGCCCTGCCCATACGATTTCAAATCGAAAAGTCAAAGTAAGATTATAAATATATGTGAATCAATACATTACAATGATATTTCGAAAATTATCGCATCAGCACTATAGAGCCTTTATGAAATATGTTTTGACGATGCAAAAGTAAATAATTTTTCTTTAGGAAAGATTTTTCTGTTCCAAAGCGCCTTTTGAAAAAAATCCTATCTTTGCGCTGCAAAAAAAAAGAAACATTCAAGTATGGCAAGTACCATTTACACAGAAGATCAGGTTCGCGATTTGGCTCGGACGAAACTCCATCTGGAAGAAACAGAGTCCGCCCAGGCAGGTGTTCAATCAGTTGGGTTTCCGGGGAGTGAAAGACCGTCCGGATGGATGGTATTTGCCTAATGAGACGCATTACCCCGCCCTTGTCCTTGAAGTAAAAGGCAGTAACATCAAGATTGGCGACAAGGAACGAGAAGAGCTTCGGAAAAACATCCGCATTGTACACACTCGGTACAAACATGTTGTCGGGCTGCTCTATAATGGGTATGAATTAGAGGTTTATAAAGATGACGAGCTGGTCGTTGGGGAATATGATTTGAAGGATAAAGAACACTATTTAGGTCTGTTCTCCACCAACCGCATCAACAAGATGCTCATCTATTCGCTGACGCACAGCATCAACGACACCCTGCATTTCGATTTCCTCATCAAGAATCTTTACCACCGAATGATATTCACTGCATGTGCATTGGTGGCCAAACGTTATGGGGCTGCGTTGTCGAAAGGTATGTCTTTCAGATTGTTCACTACCGCTATTCGTGAAACGCTCGAAAGCTCTTTGTCGGAGGATTTGGCAAAAAACCAAAAACTTCAAATATTAATAGACGTTTTCTCGGAAATCAAATTGAACACACAGTGCAAGCAGGATGCCATCAATCAGTTTATCGAAGACATTTCCAAAATCTCCGACAACATCAACTCCGATTTTTGGAACGGCGAGGATGTGATGGCCATATTCTTTAATGAGTTCAACCGATATAAAGCCAAATCCGAGTCTGGGCAAGTGTTTACACCCGACCACATCACCTCTTTCATGTATCAGATTACGGATACCACAAAGCAGGATACCGTGCTCGATGCGGCTTGCGGCAGTGGGGCTTTCCTCGTAAAAGCCATGTGTAACATGATTAAGGAGGCTGGTGGGGTACGTACCCAAGAAGCACGTGAGATTGCTCAAACGCAGCTTTACGGCATTGAGTTCGACAGGGAGATATTCGCGCTTGCCTGTGCCAATATGCTGATTCACAAGGATGGTAAGACCAATCTGGAACACTTGGACAGTCGTTCGGCAGATGCAGGATGTTGGATGCGCGACAAACCTATCACACGGGTATTGATGAATCCGCCGTTTGAAAATAAATATGGATGTCTGGACATTGTAGAAAATGTGCTTTACAATGTGCCTCGTGGAACGGTGTGCGCTTTCATTCTGCCAGACAACAAACTTGAAAAAGCCCGCGGACGTGTGCGCCGATGGTTGCAGGCTCATAGGCTGACAAAGATTATCAAGTTGCCAAAAGAGATTTTTTCAGGTGTTACCACAAGTATTTTCATGTTTACGGTTGGCACACCCCAAGGCAAGCACGAGATTTTCACTTGTTATATGGCTGACGATGGATTGGAGACGATCAAGAACCAAGGACGGCACGATATTCGTGGTCGTTGGGAGACCATAGAGCAACAGTGGGTTGACATTGTCCGCAAGCAAGCAGGAAGCGACACCATCAAGTGGATAAGTCCTGACGAGCATTTAAGCTACCAAGAGGATATTGAGGTGCCGATGCTCACACGTGCCGATTTCATGAAGCGCACATTGGCCTACGCATTGTTCAAACAAAAGATAGACGAACAGGATTTTTTTGAAAGCGCACGAGACCATCTGTTGTATGGCACCCCTTTGGCCACGGACTATGAACCTTTTTTCGCACCTGTTGAGGGAAACGAGTTGCCACTTGACACTGAAAAATGGAAAAGTTTCCGATTAGGAGGCAAGGACGGTCTCTTTACCATTGCCAAAGGCAGTCGCTTGACTAAAGCTGACCAGCATGACGGACGCATCAATTTTGTAGGTGCATCAGCTTTCAACAATGGCATCACCAACCATATCGGCAATGACAATCAGCTCAGTCAAGGAGGCACCATATCGGTTTGTTACAATGGTTCCATCGGCGAGGCTTTCTATCAGGAGGAGCCCTATTGGGCCACTGACGATGTGAACGTGCTTACCCCAAAATTTCAACTCACACCGCACATAGCCATCTTCATCGCTACAGTCATCAAGAACGAAAGCGTGAAGTATGCTTTCAACAACAAGTGGACAAAAGATCTTATGGAAAAATCTGAGATACTCCTGCCGGCAATAGCTGACGGAACTCCGGACTTTGATTATATGGAGCGTTATATCCGATCTTTATTCGAGGTTTTTCTGAATATGAAAACCTTTCTTTTATGCTGTTGACATAAAGGAAAGCAAAAATATAAAAAGGCATTTCGAAGATTTTAGGTGCAAGTGTAGATTCCTCCGAAATCCGTCATTTTAATTTAACTATCAATAGTTAAATTTGTGGTAAACAGTTAGTTTCCAAGGAAATATTTTTCTGATTTCGGGCTTGGAACGATTGAAAAAAAGCGTACCTTTGCCCCCTGAAATCATAAAACCTATCAAGAATGGAAAAAGAAGAAATCAAAAACAATGTGAACGCTGAGAAACTGAAAGTGCTCAACTCCACGCTCGAAAAACTCGAAAAGACGTTCGGAAAAGGCTCCATCATGCGCATGGGCGAGACGCACATCGAGGAGATGGACGTCATTTCCACCGGTTCCATCGGTCTGGACACGGCATTAGGCGTCGGCGGATTCCCGAAAGGCCGTATCGTCGAGATTTACGGTCCCGAATCCTCCGGTAAGACCACCCTGGCCATCCACGCCATCGCAGAGGCCCAGAAGCAGGGCGGTATTGCTGCTTTTATCGATGCCGAGCACGCCTTCGACCGCTTCTACGCCGAGAAACTGGGTGTGAACACCGCTGAACTGCTGATTTCCCAGCCCGACAACGGTGAGCAAGCCCTCGAAATTGCCGACAACCTTATCCGCTCCGGTGCCATCGACATCATCGTCATTGACTCCGTCGCCGCCCTTACCCCCAAGAGCGAAATTGAGGGCGACATGGGAGACTCCAAGGTCGGTCTGCAGGCACGACTGATGTCACAGGCCCTGCGTAAGCTGACCGCAACAATCAACAAGACAGGCTGTTGCTGCATCTTCATCAACCAGCTGCGTGAGAAGATCGGCATCATGTTCGGAAACCCGGAGACGACCACCGGCGGTAATGCCCTGAAATTCTACGCCTCCGTGCGCCTCGACATCCGTCGCCAAACCCAGATCAAGGACGGCGATACTGCCATCGGTAACCACGTAAAAGTCAAGGTGGTGAAAAACAAAGTGGCTCCCCCGTTCCGCACCGCCGAATTCGACATCATGTTTGGCGAAGGCATTTCCAAGACCGGCGAAATTGTCGATCTCGGAGTCGAATACAATATTATAAAGAAGGCCGGTTCGTGGTTCTCCTACGGCGATTCCAAACTTGCCCAGGGCCGCGACAGCGTAAAACAGCTCCTCAACGACAACCCCGAACTCTCCGACGAAATCGAGGCCAAAATCCGCGAAGCGATTAAAGAAAACATGAAATAGTTGCTATTGGCCTTTGGCTATTGGCTATTAGCTTAACAACAGCCAACAGCCAATAGCTAATAGCCAACAGCCAATAAATATATGTGATGAAAAGAATTATCAACTGCTTACTGGTACTGTTGTTAGTCTTCGGTTACGGTTGCCATAACAAGAACAAATATGCTGACCTGCCGCCGGAACTGGCTGAGTTGTGCATCAATATCGACAAGCATCCCAAGAAAGCCGAGAATTACTACAATCGGGCGAACTACTATTACCTGAACAAGGAGATAGACAAAGGCATTGCCGACATGCAGACGGCCATCCAGCTGCAGCCCGACAGCAGCAAGTATTATGTCATGCTCTCCGACCTCTATTTCGCACAGCATGAGACCGACCTTACCGAAGAGATGCTGCTGAAGGCCATTTCAAAGGATGAAGACAACAACGAAGCACGGCTAAAACTGGCTGAGTTGCAGTATTATACACGCCAGTATGAGGATTGCGGCAAAACCCTCGATGAGGCAGTGCAGCGGCAACCACATAATCCGAAAGCGTACCTCATCAAAGCCTTTATGCTCAAGGATATGCAGGACACAGTTGGCTATCTACGTATGCTACAATTAGTTGTCGACCAAAATCCGCGTGAGGTTAAGGCTTACAGCGAGTTAGGCTATTTCTACCAGCAGAAAAACGACCCCATCGCCATCTCCTACTATCAGAACGGGTTGAAGGTGGATCCTAACAATGTGGAACTTCATTACAACCTCGGCAAGATGTTCCAGGATATGGACAAATTAGAAGAGGCGGAGCAGGAATATAAGACGGCCATAGCGATTGATTCCACCCATATTCCGTCACTTAACAATCTGGGCTACTTGTATTTGGACGACAACATCCAAAAATACAACGAAGCCGTGGATCTGTTTACGCAGGTGCTGCAAATCAATCCGAAGTTCGTCTATGCTGTCTGCAACCGCGGGGTGGCATACGAGTATTTGGGCAACTATGTGGCCGCCCGCAAGGACTACGAGGAGGCTCTAAAACTTTCCACCAACTTCGAGCCAGCCATCAAGGGGTTGAACCGGTTGGACAAACTGCAACATTAACCGCCTTATGAACGAGAATCTGGATCCCACCAAACAGCACCTGTCGGCGTCGGACAAAGAGTTCGAGCGTGCGATACGGCCTGCGCAATTTACTGATTTCCAAGGACAACAGCAGGTTTTGGAGAACCTGATGGTCTTCGTTCATGCGGCAAAGGGCCGTGGCGAGGCACTGGACCATGTCCTCCTGCACGGGCCTCCTGGTCTGGGCAAGACCACCCTGTCGCACATCATCGGCAACGAGATGGGGGTCAACGTGCGGGTCACTTCCGGCCCGGTCATCGACAAACCCGGTGATTTGGCCGGTCTGCTCACCAATTTGGAACCCCACGATGTGCTCTTCATCGACGAAATCCACCGTCTGTCGCCCGTGGTGGAGGAATACCTCTATTCAGCGATGGAGGACTACAAAATCGACATCATGATCGACAGCGGTCCGAGTGCGCGGAGCGTGCAAATCACCATCAACCCGTTCACGTTGGTGGGCGCTACTACCCGTTCGGGCTTGTTGACGGCACCGTTGCGGTCTCGTTTTGGCATCAATCTTCGTCTGCAATACTATGATGCAGAGACACTTGGCAATATCATCAAGCGGTCGGCCTCCATTTTGGACATTCCCATTGAGGACAATGCCGCTTACGAAATCGCCTCTCGCAGCCGCGGTACGCCCCGTATCGCGAACCTGCTGCTGCGTCGTGTGCGTGACTTTGCCCAAATCAAAGGCGACGGCACCATCACGCTGCCGATTACGCAGGTGGCCTTGTCGGCGTTGAACGTCGATCAGCACGGTCTGGACGAGATGGACAACCGCATTCTGAGCACTATCATCGAGAAGTTCAAGGGCGGTCCGGTCGGACTGAGCACCATCGCCACTGCGGTGGGCGAAGACCCGGGCACCATCGAGGAGGTCTATGAGCCGTTCCTTATCCAAGAGGGCTACCTCATGCGCACCCCCCGCGGCCGCGAAGCTACCGACCTGGCATTCAGCCATTTGGGGAAATCCAGGTACGTATCCGGCCAAGGAGAACTATTCTAAAGGTCAACGTTCAAAGCCTTGAACCTTGACCTTTGACCACCAACATAAACCTTGTTGAAAAAAAATTCTGAACCGTATATCGTTGATATTAAAAAAAGTGTATTTTTGCCGTCCAATTTTAACGACTGAAAAAATAGAACATATTATGAAAAAAGACATCCATCCGAAGGAGTACAGAACCGTGGTTTTCAAGGACATGTCAAACGATTACGCGTTCCTGACCAAGTCAACGGTTAACACGAAAGATACGATTGTTTGGGAAGACGGAAATGAATATCCGCTCGTAAAATTAGAGATTTCCAGCACCTCACACCCCTTCTTCACCGGTAAGATGAAGTTGGTTGACACCGCTGGTCGTGTGGATAAGTTCCGCAACAAATATGCCCGCCATTTCGAAGCTGGCAAATCCAAATAATCCATTTATTTTGTACTTTTGCTGACCTTTTTTGTAGCCCGAAAAAGGTCAGTTTTTGTATTGTAACCTCTTGAAATGATTAAAGATATATTTGCCGCTGGAGGATTTTTGAACGCAGAGTCGAACGTGATTCCGATACTCTCCGCCGAAGATGAGGTCAAGCTCAGCCAAGAAGAGCTGCCCTCAGTGGTGCCGCTGCTGCCGATGCGCAACACTGTACTCTACCCGGGCATGGTCATCCCCATCACCGTGGGGCGCGAAAAATCGCTGCGTCTTGCCCGCGACTGTGCCAACTCCGACGAACCTATCGGGGTGGTGGCCCAGCGTGACAACAGCGTGGAAGACCCTACCATCAAGGATCTCTACCGCGTAGGTACCGTGGCCCGCATCCTCAAAACCCTCAACATCCCCGACGGCAACGTGATGATGGTCGTGCAAGGCGTAAAACTTTTCGAAATCGGCCGCGTCACCCAAACGCGTCCCTACTACCGCTGCACCGTACTCCCCTACCCAACCAACGACCTCAACCCCCAAATCACGGAAAGTGAGGAATTCCAAGCCAAGATGCTGCTCATTCGCGAGACCATGGGCAACATTCTGCAACTCACCCCGGGCGTGCCTCGCGATGCGATGACCGCCATCAACAACATCGAAAGCAACACCTTCCTCATCAACTTCATCGTTTCCAACCTCGGCATTGAGGTGAACGAAAAACAAGAAGTTCTTGAGACACAAGATATTATGGAACGCTGCGACAAAGTGATTTCACTGTTGTCGCACGAGCTGCAGGTGATGGAAATCAAACACCAAATCCACACCAAATCCCATCAGGAGATGGAAAAACAGCAGCGCGAGTACATCCTTAACCAGCAGATGAAGACCATCCAGGAGGAACTGGGCGGACCTTCAACCGAAAAGGATTTCGACGAGCTTCGTGAACGTGCGGCTTCGAAAAAATGGAATCAGGAGACCGCCGACCTCTTCGAAAAGGAGTTCAAGAAACTACAGCGCACCAACTTCATGTCTCCCGATTACTCCGTGCAACTCAACTACTTAGAGTTGTTGCTCGACCTGCCTTGGAACGAGTACAGCGAGGACAATTTCGACCTGAAGAAGACCCGCGAGATTCTCGACAAAGACCACTATGGGCTGGAAAAAGTGAAGGAGCGCATCCTCGAATATTTAGCTGTATTAAAGCTGAAAGGCGACATGAAATCGCCAATCCTCTGTTTAGCAGGCCCTCCCGGCGTGGGTAAAACCTCCCTCGGCCGCTCCATCGCGGAGTCCATCGGCCGGAAATACGTCCGCATCTCCCTCGGCGGTGTACACGACGAGGCTGAAATCCGCGGCCATCGCAAGACCTACATCGGTGCTATGCCCGGCCGCATCATCCAAAATATGCGCAAAGTCGGATATGCCAACCCCGTGTTCGTGCTCGACGAAATTGACAAAGTGTCCGGCATGAACGTCAATGGCGACCCGTCGGCGGCACTGTTGGAGGTCATGGACCCCGAACAGAACAGCACCTTCAACGACAACTACCTCGAAACCCCGTTCGACCTCTCAAAGGTACTCTTCATCGCCACTGCCAACAACCTCAACAGCATCCATCCGGCCCTGCTCGACCGTATGGAAATTATCGACATCCCTGGCTATTTGGCCGAAGAAAAGCTGGCCATCGCAACGAAACATCTAATCCCCAAACAGCTGAAAGACAACGGACTGACTCCCGAACAGCTCACCATCCCGGAAGAGACGGTGAAGGCGGTCATCAGCGATTATACCCGTGAGGCGGGCGTCCGTACATTGGAGCGTACACTCGCGAAAATCATCCGCAAACGCGCCGCGCAGCTCGTACGGGAAGGCTCGATGTCGCAGGAAGTACAGCCTTCGGAGCTGAAAGAGATGCTCGGTTCACCGATCTTCCAGCCCGAAAAGGCCCTCGACGGCGGTGTGCCAGGCGTAGCAACCGGTCTGGCTTGGACGGCCGTGGGCGGCGAAATCCTCTTCGTGGAAGCCCTCACCAGCGCAGGCAAAGGAGAGCTCACCATGACCGGCAACCTCGGCGATGTGATGAAGGAATCGGCCACCATCGCCTACGAATTCCTGAAGGCGAATGCTGCCGACTATCACGTTGATCCTGAAGATTTTAACAATAAAAAAGTCCATATCCACGTGCCCGAAGGCGCGACCCCGAAAGACGGTCCCTCCGCCGGCATCACCATCCTCACCGCACTGGTCTCCGCATTCACGAAAACTCCTGTAAGAGAGAAGATTGCGATGACCGGGGAAATCACCCTGCGGGGAAAACTCCTGCCTGTGGGCGGCATCAAGGAAAAGATTCTTGCGGCCAAACGCAGCGGCATCTTCGACATTGTGATGTCCAAGGAAAATAAGAAGGATATTGACGACATCAAGGAAAATTTCATTGACGGCATGACCTTCCACTACTTCGAATCAATGAAGGAGGCGGTCATGTTCAACTTCAACTGGCAATAATATGGCAAATCCCTATTACGAATCGGCACTGACAGAGCGCGCGGGCGTGGAACAGCCCATGCAGGTGAACCCGAACTTCAAACGGCACAAGAAGGCGGAGCTCACGGTCGATGATTACGTGAAGGGGATTTTGGAGGGCAACCGCACCGTCCTCAGCCGAGCCATCACCATGATTGAGAGCGAAAATCCCGCGCATATCGCAATGGCTCAGACCATTATCGAACGTTGTCTGCCGCATTCCGGCAATTCGCTGCGCATCGGGATCACCGGTGTGCCAGGCGTGGGCAAAAGTACTTTCATTGAGTCTTTTGGCGGAATGCTCACCGCACAAGGTCACAAATTAGCGGTTTTGGCCATCGACCCGTCGAGCGAGCGTACCAAAGGCAGCATTTTGGGTGACAAAACCCGTATGGAGACCCTTTCCGTCGATCCAAACGCCTTCATCCGGCCTTCGCCGTCGGGGTCCGCGTTAGGCGGGGTGGCCCGCAAGACCCGCGAGTCCATCATTCTGTGCGAGGCCGCCGGATTTGACATCATCATCGTCGAGACCGTAGGGGTTGGACAATCCGAAACGGCGGTCAAGTCAATGGTCGATTTCTTCCTGCTGCTCATGCTGGCGGGTGCCGGCGATGAACTGCAGGGTATCAAACGCGGTATCATGGAAATGGCTGATGGACTGGTCATTAACAAGGCCGACGGCGACAATCTGCATAAGGCCCGTATGGCGGCATCGCAGTATCGTGCGGCGCTGAAGCTGTTCCCGAAGAACGAAAACGGCTGGGACGTGCCCGTGGAAGTCTGCTCAGCATTGGAAGGCTTTGCCTTGGACAAGGTGTGGCAAATCATCAGCGATTTCGTGTCGCTGACCCGTGGCAACGGCAGTTTCGAAAAAACCCGTAACGCCCAATTAGTCAACATCTTCTACCATTGGATTGACTTCACCTTACAGAACCGTTTTTACAACAACGAACACACCCAATCGGAAATCGACCGCCTGCTCCCGCTCATCCAGTCGAAGCAAATCTCGCCGTACATGGCAGCGACGCAGTTGGTGGAGGGGTGATGAGGGATGGTTTAGAGTTTAGAGTTTAAGGGAGAGGTGGTTAGAGGGTTCTTATTTTCCGCTCTTCCGTCGATTGCATTCTTTGCACAGCATTTGGCAGTTTTCGGCAATGGTTCTACCGCCCGCGTGCCACGGGGAGATGTGGTCGGCCTCCATCTGCGACAGCTCAAAATGTAGTCCGCACTCAGTGCAAATGCCGCCTTGCCGCTCGTAGGCTGATAATTTCTGTGCTTCCGTGAATGCTCGGATAGACAGGTACTTTTCTTTGCGCGTGAGAATGTACGGATAGATGCCCGTCTTCTTTGTCACATCATCGTCCAAGATGAGGCGTTTCACCTCATCGTCAACCTTTTGGTAGTCAAAAACCACATCTTTGAACTGCTTGTACAGCATTCCCCAATCAACCCCTTTCATAATTTTCTTACGCTCGCGATTGGGACGGAACGAAGTCTCCACCCACGTGATGACCGCTTGGAAGAACTGCCACAACGGTGCCACGCTCGCATCGTGCTGATGGTTCGACATGTACACCTCTATATTGCCGTCCGAAATCCATGAGATGGCGGTTTCGAGGTATTCCTGTCGGATGGCGGAACCGCTGAGATAGTCGCTCCCGATTTTGGCCGCTGGTGCTCCGTTCTTGCTGAAATAGCGTTTGGCATCGCTCACCCAGCTTCCCGCATACACCGCGTTGCGTAGTTCCTGATTGGTAAGCTCTTCGCCTGCTATATTAATGGTTTTGAACCACTTGAGTTTCTCGCTATCCGAGCCGTTACAGATATAGACCTGCAACTCGTAGTTCAGAATCTGTTCTTGTTCGTCTGGTTGCAGGTTGTGGAAATAACGGAAATCGAACGCAAAATCACCGTTCACGTACTGGCAGATGCTGATGGTGCGCTGCTGACCGTCGATGATTTCGTAGGTGCCGTCCTCCCGCACCGCCCAATACATCACGTTCAGCGGAAATCCTTGCGTGAGGGTGTCAATGACGGCATCGCGCTGTTTTTCCTTATAGACGAACTCCCGCTGGTAGGGTGGTCGCACGTCTAAACGGCCACCGTAGGCGCGCACACCGTCCTCGTTGTTGTCCTGGTAGCCCGCCGTCAGCTCGCGGACATTAATCTTGTGCAACTCTATTTGCATGATCTATCGGTTTGGTTATACGTTTCGGGGTCTTCGGCCGCAAGGGGGAGGGTGGTGTCGGGCATGGGGTATTGTATGGAGCCATCTGCGTCTCGCAGATGTGGCTGCTCCGACTGCGGGACGCAGTCGGCTCCATATTGCCTGCGGCGGATGAGGATACGTTCATAAATTCTTTTTCCTCCCACGTATGGCGCTCCTTTTGACATATCCATCGTACTTGTTCCTAAAATCTCAAACTGCTCAGGATTGTATTTGTCTAGAAATGTAATAGGAACTCCCATAACTCCATAATAATCCAATGGAATATCTGTGGTTTTGTTAACATTTATAGCATCATAGTTGTCATACTTTGGGTACTCTTCATGTGAATATTGTCTGTATAGAATTAAATCTTCGTGCCGTTTTTGTATTTCCAAATTCGTAAACCAGTTCACTCCCGAAACTCTAATCATACCTTCTTTATGATTCCCTGCTGTTGCTACATCTTCATATTTACTGATAAAATGAGCTGCACCACCCCTAAAACCATAACCCAACCATAGTTTATTCTCTTTTATCAAAGGGAAGATTTCTTTGTAATGTATAGCGTTTTGATGTCCGACTATCACAAACTTCTTCCCATACTTCATCAGTTGCGCCACGTATTCTCTAAATAGCGAAAACGGCGGGTTGGTAACCACGATATCGGCCTCTTTGAGTAATTCAATACACTCTTGGGAGCGGAAATCGCCGTCACCGTTAAAATAGTGAATGCCAATTTCTTCAGGGTCAGGCACACGGTTGTTGTTTTTATCGCCATAATACTCCAACCATATTGCCTGTTCACAGTCATTTTGTGAAAACAGGTCTCGGTTTTGGTTCTTGTAGCAGGTGGTGATGAGCTTTTTCAGCCCTAATTGCTCAAAATTGTAGCTAAAATAGTGGAAAAAGTTGCTCACACGCGGGTCATCACAGTTGCAAAGCACCGTCTTCCCTTTAAAATGCTGACGATAGTGTTTCAGCTCATTTTCAATATCAACGAGTTGGGTGTAAAACTCGTCCTTTTTGGCGTTCTTCGCCGCATTCAGATTCTTGTTGGCCATTGTGGTTGATAGTCTTGAGCATCACTATCAATCACGAAACGGATAAAATGAAGCGTGGGCCTCGTTATCCGTTCGACAGGTGTCTCGCAAACCCCCACGCCAAATAAGTACTACCCACGCTTGCAGCGCGAGCATTAGTACATTATTCTTGGCATGGGTATCCTACGACACCTACAAGATATTATTTCTGTGGTTCAATTTATGTTTGCGAGACTTCGTCGAACGCGAAATAATAGCTAATGCTTTGGTTTATAATATGTTTCTAAAAACTATTTTACAATAACAATATAATTTGGTTATTACTCGAAAAATCAGCGGCAAAGATAACAAAAATTGGAAATAGTAATCTATCATCCCACCGAAAACATCAATCTTGAAGTTAGGGTGGCTGACGACACTGTCTGGCTGACGCAAGCGCAGATGGCCGTGTTATTTGGCACTCAACGACAGGCTATTACAAAACACTTACAACACATTTTTGAAGAACAAGAATTAGAAAAAAAGTCAACTATTGTGGCGTCTTAATCAGTTCAGATAAAAATTTTCCGCTCTTTAAATACTAAAACATCGCCTTGTCCGTTTATGTGTTATAATCAAAATGTAAGGAACAATGGCAAGAATGGCAAGACCCAAAAAGTATCACATCATCTTAACAGAGGAAGAACGTGCCCGTTTAAAAAAGTTGGCGAAATCTTCAGAAAGCAAGAAACTGATTCGCAAGCGCATCAACATTCTGTTGGATTTGGACGAGTCACAGGACAAGTGTTTGACCTATGCGCAATGTGTCAAGAGCAATGCCACCAGCATGATGAATGTGTACAAAGTAATTATAGCGTATGTCAAGGGTGGCATAGACAACGTTCTCACCATCAAGCGTAGCATCAAT
>CAJOKR010000024.1 GCA_905235135.1 uncultured Bacteroidales bacterium
GGTACACGCCTCTTTGATTTTATCCCATACGGTTTCTTTTTCGGGCGGCGTAAGAACGTTCACACCATACTTCTTGCGGCTTTCGAGCACCTGGGCGTCAGTGAGACCGGAGTAATGTTTCTGATTTTGCATAATTTATTGGTTTTGAGTTAATATATTTATAAATGATTCTGGCAATGCCACATTATCCATACTTAATGCTTCTTTAAAGAGAGGGGCGATTTCTTCATCTTTTTTACCTGAATGTCCGCAACCTATCCGTGTAACAAAAAATGTAAATTCTTGATGCTCCTTTGCGAAACTGATAAAATCATCAACAAATGGTTTTATCGCAGAAATACTCAAGCGTTTCGTGGGAATTGCATAGCTCTGACCGTGCAATCCTACGCCCTGTCCTTGTTTAGCGCCAAACAATGAACGTGCAGTATATGCCGCACCGCCATCGTGTTTGCCTCCAAGATTGCTACCAAATACGAATATTTCGTTGTCAGCAAGGGTTGTGATGTGTTCGGGGGTTATTTTATTCTTCTGTTTCATAATTATTAATCCATCCGTCTATTGTTTCATATTGATTGTCTGAAACACTCAAATTCCACATTGAATCAGCCATGTCCAATGTTAATATCTCAACAACTTGAACATCGCCATGTGCTTCAGAATGGTCTATAAAAAATTCAATCGGTTATTGTCGCCTTTAGATATGGGATAATGGAGGCACAAATATGAACCACCAATTCTGCTTCTTCAAACGTTGGGCTTTTCCCTTCTATAACATGACGTCCATGATTTGAGGCAAACCCCCATAGATGATGTAATGCAGAATCCAATGGACTTGGGAATTTTTCTCGGTTATCATTGATGATTTTCCCTAATGTATCATTTGGTGTTCCTGTTAATTGCTTGCATAAACATTCCACAGCAGCCATTGAATGTTGTACTGCTCCTGTCACATCTGGTTCTGGTCGTTTCGATATGTCAACGAGTGCTTCTCTTATTTCATAGAAAGCATCAGGATTTGTATCTTTAACACAAGTAACTGCCGATGAAATTGACTCCTCAAATGCACCATCCCCCCTTGATAGGACCTGACCATTTTCCAATTTCCAGCCATAGCCCTTGTTATAAAAAAAATCATTGAGTGAGGATGTATAATCCTCTTTTATGTCCATTGGTATTTGCCTGTATGTTTCTTCTATTATGTCATATATGTTATTCCATTGACAATTATCAAGCAATTCCCTTATTTCCTCTTCCATGTACGAGTTTTCACCCCATTGATTAGGATTTGCGGTCTGGTAAGACATTTGGCAAACAATATCTCTAAAAGATTTTATGGAGTATTTGAGCCTTTTAATCAAACAAAACAACCATTCTCTTAATTCGGTTGGAGCATCAAATCTAATGGTAATTTCTATTGGTTCGATATTGATCATGTTTCTTCTCGAGAATGATTCCATACGGCTAATTATTTACAATTTGAACCCAAAATTAGATGAAACAAATCCACACCAGCATAGATTAAAAGTAGCACACCCACAATGGCACATACCACATTAACCCACTTTTTCCATGGGCTGGACTTCTTCTTCACAATAAGAGATGGGAGAACCCACCAGATGAATAGTGATACAATAACTTTTAGAACAATTCCTAACATAAAAGCGGTTTAAAAAGGGCATTGCCATAGACAATGCCCTTGACAATGATTAATTGTTACTTTTTTCTTGATAAATAGCGTTCACTCTGTCTTGAATCTCCTGATAGCGATTGCCTAATGCTGCTTTACGGTCTGCGCCATTGCCAAACTCGCCACGAATAACAGCTTTCGCATCCTGTTCAACATCACCAGTCAACTGACCAAAAGTGTGTCCCGCAACAGGTGTTGTATTATTAGCCGGAAGTGGTTTGTTAACTGTAGGTTTTGACTGTTTTTCAGATGTAGGTTGAATTGCATCGGGTTTTTCCAGTGCAGTTCTGTCGACATTTTGTGCTTCTGGAACTTCTTTATTAACAGCCTCTTCTGTGGATGTTTGTTTTGCAGTTTGATTGTCGTTCTCCCCTAAAGTCCCTGCCACAGCAGCATTATCCGTAGAATTACCGTTTTCGGTATTCTGGGTTGTTGCAAACTCATTCTGTAAAATTTGTTCTTTGTTGCCTTTATCAGGTTTAGGCCAAAACACAATTGCTGCCCCAGCAGCTATCGCCACAGCCACGACGGGAATAAGAATTCTATGCCATTTCTTGGGAGTGGGAGTGCTACTTGTATCTCCCTGTTTCTCTTTTAGAGTAACTTTCCTTTTTAAATGAACATTTTCTGACATATTAATTACATATTAAAGAAAAACCAGGAATTTCGTCGAAAGCAGTGCTAAGATCCATGACCTTACTTTCATTTTTCAAGGCATAATTGCCATCCGTGTTATGTATTGAACATACCAAGTAAACAGGACCTTCATCTGAAGAATCTGCCAACACTTCAAGATAGTCGCCGGAATCACTTTGCAATTCCACACGACCTCCTTCTTCAGCATACGTCACATCTTCGCCTTCAATTGCCGCACCATAGTTTACAATACAGATATATGCTGTATCAATTTCAGAGAGGCGGGCAACATTGATTTGTTCTGTTTCCTCACCGCCTGGAGCTGGCTCTTTATTATCTCCAAGATGTTGCATGAATGGGAATTTGTCCAAGGACCCCAAATCACTCTTTTTTCCGCGATATTCATTGGAAAAAACGCCACCATTGCTTCCATCTTTTTTCTTAAAGAAAAGACAGAGATCCAAATCGGTGTCTGAACCCCAAAATAATTTGACTTTCAGTTTTCCTGTAAAGGTAAACGCTGCTTGCTCTTCCTTTCTGCGAAGAGTCACTTTCTTTTTTAATGTTACTTCTGCCATGATTGTTGTTTTTAAATGAATAAGAATGTTAATTATAGTGATTAAAAATCGAAATCGTCATTTGTTCCTTTTGAAGACTGTTTCTGTTTGGTGCTTTTTGCATTACAATCCGAAGAAAAGAAATCATCGTTGGAATTCCTGTTGGGTTTATACATCTGTTCGGGTTTATCCGAGAAAAAGTCATCGTTTTGTCCGCCTCCGTTGGCTGGTGACTTCAGTTTTCCCTTTTTCGGGGTTGGGTTATTCTGTTTTTGAGGAATCGTAACTTTCTCTTGAGCCAATGTCTTCTTCAGTTTTATCTCATCGTCTTCTTGTATCTTCAAATATTCGTCAGCTATATGCAATGCGTTTTTCCAGTCTTCAGCAAACATGGCATCATTGAGCTGTTTTTTTAACTCCGCTAATTTTTGTATCTTTTCCTTTTCTATTTTGTTTTTGATTTCATGCAAATTATCAGAAAACTTCTTGGCAGTTGTATTCTTTGGATCCAACGACAGCACCTCTCCTATTTTTCTCTCAGCCGCAAACAAGTTCCTGGATTTCAATGAATCTTCAATTTCAATCAGCAATCCCTCAATTTTTTCTTTTTGCTTCATTTGTTGTTTGAAACCAACATTACACTCAATGATTTTGCCCCTTATTTCAGCATTGTCGTCCACTTCTTTTGCCTTTCCATACTCGACTAAAGCCTTCTCGAACTCCTGCTTCTCAAAATATTTGTCGCCCGAGGAGAGGTATTTTTTGTAAAGAGCCACCGTATCTTTTTGTTTTTTTATTTTTTCAGATAAGTAATCTGCAAATTTTCTATAGTCCAGATTCTCTGGAGCCAAATTTACAGCATTATCCATATTAGCCGCAGCATCGGCAAGGTTTCCTTGCCGATCTAAATCAAGGGCACGTAGATAAGCTGACGAGGCTTCTGTCTTCCGACGTTCTTCTTCCAATTTACGTTTCTCTGCCTCCGCCTCTTTCGCCTTTGCCTCTTCTCGTTTCTGTTGAGCATCTTTCTCTTGCTGCTGTTTGGCGGCTTCAGCTTCCGCCTTCGCTTTTATACGTCCTTCCTCATCGGCATATCTTTGCAAATCAATACGCGGATATACACTTATGATGTCAGCAACATCCGTCGTCTTGAAAAAGAAACAATTTTCTCTTCCAATGATGCTTTCAAACTCTTCTCTAATTCTGTCACTCAAAAAGCAATTTCCGACGAAACAACAATATTTGATTCCATTGGAACAACACTCATCTTTAAATGCATTGTATTCATCGATAAGGTATCGCAAATAACGGCCTGTGTCAGACTCCAAATTTCCCTTGTTTACAAGAATATCTTTGGTTATATGCTTAGCTCTTCTAAAAGATAAATTCCTGACAATAAAAGGCCTATTGCCTGATTGTGCATCTATTCTTTTTAACCAGTCTGCCGCTTGTGGTTCAAGGCGTTCTATTTCCTCTTCTTTTTCCTCTTCGGTTGACAAAAGCCCTGTAAGACTATTCATTTCGCCAACCAAGAATTTGCACAAAGCCCGTTTCCTCGGGTCAATACCTTTGCCTTGTATTGATTTAACATCACCGTCTTTCAAAAAATATCGGTCGTGATATACCAATTTTGTAAAATGCAATGTGGCGTTGGTGGCTTCTATCATCAATGAAGACTTTCCATCTACGGGATTCACTTCGCCTTCAACCAGCAGTTTCTGTAATACCAATTCGGACAATGGTATTGTATAAGAATTTATGTCAAAACCTTTCACTTTCAGGTAATCCACGAAATTCTGTTTAGCCAAATCGCTAATAGAAGATGAAAATGTTAGCAGAGTTGGAATTGTTTCCAGCGCGGATTGGGTTGTGTGACCGTATTCTGTCTTCCACATTTTCAACATTCCAGATACTTCCAACATTTCTAAAAGAGGATAATCGGCATGTCTCAGAGAAAATGTAGCATCTTTGTTTTCTATAGAATGAAGAAATTTGCCATAATAATTCACCTCGCCATCCATATAGTGTTTCTTATACTTTTTCCCGAAAGAAACAGTATGCTGGTGCGGGTCGTTGAAGAAGTATAGCCATTGCAATATATCTCCTCCCGTATTGATAATATGAGGATTTCCATAGCCGGTGCCAATAGCACCGACTATGAATTCCATATCCACATATAGTATCAGATAGTTCTGCATAATTAGTCTTTAAACACTTCAGGAATGATTATTTTATCCAAGTAACACAGACCTTCAGCAATAAAAATGGGGAATCTGTACTCAAAATGACCAGTCTGCTGCTTAACTTTACGAGCCTTGTCGTATTCGCTGTCGTTCGTGATAAACGAAGACAACAAACTCGGCAATTCACTCTTACGGTTTCGCAATGTGGCAACATCTGTTACAAGTCCTGCCTTCTGGCTAACAAAGTCAATGAAAAGATCAAGGAAGGTCTCGAAATTTTCCATCCTATCAGGAAATTCAAATTGTCCTACGTTCTCGAAATAATCGTTTTTGACAACATCATTTTCATCAAGAATGTCAAACTGACCGTTATTAAGGTATTTGATTCCCTTTTCGGCAAATAAATCCGAACAATATCGTATACTTGCATCAAAAACAAGATTTTGATTTGATACCAAGCCTTTCGACACCTCCGATTTATTGTCAGAAGCAATATCGGTACGATAATTCAACTTGATATTTTCGGCACCCTCACCGAACGCTTTTTTAAAGCAGCTGTCATAGTAGCTTGCTGTCATAGGTATGCCAGGATTGGTCTGCAACCAATGGAACAGCCGACCACCTTTGCCGAATGGCATCAAATGGACCTCTCGTATGCCGGTTAGATTATGCTCTTTTATTGTCTTGGCGCAGAGTTTTCCTGCATAATATACCAAAAGACCTGTCACGTAAGCAGGTATCGCAAAAACAAATGGTGCCTCCCTGCTAATCCAACTATAAAATTCTGCAGAATTATCAGGCGTTAATTGGTCAAAAACGCTATTAAGATAGAATGGTGCCTTGTTGCCAGCCGTAAGTATTTCACCTATATTCTCCACATGAATACTTCTCTGCGATTCGTGGTAATCATAGATGGCTTTTCTGAAGCGTTGCGATTTTATTACGGCATCAAAAAACACTCCTGCTGCAATTCTTACTGAGCTCTGGTTGAAAAGTGTTTCCGCATTATTATTGTTTATGTCTTTAGCAAGCAGCAGAATATCACTTGTACTTCCACCAACATCTATTCCAAGAAACATCGCATTGTTCAATCCATATTGCTGTCCAAGCGCATACTTGCAAACCGATTCGGATTCAGTCTGCTCAACCAAAGGCTGAGGGCGGAATCTCTGATTGTTATCTCCAAGAATAGGGGTTATATTTGGCAACTGAGCGTTGTAGATGTTCCTGTATTGGCTCAAATCGGTTGGCGACATCGAACTCGGGAACGACCATCTTATTTCCTTTGGTGCGAGCTGGTTTGCATATAAATCAGCACATACCGACAACCAAATCGCTTTCAGATAGGCAGTTTTTTTGGCAATACCTGAAGTGTCGGACAACCATTTCATATTGTAATGCAATATTCCTGCCTGTGTTGTGATTATTTCTCGAGTCATTTCCTTTACGACAATGTTTTTCTCATTTACTGCAACCCCTCCGGCAATCTCTTTGTCCTTATTTGCCCCTATATAACGCGTGTCGTGCTCGTGAAGCCACGATTTTACTTGTCCGTTTTCGGTTGGTTCATTGGAGAAAAACAAAAGTTCATCCCTTTCTGCAATATTACCATCCACTGCCTCAGTTCCAACCAATGCCAAACGGCGGTTTTCAAACTTAATGGGAAAAGTATTGTTGTTAACTGTATAATGCACACAGGTGTTGTTACTGCCGAAATCAATTCCCACAATTGCCGATGGGTTGACAGGTGTCGAACTAAAGTCGGATATTTTATTCTCACCCATTGACAAATCTCCCGGATTTTTCACCATCAAGTAACCAGCAGTTTCGGATTGTCCCGCGTTCTCAATGCGAATTTCTAATCCTGCAATAGGACAATTTGATTTCGTTACTTCATATTTGTGTTGTTCTTCTGTCACTTGCCCTACCGGATATTTCACCAATTCCAAAACGTCCAGATTAGCATCCCTTTTCATATCATCGGGACTATTTGAATACACGACATGTCTTTTTGTCTGGAACCCGTCCGGACGTTCAACAGCAATAATATTACCGTCAGTACAATGCTTGTAAAAAGGTATGAATTTCATACCCGACAAATTGGTTGGAAATTCCGAATACAGATAATAAGCATCCCACTTGTCTGAAACAAAATTCGGCCACACAATAACTTTTCTTCCAGCTATTGCCCATTCTATTTCGTATTCTCTGGAATTAAGTTTGTATGGCTGATTATCAATAGTGACTGTAAGATCAACCACCAACTTGTCCTGTTCGTTGATTCTTCCTGTTATATCAAATTTTGGATTGTTGTGAGAGACCAACACACCTATGTTTTTGCCAAACATCTGTAAACCCTCAAGACTTAAAGGCAGTGCAAAATATTTTACTGGATTATCTTTGTCCTTGACATCATTCACTTTCAGATAATATACCGCTGCCTTCTCAAGAGGTTGTTTGTAATCGGAAGATTCATACCAACCGACAATCTTTTTGCTTTCATTTAGCACATTTTGCAAGTCTTTTAGTTCAGCAACAATGAGGGTGGTATCGCTCGGTTTTGTAAACGTAAGGTCTCCGGTCCTCAATAAATAAACCTTCTGATTTGAGACCAACAGTGTAGAATAAGGAGCACATAGATTTGAATATTTAGCCACCGTGCCATTGGTCTGCAAATCATTAAAAAGATTCCTCAATGTTCTCTCCCAGTCTCTCAAATGTGATTTCAAACCTGTCAAGTCAGGATGACATATTGAAGTTCTGCCATCAATAGTCAACTTTTGGCTGTTTTCGTAAGCGTCAAAATTGGCATTCAAATTCTTAACAAACAAGTATAATTTCTGAACCTTGTCTTTGTCGTTGCGGATATAGTTTAATGGGTCAGCAAACTTCCCACTTGTGTACCAAGGAATATCAGAAGTGTTCGTCAAACCAGAATATTCTATACCTGGGAAAAAGATTGAAAACGGAGAAGTTCCGCCAATGACCTGACCGTTATACTTTATTAATTGTATAAATGGTTTTTCTTCTGGATTCTCGGCTTTTCTTTGCTGGTCTATCCACAAATCCTTTTCGTCAAGCAACATACGGCCAAATGCCGACGGTATATCATTCCAATTGCCTTCTGCATCCAATACGATAGGATCAGAAAATGATATTCTATCAGGGAACAGGGCAACGACCGCCATAAGTCCTTTCCATTCCTGAATAAGTCTGCTGTAGAAACCGAAAAGACCAGAAGTTTGAATATTTGCATCATTATTCTTATAGTCAAACGCAAACCAGAACAGCTTGGGACGAGCCCATGCTGTCGGAACACCAGAGATAAGCGTTCCACTTACTTGATTTTCGTCCAAGTCACCAGCTTCTATTCCCTGAATGAATGGTTTTATCTCATCGTGAATATACCAATGTCCTTGCGGATTATTTTTTGAGCTACCTGTACTCTTTATTAATTTAGCCTTTCCCATTTTTTAATTGTTAAAGTGATACAAACTGCAAAGCGTATCGTAAACACGCTTTATTAACTTCTCGTTCTTATTGGTGATTTCAGAAGAATCCTTTTCTTTTATGAATTGGCTTCTAAATTCATTGGTAATACTTCCTATCAGACCAGTCTTGAAGGCATTACCTTCAAAATCAGACCCTTTCTGGTATAATTCTTTGTTGAAATCCAGTTTCTTGAACTCTTTCTCACTATTACAACCGAAAACCTCTGCATTAAGCAAGAACTTGTCTCCACCATCAGCAGACCTATGCAATTGTCTCAACCACCCATCCTTTACTTTGCCATCAGAAATCTCAAAGTGGAACAAATGCATATATTTCTCAAGATTATCTATTTCCGACTTGTCAATATCCTCATAGCCTTCAATTTTGTTTACTTTCAGCTCCCCACTCTGAGCCATTTCAAAAAATCTGTCATTGCTATCGAGTATGGTCATCGCAGTAAACATACCAAGCTTCTTAGCGAACTGTTCTTTATCACTATCACCGACAAAATCAGTATAATCAATCTTACCACTATCATCAAAAGTTCTATATACATATTCGAGTTGCTTTTTAGCCTTAAGGTCTGCAAGTCCATCCAATTTGTCAACAACACCATTTTCTTGTGCATTAAAGAAATGCCAAGCTGCAAAGGCGGCTAAAAGTTCTATGTAATGAGAATCGTTTTCTTGTTCTCCACCCCCTGTAATTGTTTTGTCTTGTATTTTGCTTGGTTTCCAACTAATCCCATCGGTTCCCATCATATATAATCTTTGGTATGTTTTACGAACTGTTTCGTCAGACTCATAAAACATCATGGCTGCTTGGGAATTAAGGGCGAACTTGTCGGATGTTGCAATCACCTTCTGTTTTGCCAGTTCATCAGCATTTGGCGCTGCAAACGAGAAATATGCAGTCAATAATGTAGCTCCGAAATATGCATTCTTCTCTATGTCTGTAGCCTGAGACATCAGGTTTGCTGCATCGCGGATTGCCTTTGGAATAATAGGAATAGAAGATGCTCCAGTACCGCCAAACACCGAACCAAGTATAAACACACGCGGATGGCCAGCAGATGCATCAATAAGTTTCTGAATAAAACGCCTTAAGTCGCTATTAGAATCTCCTTTACGGATTTCATCTACTATTGAATGATACATAAGCATACTGCCAAGATGTGTCTGAGCACGATAGCCATGCTTCAAGTCGAAATCTTTGGCATTGTCTGTCAATAGTAAATCTGCAATTGCTGCCTCATCTGGATTACGGTATTTTAAATCTCCATAATCAAATAAATCGTTAAATGTGGATTTCTTTGAATAATCGGGACTGAACTGATAATAATTCAGTTTTGCAGAAAAGAAAGTATCCGTTAATGCTTCCTGCTTTTTGCCTATTCCCTTTGTCTTGATATATGCTTCCTTAAGATTTTTCAACCGAGTAAAATTTCCGTTGTCCTTGTCGGTATCAAGAGCAAGCATATTCACTTCCGTGTCATCGAACATTCCTATGGCGCACAAGTGTATAAAAGATTCTATACATCTCATTCCCGTGCCGCCTATACCAATTACAAAAACTTCTTTAGCCATAATATAGTTGTTTAATTTGTTGGTTATTTTTTTGAAGGTCCTAAAATGCTGCCCCACTTAGTGCTACGGAAAACAAGCATGGTGATTATGGACAACACAAAATAGCCCACGAGACATATTGCACTTGTCGCAATAATGTTGGTTGTACCAAACTTGGTCTTCAGGGATGATTTCTCAATAAAACCGGCCACGTATGTGGCGTTAATGATAAAAAACACGAAGGCAACAACAACACCGATGACAATCCACCAGACTCGGCGTTTCTTGTACGAATTGTCTGGCTTGCCTTGCCATTTGATGAGATTCGCAATCAACAATGCTATGGCAAAAGCCACCGCCATAAAAATCAGTGCCGTGAAATACGTGTTTTGGACTAAACTTGCCAATTCTTGCCTACTTTCAATAGGCCCCATAGAAAACATATTCATAATAAATCCTATTTTGGTTAATAACTCTTATTTGAATGAAGGTACTTGAAGAAAAATCGTATAGATTGTTCTGCCATCAGGAACTATATCTACGTCTTTTAGGACATTGTCTATGCTTAACGACACACAAGTGGCTGTTTGTCCTGTTAGCCTTCTTCTTTGAACGCACCCCCACTGAAAAACCGTTTCATCATATTCTTCAATTTTACTATTGCCAACTGCTAAATCGATGCGTATCAAATTCCCTTCAAAGCCCTCCTTGGAAGAATACAAATGCTTTGCAGAAAAAATGTTTTTATTGAAAAATATGGAAATCTCATTTTGAGCGTTTATCTTTACATCAAAAGCATCGGAAATATCAAATGGTGAATCATTAAGTTCATCATCATCTTCTTGCTTTGACAGATATAGTTTAGAGACATTGGTGGCTCGAACTTTGATATTGTCAATAGAATAATTATTGCCATCACATAATTTCAGGCCATCAACAATCGGGATGGGGTTTTCATCTTCAATCACTTTATTGTGGTTGTCCAGTTTCATAAGAAACTCTTTTATGTCATTCCAAGAAGCCTCAGTTGAGACAAGTTCGCTCCGGCTGTTGATGGATTTTACCGTAATGTCGATTTCTTGAGATGAAGAATTGTCTTCTTTGCTCCTTTGAATACTAATATCTGAGTTTTTCAACGTAAACAAGCAGCATTCTCCTATATTCGGATTGCTGTCAACCAGATAATTCTTTACTTGGGAAATCATAGTGTTGGTTATGGGTGCCTTGTCTGACGGGTCGGTAAAGAACATATAAAAACGCTTTTTCTGATTTCCTTTTTCCCAATAAGGCTCAGTCAGAATGTCAATTTGATATCCTTTGGAAAGCCATTTTTTGAATGATTCGCTTAAATATGGGTCGTTGTCATGAACTTTCCCGTCTTTATAAAATTCAAAATCCGAGATAATCATACCTTGACGGTTGCCATCGCAAATATTTTCCACTGCTTTTTGGATGTCAGCATAATTATAGTCGCTATTCATATTTTCCAGTGCGTTAAACAGCGTTTGTTTTTGCCTGTCGCATTCTGTTGTATCAAACTGATTCCCTTTTATAAAGACCAAGGTCCCAATGTATTGATACATTTGAGATTTCATATCTTTAAAGACATGGCTTTCTTTAGCATCAAGAAAGACTGTTGACGCATCAATGTACAAAATCGTACTTGGATCTAATGGTTCAGAAGTCTCAACAGGTGCCATTTCGTTAAGTATTTTGGTGTCTGCATCTATACTAATCTTATTATTACAAGACAATATAAGCATAGCAACTGCACACACATACACCAACTTGTATAAATTTCTTGCCATAATTAAAAATTTTGATTATTACATATAATTATTGTTAAACACTTCCACTTCTTCAGGTTGTATCACCAGATATGAATTTCCTTCCGCAAGAAAAAGTTCCTTGTGTCTTCGGCAGACAGCGACAATATGGTGTTAGGCTGACACATCGCTATTCCACAGAAACCGTGTCGGAAGAGACATCCGGCAACGTGTCAGCCGAACTCGGGCAGCTTTTCACAACCCCACCCATACTCGCCACCGGCACCGCATTCTTCTCCGGCAACAACATGCAGATTCCGCCGGCAATCATGACAGCCAGTGCTAAAATGATTTTGTACGGTTTCAATCTTCGCATCGCAATATTCGTTTGTCTCCCCCGCCCCGCAACTCCCGACAGGACAGGACACAACAAAAAAAGCGTGGAGTCCTTATTGGCTCGTCACGCTCATTTTGAGGCCTTCGCAATGCCCTTTCCAAACCATAACAAGCAACTTGAAGTCCACGCCGAATATGCAAATTGCCCGTATGGTTCAGATACGGTAATTATACACATCCCGAGGACATTCACTGCTACTTTGCGCGGTTTGGAAAATTGAAAGTTGCGAAGTTTCAAAATGACCGCCACAAAGCGTCAATAAACGCCTTTTACTATGTCCGCAAACCCGCCCTCCTCGTCAGACATCTCCCCAGCGTGGGTTTGCGCGGCAAAGATACAAAAAATATCACGACGGGCGAGTTTTTTTTGATGATCATCAACGGCCGAAAGGATGCGACAGCCCCTCTGCCCGTGGCCATCGGCGTGATCCGCAACGTCAAGAAGACCTCCTACACGCAGCTGTACGAAGACCAGATGGAAGAGCAGATGGCCAACGGCAAGTACAAATGCGTTTGTTGAACAGTGGGGACACGTGGGAGATTTAATTCGGAATTAGTAATTAGTAATTAAGGGCCGTTGCCGGAGGGTGACGGTCCTTTTTTGTTTCAGGTTTCAGGTTTCAGGCATTGACAAGTTTCAGGTTTCAGGTTTCAGGTCCAGAGGGGGCGATTCGTATAAGAAAATCGTATATTTGCGTCCAAATCACGAAAGTATGAAACATTATTACATAATATTGATTCTTAGTGTACTAACCATTTCCGCAACCTACGCCCAAAAACCAAAACCACGGAAAAGGCAGCCGACTCGACAAAGGCATGGAAATTTGACGGCGTGATCGGTTTGAACGCTGGCGCCACGAACCTCTTCTTTTGGTCTGCAGGGGGTAACAACAACGCTAACGCACTGACTTTCGCCAAACTACGGCTGCAATATCAAAAAATGCCATTGCTTGGGAGACCAACTTTGACACTGATTTCGGCTTGACTTGGGTCGATCAGGAGGACGACCAACTCAAAAAGACATCCGACGATATCAAGTTCAACACCAAGTTGGGCTGGAAAATCAAGGATAATTTGTACTTGACCGCGTCAGGTAGTTTCAAGAGCCAATATGCGATTGGTCGCAAATACAAAAAAGGGCAATATGACCCGGTGATTTCCAAATGGCTCTCACCGTCCAACACCGAGTTGTCACTGGGTATCGACTGGAAGAAATCGGTCGGCAGTTGCGACTTTTCGGTCTATGTCTCACCGCTTGCGGGGGCCCTCATCACGGCATACGTGAACGATGCGGACAACCGGAAATATACCGAAGAGTATTTGGCGGCCATGGAGGCGGCAGGAGAACCTGTTCCGGAAGAGTATGTGGACTTCCGTCGGGAGATGCAGGCCAAATACGGCACCTACAAAGTCATCCTGACTGACGATGGCATTCCTGTTGTCGATTGGCGCAGTTGTCGCGCCGAGTTAGGTCTCTCCCTCAAGGGCACCGTTGATTACAAGCACAAAAATCTGACAATCAGTTCCTCGATTTGGTTCTACACCCGAAAGGGATTCGATATAAAAGAGGCCTATGAGCAGGCCCACCCCGGCGAAACCTACAACATGTATTACCAATATTCGAACTTGAACCGTCGTTTCGGCAATTTCGATGTTGAATGGGACTTCTTCATCTCCTATCAGTTCCTTAAAGTGCTGAACGTGACATTGTCCACCAACTTGAAATACTACAACGGCATCTTAGTAAAGGACAAGGAAAGTGTCGAGAAAGAGCACGTGCAGTTCAAATCGGTCTTCGGCATCGGGCTCGGTTACAGTTTCTGACATTGGGGCTGAATTTCTTCAAGGACAGCGCCGCGCCAAGCCTGCCGAAAGGGGGACTTTTCGACTCGCGACCACTGCTTGCTTTGATCCGGAACCTACTGCCTTACAGCCGCTTGGAGGATCTTCCGATACCGACCCTCATCGTGGCTTCCGACATGGATCGTGGAATGTCCAGGGTCTTCAAGAAATGACAATCGTCCCCTTGCTGGCGTTCATCTTGATACGGTCGCCGTTCTTCAGCAGCTTCGTGGCGCCTTTCACGTTGACGATGGTGGGCAGACCGTATTCGCGCGCCACCACCGCGCCATGCGACAACGACGAACCTATCTCCGTGATCAATCCGTTGACAATGGAATAATAGGGCGACCAGCCGATGTCTGTGAAGCGCACTACCATGATCTCCCCTTTTTGCAATTGATTGGCATCCTCCACAGAATGAACGATGTGCACCACGCCTTCACACTCCCCGTTGGACACTGGAACGCCCTTGATCACGCCGTCCGCATGCTCCACATCAAACACATCCGCCATCGGCTTGCCGATGTAGATGTCGTCAAACGAGAGTTCTTCCTGGATGGCATGCGCTTTCCGCCTTCTGATGGACAGGGGCAGAAGAGCAGTGTCGCCATTAATCAGCCGGCCGATCTCTTCATGAGTCAGGAAGTAGATCAAATCCGGATCCGAAAGCAGTCGGGCCGCCACCAGCATATCCGCCAAGCGGGCGTACTGCGTCTTGAACAAGTCGATGATCTCTATCAACCGCGACTTCGTGTATTCGCGATCCACTACGGCCTGACGGGCTTTTTTGGCGTATGAGATGGAAGCCGCCTTCAACAACGGATTCTTGACGAACAAGAACTCCTTCCGGTAGTCCACCTTCTCGTCGCCGTGCGCCAAATTCATCGGCGAATGGATGATGCTCAGCAGATAGTTCATCAGCGGAATCTCGTTTTCCCGCCACGGCTTGTTCCTCATTTCCGCCTCTTTGATGCAACGATGGCCATGATGCGCCAAAAAATCCTGATATTCAGCGTTGATTTCCGCATTGTTTTTGATATACGAAAGCAATTCCTCGGCACGGAAGTCCGTCGCTTTCGGTTCCTGCCGCTTGATCTTCATCGCCAAGCCCTGCAAACGCGACAAAATGTCCGCACTTTCGATGTTCGGGATGTTGGTCAGCAGATGCGACAAGAACGACTGATACTCCTTCTTATCCGGGAAATACTTGTCCAGCATCATATACAAGGTGCTGGTGGCGCTGCCGGAATAGGCGGAAGAAGCGTAATGGTAAATCAGACTCTCGTCCAAGAGCGCGATATTGGCATCGATACTTTTGTATAATTCGCTATAGGAATCGGTTTTCGCAAAGTGTACGCGGTTCAGCAGTGCGTCGAATTTCTTCATCGCGCGATGCCCCGAAAAGACAAACTTCAGGAATTTGACGGAATTGATGCCGCGCACCAAGGGACGGGCATACTCGGCCGTGATGGGCGGGAAATCGTGGTATTCCCCCATAATGGACAAGTTCATCGACTGCGGGTTGGCAACCCCGACCTTCGCGTGCATGTTGTAGAGCAAGTTCATATCGAAGAACAGATGCCCGGATATCGAAGAGATCAGCCGCAAGGGCTTCTCATCGTCAGGCGATTGATACGCCCCCGCTTTGGCCAGCATATAGCGCATACCGTAATCAATGGCTTTCGCCGAGGTGGTCAGGGTCAGCGGGGTGACGGCACCCGGCATCATCTCCCCCACATTCCGCTTGGTGAACAGATGCCCGCTCAAATCGTCATTTCTGTCAAACTCCTCAATATCAATTATTTCCGTTGTAATGGGACGCATTTGCAGAAAAAAGAGTTCCCCGTCTTTGAGAGCCCATTCCACGTCCTTCTCTTCGCCAAAAGTGGTCCGGATCTGCTTTCCGGCATCATAGAGCCGCCTGATTTCACCCTCGTCCAGCAAATCGTCAGCGCACGGGCGGTAGCACTTACGGGAAATCTCGTAACGATGGGCGGTCACCTGCCCGGAAACCAGATTTTCCCCTTGCCCATCGACCGCCTCTATCAGGATGTCGGAGCCCTTGTTCGGACTGGCGGTGAACATCACGCCTGCCTTGTCGCTGTCGATCATCTCCTGGACGACGATGTTCATTGTCCCTGTGCCCAACTCGAAGTGCTCGGCATAATCCTTCACACGATGGGAATCCAACGAATCCAGACATTTCCGGACGCTTTCCATCAGATGCGGGCGATCCACGAACAGGCAAGTCTCGTATTGCCCGGCGTTGGAAGCCCCCGACTGGTCCTCATTGGAGGCCGACGAGCGCACCGACACCTGTACCACGGCCATGGCATCAAAAGCCTGATAAAGAGCAGCTTCATCCACCTGATCAATCTCAGTGATTACAAAACCTTTAGGGACTTTAAAATGATTTCTGATCAACAAATCCAATCCCTTCGCCTTTCCTCCAACCTTTGAATACAACGCCTCAGGCAATTCTCCTAACTGAACTATTTTCATCGTCTAATGCTATTCAATTCTCTTTGATTAAAAAACCGATTATTATCGTGGTTAAAGCCGATCTCCAAAATTCCGCGGCATGTTTTCCCGTCGATGGTGAATTCCGCGATATTCTCATGTAATATGTATTGTCCATCCTGAAAACGATAGGTCACGCCAGCCAGCACTTTCGCGGTCACCGGAAGGGTTTTCCCGTTGTCTAATTTCATCTGGAACGACAACTCCTGAGGCACAACACCCTGACTGATCTGCGGGAAGTCCACATCCGCCTGCATCATGTAATGCATCCCCGCCTCATCGCGATAATGCCCCACCTCCAACACGCTCATCACCGGATAGGAGACCAGCGAATAGTTGAACTGGTGATCGGGGGCCACCGCCATCAGCCAAAGATGGTTGTTCATGTAATTCCAATCCCGTTTCCCGAAGGAATGGTCGCGCACGCAGGGCAACTGGAAGTCTATCGTCTTGCCATTCAAGGTCATACGTCCTTCCAGAACGCCTTCCTGCTCATAATGGCATTGCCCGCTGATGTTCTGCAGCGCTTCAAAAAACGGCTTGTTCCACTTTTCGTTAGCCATTCCCGTAGCCATTCGCGCCGCCGGCATATTGCTGGTGAAATCGATGGGCTTCTGCTTGGCCACAAACTTTGCCTGAAAGAGGATTTCATCATGGTCGTTCAAGGTGCCTTGATACGTAATGGCCCAATCCTCACCCGCTTTTTCAACCACAATGGGCGATTGTCCCTGCGGGAAAAACTCTTGTTTCAAAGAATACAATTTTCCGTCCCAATAGACTGCAAACCAGGTTTCTTCCGTGTTTACTCGCCTACCCAAGCGTGTAAAGACTGACATTGTGCCGTCATGCGCCGAGAAATAGTAGGAATTGTTTATCCAAGGGTCATCAACGCCTTCGAGCGAAAAACTCTCGGCATATTGATAATCAAAAGGATGCTGTCCATTCCTTTTGTCTATCGCCCTGCACATCAGTTTCTTCTTGAGGTTGAAAAACATATTTTAACCAAATTTAAAATCGGCCGCAAAAGTGCAAAATATTATCGAAAACGCCAAATTTTCTATATAAACGACTGAGAATCAGGAATAAAAAAAATGTTAAATTTTCATATCCTGTAAAGAAAAGGTGCACAAAAACTATGGCGGCAAAGGTAGTATTTAGAAATAATGGCCGATGCTCCTAAGCGTCGCGAACAATGCAATGCTGGGAAGCGTTACACCCCAAAAAGGGCGCGACCGTCCCAGCCACGCCCTTTTGTAATGTAGAATTAAGAATGCGGAATTTAATCGCGGAGGCAGCGGACGGAGAACCCGTACTCCTTGGGGTTGTAGGACTGGTACATGCCGGCGTCGTTGGAGGACAAGTGCTGGTACGATGCTTGGTAGCTACTGGACGCAACAGAGGACCAGAAGATGGTGACGAAGCCCATGTCAACGAACGTCGAACCACTGCAGGTGCCAGCCGTCGGGGCATTGGGGCAGGACTTGGCTCTGATAATCAAGATGTCGAGCTGGTGTTGCTGCGCCTCAATCACGCTGCCCAGACTGTCAAGCTGTTGTTGGAACGAGCTGGCAAGGATATTGAGCTGCTGTTGTACCGAAGCCGTAATGGCCTCGGTCTGCGCGGTAAGATAGCTCTTGGTCACAGCATCCTGCGGATCCGTGGGGTCGCTCACATTCTTCAGCTGGCGGTTGCCGGCGGAGTTGCCTTTGACCGTCACATCGGCAAGGGTTTGGGTCTCGGCGTAACCCGTGATGTAGCCCGCGTCGTTGGTGAACGCGCTCACATTTGTCGGAATGGTCGGAGTGTTGGTCAAATCATTGTAATTGCCGCTGGTGGCCACTGGGGCGAGGGAACTCTTGAGAGCATACTTGGCTGTATCGGCCAGCTTGGCGTCAATAATATTTGTGACGCAGTCGGTTATGCTGTCACACAAGGCCGCTTTCTTAATGCCGTCTTGCAGATTGGTTACATTCGACTGCAAATTGGTCACATTGGTCTGCAAATTCATCACATTCGACTGCAAATCGGTGATCACCGTGCTGTCGCTGGTCAGATAGCCTTGGTTGTAGAGGGCCGTTTGGTCAATATAATGGTTGTTCGTCAAATACGTGCCGATACTATCGCGAATATTCGGTTTGTGCTGGATGTACGCGTCAGAGGTGGCATCCGTCTCCGCATAGTCGCTTTGCACATTCTGTCCCGCATCAGAAGGAATGGGGTGCGTCTCCAGATAGTGGGCAATCACGTTCAGGTTCACGCTGTCGGAGTAGTGGGCGTATGTCGCATGCCCGGCCAGTGCGGCACTGTCCGCATAGAAAGCGTAAGGCACCGCCGTGAGCGGCATCTCCAAGGAGGCAAGCGGAGTGTCGGCAAGGGAAACCGATGTCTCGATACGCGCGTGGTTCCATTGGATGCTGTTCCAACCGGGATTGGGCTGGCTGGGACCTATCATCATCGAGAACAAACCGTTATAATTGGTCTGCGTTGTCTGTGTCTCCGTGTAAACGGCCGTGGTTTCCGTGCCGTTGAAGATATTCACGATCACTTTGACAGTCTTGTTGGCCACCAGCTTGTTCTCGGGGTCGCGCACCACGGCCTGGTAGCTGATTTTGTCGTTTTGTGCGAAGATTGTTGTCACGCAGCATAGCATCGCAGCTATGAGAAGTAACGTTTATTTCATACTGATTATAAGATTATTACAAAATCTTTTCATTAATTCTTACTAGGACAGGTTTCAATCGCGCAAAAGTACAAAAAAGCCAATACGAACGGGAAAAATAAAAACCTCTTATCTTAATAACATCGAAAAGTGTACTTTTGCCGGCAAAATTTTTCAACATGGCAACAAAGAAATATCCGTTGGGCATCGCTTTCAGTGGAGGCGGAGCCAAAGGTGCGGCCCACTGCGGCGCACTTCAGGCGTTGAAGGAATATGGCATCAAACCGGACATCGTGTCAGGCACCAGCGTGGGTGCCCTCGTCGCGGTGCTCTACTCGGCAGGCTTTTCCCCGAAACAGATGATCGAGACCTTTCAGGGGCTGAATTTCTTCAAAGACATTGTTGCACCATGTCTGCCGAAAGGAGGACTTTTCGACTCGCGACCGCTACTATCCTTGGTCCAGAGTCTGCTGCCTTACAGTCGTTTGGAAGAGCTGCCCATCCCCACCCTCATCGTGGCATCCGACATGGAACGCGGCATGTCGAAGGTGTTCACCAAAGGGGAGATCGCCCCGCGGGTGGTGGCCTCCTGCTCCATCCCCGTCATCTTCCAGCCGATGTGCATCAACGGGACACACTACGTCGATGGTGGCACGTTCCAAAACCTGCCCGTGTCGGCCATACGGCAGAAATGCGACAAGGTCATCGCCCTCAATCTCAACCATTTGGAAGCCGAAAAGCCCAAAAACAACCTCATTTCGATCGCTTACCGCTCTTTCATGATGATGATGGTTTCCAACGTGGCCGCCGACTCCGCCCAAGCCGACCTCTTCATCGAGCTTGACACCTACGGCTGCATGGCCCACGACATTTCGAGAATCGAAGAGCTGTTTTTCCGTGGCTATGAAAGCACAGTGAAAGCGTTGGAGGAGAATGGTTATCAGCGTGTTATGCCCAAGGAGAACATCCACTTCCCCAAGAAGCGCAAGAAAAAAGCAGCGGTCAACCCCGAGGAGATGTTCCGCAACACCCTCGAAAAAGGATTGTCGGCCATCAGGGCATTCGGAAAAGGAAACGCACGAAAAGCTACTTCACCACAAACTTAGCCGTTGCAGACTGTTTTTCACCCTTGATTTGTAGAAGATAGAGTCCCTTTTCCAATCCTGAAACGGAAATGGAACCATTGGAATTGCCTACGGCCACCATTCTGCCTGAAACATCGAAAATGGCATAATCCACCGTTTCGCAAGGGAGCTCTTTGAGGTAAAGAAGGTCTGAAACAGGATTGGGATAGACCTCCAGCAGCTGCTGGCGGGAGGGCTGGCGGGAGGGCTCGCGAGAAACCACAGACACTGTCGTGGGAATGATATCCACGATAAGGCCCTCAATCTTCGTCCAGCCGTAAGAATAACCATTGGGATCAGGGAGCTTGTACCAGTTGTCTTTGTAACCGCCCCACCCGAAGTTGATGTGGAACTTGCCATCGCTTTCGCGATAGCCGTCAACCACCACGTTGTGCCCACTCGTTCCTGTCTCATTCTCAACAGCCAGATGGGCAGGATAACCGTTTTGCAAATTGGAGATCAAGACAGCGAACATGGTGGAATCGGGTTCCAAAAACAGCTGACAATCCGCAAAACCAAAACGCTGGTAAGCCGCATACGCTTGATCCACCGAAAAAGTACCAGAACCGTAATTCGGCGACGCCGTATAGACCTGCTTGCAGGCCACGCCGCTGGCAAAGATCAGAGCGGCTACCAAGGAGTCGGAAAGTTCCTCGCCGCGGTTGAATGCAGCATCCGCCGAATCCAACAGCACATTCAGCTGCGGGAAAGAGGGAAATTGGTACGTATCCCAATCGTCATCAATGTGGAATTGCCGACTGGCGTAATTCGCGTAATAGTCGTCGCTGTCGTCGAAGCGCGTGTTTTGCGTTGTCCGCAAATGATTGAGAATCTGCCCCATAGCCGTTGACGGACAGCCCGTGTAACAACGGGCATAATTCTCGAACGGATCGGCCGGACAAAGTATATTGTAGGGATATTCCTGATTCCACTGCGTGGTGAGGAGCGGAGTTTGCGCCCATCCACAAAGAGCGCAAAACAAGAACAATACGGATAAAATTTTCTTCATCTTGTTCGAATTTGAATGAGGATGCAAAAGTACGAAAATACTAGACAAAAAAAGACTATTTTTGCCACCTCAAAAAACAGAGCGAAAAAGATGGCCAAGATTGAACGCACCCCGTTGAAAGAGAGACCGTTCCCGGAATACACGGAGAAGGAGGAAAAGCTGAACTCGCTGAGTCATGCCGTGGGGGCGGTACTGGCTGTAGGGATGATGGCCATCGCAGTAGTGGCCTCGCTGCGGAATCCGTCTCGGCTGGTCCTGTTCAGCAGCCTGGTCTATACAGCATCGGTACTGGCCATGTTCGTAATCTCCAGCGTCTATCACGGTTTGCCGAAAGGGATGCCCAAGCAGGTGATGCGTGTGGTCGATCACTGCAACATCTTCCTGACCATCGCGGGCACCTACACGCCCATCATGCTGATCGGCGTGCTGCCCCTGAACCCCACTATGGCGTGGTCGATTTTCGCGGTGGAATGGGTGTGCGCCCTCATCGGCATCGTTCTCAACGCCATCGACCTAAAAAAGTACGCCCGCTTCTCAATGTGCTGCTACTTGGCCATGGGCTGGTGCGTGGTCATCAGTCTGCGCGACACCATCACCGGCATGACATGGCCCGGCTTCGCGTACATCCTCGCCGGCGGCATCGCCTACACCATCGGGGCGGTCCTTTACGGTGTCGGCAAACGGAAGCCCTACCGACATTTCGTGTTCCACATTTTCGTGGTCATCGCCGCCGTAGTGCAATTTATAGGCATTTGGAAATATCTGCTATAAGCGGTCGGCGAATTGTGCAGATTTGGCGAATAAACGGTCGGCGAATTGTGCGGATTTAACGAATAATAATCGGCGAATTTGGCGAATTTGGCGAATTAATACTCGATTTCGAATCACTGTTTCACCATCTTCAGGTTCACCACCCTGTTTCCGGTGTTCACTCTCACCATGTAGATGCCAGTGGACAGCGTGCTCACGTCAAATTCGGCAGTGTTAATGCGGCGAATCAGCTTGCCGTTCATGTCGTAGAGTTCCACAGAGACAGGTGCGGTCTCCAGACCGTTGATGCGACAGACGTTCTTGGCGGGGTTCGGGATGAGGTAGATGGCGCCGAGCTCGTAATCGTCAATACCTACGCTGGTAGTCAGGTGCAACGTCACCACACTGTCGCAGCCGTTGGTGGCCGTGATGGTGGCCGTCTGCATACCGGCCTCAGTGAAAGTCACGCCGTTCCATTCTATGGGAAGCTCGCTGGAACAGATGGAATGGTAGTCGTCCACATCGTAGGTCTCCTTCTCCGTCACGATAACAGCTCCGGAGAGTTCATGGCCGGTGGAGGAGGTCACGGTCACGGAGTAAGAGCCAGAACCCACGATGATGCTTTGCGTGGTCGCTCCCGTGTTCCACTGGTAAGTAGCCTCAACGTCCGTGGTGGCGGTCAGCGTAGTCGTATTACCTTGACAGACAGCTGTTTCACCTTCAACATGGACGTAAGACGGATTGATACTGGTGTCAGGTACAAAGCTCAGCTGGATTTGGTTCTTTATACTCCATCTACTACCGGAATATTCGCTCAGATCAGCAGGATCATAGTTCGTTGTACTGTTGTTGAAAACCACTATAGCTTGGCTTTGGTTCGACGTGGAAAAAACGAGAAAATCACGAATGTCATAATCCCCGTTGCCGGTGTTGTCGTCCACCGTTAGCAGGAGGTTGTCGGTGCCGTTGTAGGAGAACGGGGTGGAGAAGTTGATCACCGTCCAATCGTCAGCCTGAAAATGGACACTTCCGCTGAAGACGCGGTCGGCGGTGGTAACGGCTGTCCAATCGTCATTGCTAACGAGGCTGTTTTTGTTGGTATGTACCATGTAGAGGTCGAGATTGCGGGTTGTGGTGTCACCAGTGTTGTAGAAGGCGACACTGTAGATGTCACCCGACTGGCCAATTTCCGCCGCCGTGTATATTTGTTGTGAAAGGGTGTAATGGCGACCCGTGTTCGTCGGGAGCCAGGAGTGTGTATCAGTGCCAGTGCCAATTTGCACGAGTTCGGTCCCGGTGGTGAAGCTCGATTCGTTGCTCCAAACACTCCACACAGACTCACCGTCACAGTTGGCACGCACCTTTACGGTGTAGCTCGTTTCAGACGTGAGGTCTGTAATTGTGTAAGAGTTCGTGGTGACATCAATAATATTGTCCTCGTCGCCGTTTACGCAGATTTGCCATTCGGCGGAGATGTCGTTCTCGGACCAACTCAAGGTAGCAGAAGTGTTGGAGATGTTAGTGACCATGAAGTTCGTAGGAACAGGACAAGGCAATGCCGAGGTGGTGAAAGATTTTGCGCCAGTCCACATACTGGTCCCGTTGTCGCCACATACCGTCCGTATTTTCACGGTGTAGTCCGTCTCACCCGAGAGTCCTGTAAGTGTGTAAGGATTCGTGGTCACGGTGAAAGCATTGGCTTCGTCACCATTGAGACAGATGTCCCAAGCCGTAGCCCCGCCGTTGTCCGTCCAAGCCAGCGTGGCAGTATGCTGGGTGATGTCAGAGACAGTAATGTTGGTGGGTCCTGGGCATTGTGTCGGGAAAAATCCCAACTGGATATGGTTCTTTTCACCCACATAAGAGCCGGCGGAAGGGTTGGCAGGATCAAAATTATCGTTATTATTGTAAACGCCTAAAGATTGTTTCGGGGCAGAATAAACCCCGAAAGTCCGATAATCATCAATGGTGCCCGTATTATCATTCGTCAAAACCATGAGATTGTCAGTGCCGTTGTAGGCGAACGGAGTGGAGAACTCAATAACCGTCCAATCCCATTCTAAGAAGTCAATATTGCCGCTGAACACAAGGTCCGCAGGGGTCATAGGCATCCATTCTGTCATCGTGCTGAAGGTGTCCTTATCCGTATGAGCCAAATAGAGGTCGATGTTGCGAGTGATAGCACTACCGTGGTTATAGAATGCAATGCTGTGAATTTCGCCCGCCTGACCAATCTCCGCAGCCGTATAGATTTGCTCCGTCATTGAATATTTAGTGCCTGTATATGTTGGTAGGTATAAAGTGATGTTTCCGTAGTTGCCGATTTCCACGATTAGCGCGATGCCAATCTCTGTGGTGAAGTTCGTCGTCACCCATGCGCTTGTACCGCTATTGCCGCAATAGTTTCGGACTCGAACATAATAGGTGGTATTGACGTTAAGATCTGTCAACGTAACCATCATGGTTTCAACAAGTTTACTGTGGGTTGAAGAGGCTTCAAATTCAGGACTTGTGCTGTACTCTACATACCAGTGACTGCCGTCTCCAGGCTGGCTCCAGCTGATTTCTGCACCATAGGAACCGATATTGGAGACGGTGAGGTCGGTGGGAGCGGGACAGAGTTCTAAGGTGGTGAAACTTGCTGTCTCGCTCAAAGAGCTGATTTCTGAGGTGCCGCAGTCATTAACGACACGCACGTAGTAAGTGGTGCTGGCGTAGAGACCGGTCAGTGATAAGGATGTACTGTCGGCGTCTTGTTGGGCGTATGTGGAGAAGTCGGCGTCAGTGCTGTATTGAACCCACCAGTGGTTACTGCCACTATCAGGCTGGTTCCAACTGATTTCTGCACCGTTATGACTGACATTGGAGACGGTGAGGTTGGAGGGGTTCGGCAAGGGGTGCTGAAGTTCAACTGAATACAATTTCTCCATGCTCTATAGCCTCCAGAGTATGCGCCAAGATTATTCATGTCGAAGTCGATGTTGCTGCTGTTGACATAGAGGGTTCTCGGAGCCGGATTGGAGAAACAATAACAGGTCAGTGTATGTATGCCCACAATACCTGGGTGCCCTGTATTATCATCCATGACGAGTACGAGATTATCCGTGCCGTTATAGGAGAAAGGAACATCCAAATCGATAACAGTCCATTCGTTCTCCTTCATCTCGACATCGCCACTGAATACCAGGTCGGCTGCGGTGACAGGTATCCAATCTTGGTTGGTGGTGAAATGCATCTTGTCGGTGGTGGCGAGGTAAATGTCATAGTTGCGGGTTATGGTGTAGTCGCTGACATAGAAAGAAATGCTGGCGATGGTGCCGTACTGGCCGATTTCCTCTGCCGTGTAAATTTGCTGAGTGAGGCTGTACATATAGGCGGAGTGGCTCGGCAGGTTATCTTTCGTCATGGTGCAGGTGCCGATATCCAAGAGAGCCATTGTTGTGATGAAGCTCAGCGTGTCGCTCCAATCACTGACACCCATAGTGTCGCAGTCCTTGGCGACACGCGCATAATAGGTGGTGTTAGGGATGAGGTTGTCAATATGCAAGAATCTGTCATTGACATGTACTTCGGTGGCGTTGGAGAAGTCGGGGATCGTGCCGTACTCTACAAACCATGCCGAACTCACACCAGCCTGGTTCCAGGTCTAATTTGCACCAGTGGGGACAATACTGGAAACGGTGAGGTCGGTGGGCACGAAGCACGTTACTGGTATGGTAGAGAAGATCAGCGTATCGCTCCAGTCGGTCCATTCGCCATCGCAGTAAGAGCGAACCTGTACGATGTAGTCGGATCCAGGGGTCAAGTCGCTGAGGTTCACGTATTGGTTCCAGGTTTGAATAGTGTTCCACGATGGGTCAGATGAGATACTGCTATTACGACATCTTAGTTCAAACGTTTCATCGTGCAGAATGCCGCAGCCGTTCCAAGACACTTTGGCACTGGTGAAAGTGATATTATCGGCGTTGAGGTTGGAAGGTGGAGTACAGTCTCCTGGTATGGTGATAAACAAGCCACTCCAGTTGCTCGTGTAGCCGCCGCCGCAATTGGTGCGTATATTAATATAGTAGCTTTCATTAGGAATTAGTCCGGTAAACGTGTAGTGGGGCTCAGTGGCAACAATGAAATTGACCCAGTAGCCGCCGATGTTGATCTGCCAATCAACGGCATCCGGGTTGTCATCCCATGTCATCGTGGCGGAAGTGCCGTTAATGGTGATATCAAGGCCGGTGGGAGCAGGACAGGTTATGACGTTCGGAGTATAGCCGAAAGTGACCATTGGTATGAAATTATCAGGTTCTGCTTCCAGATTGTTGAATAATTCGTTAAAATATCTGACACCAACAACGGCGGCGTTTTCCCAAACGTGTTCACCACGCCATCCAATAGTATTAGCTGTTCCCTGGCTTGACGTGTTATACACCCCGATAAGCAGATTTCCTCCGTGATAAACGAAAGGAGTGGTAAAAATGATCTTCATTTGACCATTCACGACACTTAAGCTGCCCTCTTACACGACGGTGGCATCATTATAGCCAGTAAAAGAGCTCAAGACTTGGTTATTTACCTCTTTCAGAAAGACTTTGAAATGTGTGCCCGGCCAAGAGACATTCTCATTTCCATTTATGCCGTAGAAGGTCATGTCAGTGATATCACTGCCAAAGAAGCCGTCGCCCGTGAGATAGGTTCCGGGCACGATAAACTCGGTTTTCGTGTAGGAATCGGCCCAGTCGCCAGGAATAGGTATATCATAGTTCCAGTCATCCGGGTTAAGGCTAAAGATTGTAAACGTCTCTTGCGCCCGCATCGCTGCCGGCACAAGCAGCATCGAAAGCACAGTAAACAGACAACGTAAATGTCTTTTCATCATTATGTTATTTTGTTATTTTGCTGAGAATTATCAAGCGGCAAAATTAGCAATTATTTGTTGACATTTGCAAACGAAATTACCGTGCACCAACTCCCATAAAAAAACACCCCCGGTGATTTCCGAGGGTGTTCCTTTGTAGAGACGTTGCGCGCAACGTCTCTACAGGGGGGGATTCGTAGTTATTTGACCTCCTCAAAGTCCACATCTTGGACTTCTGAGTCATTTCCGCCGTTGCCGCCCTGCGGGCCTTGCGGACCGGCTTGTTGGTTGAAGCCGCCGTTGAAGTCGGCACCGGGCTGTTGAGCACCGCCCTGTGCGGCGTACATCTTCTGCGAAGCTTCGTTCCAAGCGCTCTGCAACTCGGCCGTTGCGCTGTCGATGGTGGCGAAGTCCTTGTTGTCGTGAGCGGTCTTCAGTTTGGCAGCAGCAGCCTCGATCTTGGCCTTGTCGTCAGCGGGAATCTTGTCGCCGAACTCCTTGAGCTGTTTCTCGGTGTTGAACACCAGAGAGTCAGCGTTGTTCAGCTTGTCGATCTCCTCCTTGGCCTTCTTATCGGCGTCGGCGTTGGCCTCGGCTTCAGCCTTCATGCGCTTGATCTCGTCGTCGCTCAAGCCGGAGGAAGCCTCGATTCTGATCTTCTGCTCCTTACCGGAAGCTTTGTCGTGAGCCGTCACGTTGAGGATGCCGTTGGAGTCGATGTCGAAGGTGACTTCGATTTGCGGGATGCCGCGCATAGCTGCGGGGATACCGTCTAGGTGGAAACGACCGATGCTCTTGTTCTGAGCCGCCATGGGACGCTCGCCTTGCAACACGTGGATCTCCACGGAGGTCTGGTTGTCGGCTGCGGTGGTGAACACCTGCGACTTCTTGGTCGGGATGGTGGTGTTGGCATCGATGAGCTTGGTCATCACACCGCCGAGGGTTTCCAGACCGAGGGACAGCGGGGTCACATCCAGCAAGAGGATGTCCTTCACGTCGCCGCTCAACACGCCGCCTTGGATGCTGGCACCGATGGCCACCACTTCGTCGGGGTTGACGCCCTTGGAGGGCACTTTGCCGAAGAAGTCTTCCACCACTTTCTGGATGGCGGGGATACGGGTGGAGCCGCCCACGAGGATCACCTCGTCAATGTCGGAGGTCTTGTAGCCGGCGTCGGCCAAAGCCTTCTTACACGGTTCGATGGTCTTGCGGATCAGGTCGTCGCAGAGTTGCTCGAACTGGGCACGGGTGAGCGTGCGCACCAAGTGTTGAGGAACACCGTCGATCGGCATGATGTACGGCAGATTGATTTCCGTGGAGTTGGAGCTGGAGAGCTCAATCTTGGCCTTCTCAGCAGCCTCTTTCAGACGTTGCAAAGCCATGGCATCCTTACGGAGATCAACATTGTAGTCCTTCATGAACTCGTTGGCGAGCCAGTCGATGATCTTGTGGTCGAAGTCGTCGCCGCCGAGGTGCGTGTCGCCGTTGGTGGATTTCACCTCGAAGACACCGTCACCAAGTTCCAGGATGGAGATATCGAAGGTACCGCCGCCGAGGTCGAACACGGCCACTTTGGAGTCGGCTTTCTTCTTGTCCAGACCGTAGGCAAGAGCGGCTGCGGTAGGCTCGTTGATGATACGTTTCACATTCAAGCCTGCGATTTCGCCAGCTTCCTTGGTGGCCTGACGCTGAGAGTCGCTGAAGTAAGCGGGCACCGTGATAACAGCTTCCGTAACTTCCTGACCCAGATAGTCTTCAGCCGTTTTCTTCATCTTTTGCAGAATCATGGCGGAGATCTCCTGCGGGGTATAAGAGCGGTCGTCGATCTTCACTTTCGGCATGTTGTTGGAGGAGCGTTCCACGATGTAGGGCACGCGGCTGATCTCGCTGGTCACGCGATCGTAAGTTTCGCCCATAAATCTCTTGATGGAGAAGATGGTCTTGGTGGGGTTGGTGATAGCCTGACGTTTTGCAGGGTCGCCGACCTTTCTTTCGTTGTCGCCCACGAACGCCACGATGGACGGCGTGGTCCTTCTGCCTTCGCTGTTGGGGATGACGACAGGCTCGTTGCCTTCCATCACCGCAACACATGAATTCGTAGTTCCTAAGTCAATTCCAATAATTTTTCCCATTGTTCTATTTTTTTAATTATTAAACTTCTTGATTATTTCACAGCCCCACAAAAGGGCGCGAGCCAATATTGCAACAACTGTGCCAAAAATAAATGTCAGTGATTTCCAAGGAGAAAACCACTGACATTTTGGCATTAAACATGACATTTGTAGAGGCGAATGATTATTTGCCCCTACCATTCGTTTCTACGGCTCCACCGTCTCCCCCGTCAGCGCGTCCATGCGCGACTGCATCTGCCCCAGCTGGGACTGCAACTGCCCGAGCATCGACTGCAGGGAGGTAATCAAGGCGGCCATATCGCAGATGGTCACGTCACCGCATTGGGCGGAGGTGATGTAGCCGGCATCGTTGGTGAAGGCACTCACGTTCGTCGGAATGCTGGCGGCGGTGATGTAGCCACTGTCGTTGGTAAGCTGGCTGACCTGCGTCGGAACCGTCACGTTGATGGTTTGGTCGGTGGAAGCATCAGCCGTGAAGGTGCCCAACACCTCGCCGTTCTGTTGAATCGTCAGCGTGGCGTTGTTCGCAGCCGCCGGAATGGTGGGCTTGTTCAGAATCTGCGCCAAACCCTCGGTGGCGTTCCAGTCAGCGTTCACCTGCGTCGGCACCTGCGCCATGGTGATGTAGCCCGCGTCATTCGTGTAAGCACTCATTCATCGGGATGGTCACCGCTTCCTGCACCGTCGCCGCGGTAAGATAGCCCGCGTCGTTGGTGAAAGTGCTCACATTCGTCGGGATGGTCACAGCAGCCTGCACCGTTGCGGCGGTGAGGTAGCCGGCATCGTTGGTGAAAGCGCTCACGTTCGTCGGCACCGTCGGAATTTCCGGAGTGCCCGACAGGTCGTTGTAGCTGCCGCTCGTGGCCACCGCCGCCAAGTTCGGGGTGTTGGTCAGCGAGTTGTAGTCGCCATCGAAACCTGCAGGGAGCTTCACGAAGCTGCCGCCCGTGAGGAAGACCGTGTCATTGCTGATGCTCAGCGCCTGCTGCTCGGTGTAGCTCGTCAGGTAGCCAGCGTCGTTGGTGAAAGCGCTCACGTTCGTCGGCACCGTCGGAATTTCCGGAGTGCCCGACAGGTCGTTGTAGTCCCCGCTGAAGCCGTCACCCGACTGCTCCGCGTAGAGCGCGTAAGGTACGCTCAGCAGCTCCTGCACGGTCACCTGCGTGTAGCTGCTGCCGCCCGCTGGATTGACCTCCGCCTTCAGGAAATAGGGACCGTTCGCCCAGTCGATGTTAGTGAGGCTGCCCGACACCACTGTGCCCTCCCCTATCACCAGGGTCATCAGCCCGTTGGCATTGGTGGTGGCCGTCTGAGTCTCGATATAGACCGCGGCACCGTCGGCGCTACCCTGCAAAATCCACACCCGCGCCGAAACACTCCGGTCAGTCGCTAACGAATTGTTCACGTCACGCACCACCGACTGATAGGTCATCTTCTGCGGTGCCTGTGTCCGCGCGCACACGCACGCGCACGTGAGAACTCCCAACAACAACGAAGTAAAAAACTTATTCATAGACTTTTACGATTTTTATCCAGTAAAACCGCAAAAGTACCATAAATATTCAGTTCAGATTCGTTTTGCCGAGGGAATTTTATGATTATTTATGAACAGAAGAGATTCGAAGGGTGAATGATTATTCGCCTTATTACAGGCGAAAGTTTATTCGTGGAGACGCGTCATGACAAGTCTCTACTGTTCGACGTTGTTCTTGCTGTAATAATTGAGGTCGGTGCGCTCGGTCCAACCCTGCATCCGCCAGAAGGTATTGCCGATTTCGTTGTCGCGCATCACCAACAGACCATTCTTCTTGATGCCTTCAGCCTCAATGGCATGATAAACCATCCCAAGGAGAGCTTTGCCGATGCCGCGCTGTCGCAGGTCTTTGCGCACGACAGTGTGGTAAATGTAGGCACGGCGGCCGTCCATGCCGCACATAATCACCCCCACAATCTCGCCGTCCATCACGGCCACAAAATTGGAATGGGGGTTCTTTTTCAAGAACTTGGCGATGCCCTCTTCGGAATCATCGTATCCACGCAGCGCCATGCCCTCGGTAATCGACCACAACGCATACACCTGGTCGTAGTCCTCAATCGTCATCAGTCGTATTTGATATTCTTGCATAGTCTCGATTTTTGTTGAAGCGGCAAAGATACACTTTTTACGTGGAACGCTGACGTTGACTGTCGGGGAAAAATTATATCTTTGCAGGCTTTTTAAACTGCTGTCTCTTACCATCATCTCCCTGCTACTGGCGCTAACGCCGGCCGACACCCTCCCGACGATGGTGGACATTCCGGGCACCCACATCCGCATGAGTGCCACGGAGGTCACCAACGCGCAGTACGAGGCCTTCTGGCCCTCTATGAAACGTACATTTTCCACCGGCGACAACGATGCGGTGACCATGGTGTCGTGGTACGACGCGATGGAATACTGCCAATGGCTGTCGCAGGTCACGGGCTGCCGCTACCGCCTCCCCACCGAGGAGGAGTGGGAGCTGGCCTGCCGTGCCGGCACGACCACCGCCTACAACACCGGCGACACTTTCCCCGAAAGCCAGTGGAAAGCGCAGCGCAACAACCGCGTCAAGGACACCGTTTCGCTGCAGGTGGCACAGTTCGCCCCCAACGCCTGGGGACTCTACGACATGCACGGCAACGTGGAGGAGTGGTGTCTCGACCCCTGGGACGCGTCAGCCGATTTCCGCGTCACGCGCGGAGGCAGCCACAACACGGAGGTGCGATACCTACGCAGCGACATCCGCAGCGCGGCCATCCCTATGGACCGTTCCGTACTGCGGGGCTTCCGCGTGGTGGAAGAGATTGTACCGGAAATGCCGCAAGAGCCCTTTTTCGCGGAGCCGCAACCTTACATCATCCCGCCCATCGATACGCTGACCCCATTTTACTCCCACAATCACCAGCCGGCCGTCACCTACACGACCAACGGCGACCTGTTGGCCATCTGGTTCTCCACAGAGGCTGAGGCGGGTCGCGAGATGGTGGTGCTGCAGTCGCGCTACCACGACGGCAAGTGGTCGCCGGCGACTCTTTTCTACAAAGTCCCCGAACGCAACATGACCGGCAGTGCACTGCTGACACTGCCCAACGGCACGATGCTGCACTTCAACGGTGTGGGCGATGCGGGCGAGTGGCGCGACCTCGCGCTCTGCACGCGACAGAGCCTTGACGGCGGACTTTCGTGGAGCCATTCCTTCCTGGCAGAACCCTCTCACGATGTGCGACACCAGGTCATCGCCGGTCCCATCGTGACCAGCAAAGGCGACATCCTGCTCTGTTGTGACGCGGGTCCCGGTGGCGAAGACGGCACAGCACTGCACCACTGTTTCTCGCACGACGGCATCTACATCGCAGACTTGAAAGGCACTATCGCGGGCATACACGCCAGCGTTGTGGAGCTGCGTGACGGCTCGCTGATGGCCCTCGGGCGCGGCAACGCCATCGACGGACGGATGCCCTGCAGCCGCAGCCTCGGCTTGGGAAAAGAGTGGACCTACAGTGCCTCGCCGTTCCCGCCCATAGGCAGCGGACAACGGTTGGTGTTCCGCCGTCTGCAGGAAGGCCCGCTGATGCTCTGCTCCTTCGGCGAGCAGGGGCTTTTCGTCGCGCTCTCCTACGATGAGGGCGAGACATGGCCCGTGCGCAAGCTGCTCACCGACGGCAAGACGCGCACCCTCGACGGCGGCGCATGGACCGGCACGTTCACCCTCGACGCCGATCACGCCGAACCCGCGGGCTACCTGGCCTGCACCCAGACCCCCGACGGCATCATCCACCTCCTCTCCAGCCGCGTCCACTACCGCTTCAACTTAAAATGGGTGGAGCAATAGCGATGTAAAAAATGTTATTTTTGCCGCCGGTTTTCAATTGAGAAAGAACATTAAAACATATGAGAAAAATGATTATCTGTTTGCTGGCATTCTGTATCGCAGGTTCCACTGCGGTTTTCGGCCAGACAGACAAGACGTTGAAACGCAAGGTGGCCATCGGCCGTTTCACCAACGAGACGCAGTACGCGAAGGGCCTTTTCTACGACCGCGACAACGACCCCATCCGCAAGCAGGCCCTCGACATTCTGTCAGCCAAGTTGGCGGCGAGCGGCAAATTCATCCTTCTGGAACGCGACGGTCTGGAAGAACTGGTTGCGGAAGCGGGCGCTGACATGAAGAAGATTGGCGCCGACTACATCATCCTTGGCTCTGTTACCAAATTCGGGCGCAAGGTGGAGGGCGACCAGAAAGTCTTCTCCCAGTCCAAGACCCAGACCGTGGAAGCCGGTGTGAGCATCCGTCTGGTGGAGGTTTCCACCGGGCTGATTATCTACTCCGACGAGGCTTCGGGATTTGCAGAGACCACCACCAAGCAAACCCTCGGCATCGGCGGTACGGCGGGCTATGACGCCACGCTGAGCGACAAAGCCATCTCCGCCGCGCTGTCACAGCTTGTGGAGAACATTATCAACAAGTGCATGGACAAACCGTGGCGCGGTTATGTCTTGGCGGTCGAAGACGGCTCATACGTCATTTCTGGCGGCAAGACGCAGGGCATCGAGCCTGGTGACTCCTTCACGCTCTACAAGAGAGGAAAGATGGTCACCAACCCGCAGAACGGAGTCCAGATCGAGCTGCCCGGCACCAGCCTCGGCAAGCTCACCGTGACCCTCTGTCTGGGTGATACGCCCGAAACCGAAATCTCGTTCTGCACCTACGACGGCGAGACCTTCGACACGAACGACCTCGGCAATTATTACATCATGGAAAAATAAGGCATTATGAAAAAGATTATCATCATAGCAGTATGTTTTGTCGCCCTTCTGTTTGCAAGTTGCGGGGTGGGTTCCTATTCCGTGAGCAGCGGCCAAGCCGACGAAGGCTATGTAACCTTCGTTGCATCCTCCGCCTACGACATCACCGTCGATATTGACGGACAGACCTACAAATGCAAAACTGTCAAGGAAATACCGCACAAAACGCGCCGCGACATCAAGAAGCAAAACACCATCACGGTGAAACCGGGCACGCACACCCTCAAGGTTTCCGCTGGCGGTCAGGAGAAACTCTCCCAAAAGGTGTTCATTTCAGCACAGGAAACCAAAATCATCAAGTTATGAAAAAGTTGTTGTTTATCATGGCCGCTGGATGTCTGCTCTGCTCCTGCAACACCACCCAACTCTACAACTGGGGCGGAAACTACAACGGCACGACCAGCTACGAGCAGCGGCTTTATGCGTTTTATGATCGGCAGTCCCCGGAGAGTGTATGCGCGCTGGTGTGCCAGTACGCGGATATGGTGGCCAAACCGGGCGGTGTGCGCAATGTGGTGCCGCCGGGCATCTATGCCGAGTACGGCTACCTGCTGATTCAGCCCGAGACCGCCGAAGCCTTCGAAAAGCACGCTACCGACAAGCAGAAACGGATGTTCGGTTACACCAACTACAGTACCTCCTTCTACGAGCTCGGCCTCGCCATGCTGCAGAAGGAAATCGAGCTCTACCCCGAATCCAAAAAGTTCATCGGCCCTCTGGTCGAAAGACTCAAACGATGATTGGTTATAGGTTATTAGTTTATTGATATTATTCCCAAAGGGCAGCAAACCCAAAACATGTCAACCCAGGGCGAAGCATAACGGATTCCTGGGACATAAAAAACAGTCAAAATGAAAAAAGCGATATACACCATCCTCGCGGCCGTAACCCTGTTTCTCTCCTCCTGCTCGCCTGAATTCACGCGGCTGGAGCAGTATCCGGGTATGTACGAGGCCAAGCCTGTCACCCTTGTAGTGATGCCGCCCATCAACAACACTTCCAATGTCGATGCTAAGGAACTGCTCTACACCTCCATCAGCTACCCACTGGTTGAGGCTGGCTACTACGTCATCTCCCCGCACCTGACGATGGAGATGCTCAAAGCCGAGAGCGGATATGATGCCGAGATGCTGATTGAACGTGACGCGGCCATCTTCGCACAGGTCTTCGGTGCCGATGCAGTGGTCTTCTCCGTCATCGACGAATGGGCCAAGAAGGGCTTCGGCATCCAGACCAAGTTGCACTACATCATCAAGTCAACCAAAGACAACTCGATTCTGTTCGAGCGCACCTGCGACCTCTACCTGGATCTCTCCAGCAATAGCAACAACAATGGGGGCGTGTTCGGCGCGCTTGTCGACTTGACCGCATCGGCGGTGAACACGGCGGTGACAAAGCCCATCGAGGCGGCCCGCAAGTGCAACCGCTACATCTTCAGCGACATTCCTCGCGGCAAGTACCACCCCGACTTTATGAACGACGGGGAGATGGGTGCCAGCAAGAAGGACATCTCCGTAACAGTGAAGTAATCGGGATATGAAAACACAAAGACGGGCGTGCCAGCAATGACACGCCCGTCTGTTGTTTGAGGTTTAATAAAGAATTCCCTATCTTGGGCACTATATACCCAATGCCTGACACAGCTCCTCAATGTATTTGAGCCTCTTTGAAGGATGCCACTTTCCGTTTTCCGTTGTCCTGACCATCTTGTATTTGGACAGGTAAAGGAAGATTTGTTTGTGGGAGTAGAGTTCGCTTGCCGCCAACATTTTCTTCGCACCGACCATGGTCTGGCCCAGCGTCCTCCGCACCCTTGTGGCGATAATCACGCTGATGAAGTTGACAAGTTCGGTGGCGTAGAGCCTGTAGTCGCCGTGGTCACGGTGTCGCGTTCGATGATGTTCTTGTACATGCCGAACAGCACCTCGATGTCCCACCTGCCGAGGTAGGCCAGATAGACGATGAGCGGGGGCAAGTCGTCCTTGCTCTGGAAGACAATCAGGCCGAAGCGGCTCCTCTTGGAAAGGTACGCGTCCTGATCCATCCCGCCTTTCCTCCTTGACGACCGTTCCACATAGCCGGTCTCCTGCTCGAAGGCCGCCCTGGTGTCGCGGTAGGCGTAGAGGTACTTCCCGTTCGACATCCGCACCTTCTTGTACAGCACCGTGCCGTTGTTGTACCCCTCCAGCTTCTCTCCCGGCTCGTCGAGGCCGTAACGGCCTATCAGCTTGGAATTTCCTTTCAGCGGAATCAGGTAAGAGAGCCCCTCGTGGCGGTCGGCCTGTTCGAGGAGGGCGTCGCCGTGAAATCCCTTGTCGAACACCATCAGCCCTCTGGTGATGCCGCATTCCTCAATGAAGTCCCCGACGGCCGTGCTGTCGAGCATGTTCCCCGGGTACGGCTTCGCGGCTATGGGCTCCATCGTGGTGGGGTCGAAAGCGTACATCAGGCTCACGTCCTTGCTCCCCTTGTGCAGTGCCTTGCGGGAGAACTCCGACATTGAGCCCGTCTCCGAGTTGTAGTCCTTGAGCATGCCGTCCACCACGAGCCTGCCCCCGGCGAAGGCGGAGATGCGGTTGCGCATGAACTCCGCGATCATCGAGTACGCCGCGCCAATCTCGTTCAGGAATGCCGACACCGCGTTCTCCGAAAGACGCACCCCCGGGTACATCTCGCTCAGGAACGAGGTCTGGTAGCGCATCTGCAGGTCCCTGTCGCGCACGTCGCCGTAGGCGGCCCGCAGCAACGCGATTACCAGCAGGCGCTTGGCATCGCTGATGTCCCACACATTGGCCAGCTCCTGCAGCAAGTCCCCGCTGCACTTGTCGCACAGCGCGACCTCCCCGTAGTCCTTCACGTCCACCTCTTTGGGGCGAGGCTCCTTGCGTTTCTCGACGTATTTGCCGTTGACGATTTCCCCGACGGTGCCGAGTTCCACCGGGACGTTGCGTCCGTTCACCCGCTTGCAGGTGCGTTTGATGACAAGGTATTTTTCGCCCGACTTCTTCACCCCGCGTGTTCTTGGGCCGTTCCACCGACAGGATTTCAATTGGTATTGGCATGGTTCTCGATAAATTGGTTAATAATATAGCGTATATCCACTATGCAAAAATACACTTTTTTTTCAATCAGCAACTCCTTTTGAAAAAAAACTTTTAAACAAAGTTATCAACAGCGATGCTTCTGGAAAAGTCAATGCACGTGGGTGATATAAAGAAAAGGTATGCTGTCATCCGTAAACGACAGCCTCCCCATAACCGCTTCGGAACAGTTATATAGTGCTT
>CAJOKR010000025.1 GCA_905235135.1 uncultured Bacteroidales bacterium
ATCATAATCCTTATGAAAGCATCCTCAACAATCCGCAATTTACTGTTTACGAAACCGGAAACTACAAGGTGAGGGTGGAGGACAATGTGACAGGGTGCATTTTGGAGTGTATGCGCAATGTGGGATTTCTCACAGCCCCAACGGCCAACATAACAGGCAACACCGAATACTGTCTTGGTGACGAAGTGAAGCTGTTCGGTAATTCGGGTGCGGGCAACACGTACGCATGGAGTGTCACCGGGTCTGAAACTTTTTCCTTTACCAGTGCAAATATCACGTTCACGCCTTCGTCGTCTGGCCACTACCAAGCTCTTCTCACCGTCACCAGCCCGGACGGCTGCACGGCAACGGATTCCTGTTCTTTTACGGTTCATCCGCAACCAGCCGCTCCTGCTATCTCCTTCATTGGCAACCCATGCATCCACCAGCCGCCCGTAGGAGTCAAATCAGACAATCAGCAGAGCCTGCTGTGGAGCAACGGTTACTACGGGAACGCTGCCAACTACTACGTTCCCGGCTATTTGACCGCCCACTATGTTGACGACTCCACGGGTTGCCCGCCGGCGCGACACAAATCTCCGACCTTTGGAGTGATCCCCCACAAATTCTAAACCAGTCGTATGGTCCAGCAGGTTTTGTAGATGCCTTACTGATGCTCAATTACGGACAACTGACCCAACTTGTGTATAGTCATGAGTATATTTGTTTTTATGCAGTTGCCTGCGGTGGAAATCAAAACCTTTGTCGCATGAGGTACTGCATACCTGCTGAAGCTTTTCACAGTCTTGTTCCGCCCCCTTTTAGGCAAATGACAGACTCCACCGAAATTGATTCCACCGCCGAAACTGCGAGGAGTCTCCAGTTGGAAATCGAAGTGCAACCCGACAAGCCCTATCTCGCCCCCAACCCCGCTCATGACGAAGTTGCGGTGATGGGCATCGCCCCCGAGGAGGTGACCGAGATTACCATCCTCACCATGCAGGGCCGCCAGGTCGCGAGTTTCCGCAACGACCACCGCTTCAATGTCAGCTCAATAGCAAAGGCAGGCTATATCGTGCGGGTGGTGACGACCGAGGGGAAGGTGCATTATCTGAAGCTGGTGAAACAATGATTGTTTAAGGTTTCTGGTTTCGGATAGGAACGCGATATTTTGCGTCTCCACGCACCCTGCGACATTCATTAAAATTTCGTATTTTTGCGCCAAAATTTGGAACGGAATGAAAACACTTCGTCAAGACTTTTTGGCCCATATCGGGCAGACCTCGCCGGAACCGCTGCTCATTGAGGTGGCACGCGCAGAGGGTGTCTATTTTTATACTCCCGAGGGCAAACGCTACTATGACCTCGTGTCGGGCGTTTCGGTGAATAACGTGGGACATGCGAATCCGAAAGTGAAGGCCGCTGTACAACAGCAAGCGGCTGATTATATGCATATTATGGTATATGGCGAGATGGTGGAACGGCCGCAGGTGCAGTACGCCACCCAAATCGCCAACCTGCTGCCCGATCCGTTGGACAGCGTCTATTTCGTCAATTCCGGCAGTGAGGCGGTGGAAGGGGCGCTGAAGTTGGCGAAACGTTACACTGGCCGGCACAAGATGATGTCGATGCACTGCGCCTACCACGGCTCCAACCACGGTTCCCTCAGCATGATGGCCTCCCCCGAGGGCGATACTTGGAAGGCTCCCTTCCAGCCGCTGCTCCCGAATGTGGAATACCTCTGGTTCAACAACTTCGATGACTTAAACCGCATCGATGACCAAACTGCCTGCGTGCTGGTGGAACCCGTCCAGGGTGAAGCGGGGGTGATTCCACCTGCCGACGGATACCTCCAAGCCCTCCGCAAACGCTGCGATGAGACGGGTACCATGCTGATATTCGATGAGATACAGACAGGTATGGGCCGTACCGGCAGCCTTTTCGCCATGCAGAAATACGGGGTTACGCCCGACATCGTTTGCTTAGCTAAAGCCTTTGGGGGCGGAATGCCCCTCGGCGCGTTTGTTTCCTCGAAGGAAATTATGGACTCGCTCCAAAGCAATCCTGTTTTGGGACATATCACCACTTTCGGCGGGCATCCTGTCTGCTGCGCCGCCGGTCTCGCCGCACTGAACTATCTTCTTGATAACCATCTTGTTGAGGATGTCGAAAGAAAGGGCAGACGTTATGAGGATGCCCTCAAAAACGCCCCGCACGTGCTGGAAATCCGTCGCAGCGGCCTCCTCATGGCTGTTGAGTTAGGCACCTCCGAAAAGATGTTCAAGATGATGGCTATTCAAAGAAAACGGCATCATGAGCGATTGGTTCCTCTTCTGCGACACCGCCTTCCGCATTTCCCCGCCGCTGACGATCTCGGATGAGGAGATTGATGATTCGTGTAGGATTATTGTGGATTGTTTGAATGCCATTTGATGATGTGCCCATGACGACGCAGACCGACATATTGCAGACACCCATCGAATTCCTGAAGGGGGTGGGCGAGAAGCGGGGTGCTGTGCTCCGGAAGGAGTTCAATATCCAGACTTTTAACGACTTACTGTACTATTTCCCGTACCGTCACATTGACAAGTCGCACGTGTATCACGTGAGCGACATTGTGAACGACGGTGGGTATATTCTCTTGCGCGGCAAAATCCAAAACGTGCGGATTGTCGGGCAGATGCGGTCGATGCGGCTCACGGCAATTTTCTCCGACGAGACTGGCTCCATCGAGTTGGTTTGGTTCAACGGCATCCGCTGGGTGCAGGATGTACTGAAGTCTCGCACCGAATTCGTGATTTTCGGAAAGCCCACGCTTTTCAACGGGCGGTGGAACATCACCCATCCCGAACTTATCGACCCTAACCAGCAGGATAATTCGCCCATCTCGCTGCGGTTTCAGCCGATGTACAACACTTCGGAGACGGCCAAGAAAAAGTCGCTGGACTCCAAAGCAATTGCCCGGCTGACCGCCAACTTGCTCACCCAGGTCAAAGATGTCATCCCCGAGACGATGCCCCGCGAGATGGTCGAGGAGCTGCATCTGATGACGCTCCGTGACGCATTGGTCAACATCCATTACCCCGAAGACAACCAAAAACTGTCGCAGGCCACCCTCCGGCTGAAATTTGACGAGCTCTTTTTCACTCAGCTCAAAATGCTGAAGCTCAAGCTGATCAACAATAACCGTTTCGAAGGTTTTGAGTTCAAGCAGGTGGGCTACAATTTCAACACCTTCTATAAAGAATGTCTGCCGTTTGACCTGACCAATGCCCAAAAACGGGTGCTGCGGGAGATTCGCAGCGATGTGGGAAGCGGTCATCAGATGAACCGGCTGCTGCAGGGCGATGTGGGCAGCGGCAAGACCATCATTGCGGTGTTCAGCATGTTATTAGCCATAGATAACGGTTACCAGGCCTGCCTCATGGCCCCGACGGAAATCTTGGCCACCCAGCATTACGAGAAAATCAGCAAGCAGCTGGAACCCTTGAACTTACGGGTCGAGTTCCTGTCGGGATCCACCAAAATGGCGCAGCGCAAACGGATTCTCACCGACTTGCGAAACGGACAAGTGGATATCCTCATCGGCACCCATGCTCTCATTGAAGATAATGTGGTTTTCAGTAAGTTAGGGCTGGTTGTCATTGATGAGCAGCATCGGTTTGGGGTTGAGCAGCGGGCGAAGCTGTGGCGCAAAAGCGGTGCTATCCCGCCTCATATTCTCGTGATGACCGCCACGCCCATTCCCCGCACACTCGCCATGACCCTCTACGGCGACCTCGATGTTTCCATCATCGATGAGCTGCCGGCAGGGCGCAAACCGATTATCACACAGCATTATTACGAAAAAGACCGCCTCAAAATGTTCGGTTTCCTGAAAAGTCAGATTGCCGAAGGGCGGCAGGTCTATATCGTATATCCGCTGATTCAGGAGTCGGAGGCGCTGGATCTGCTTGATTTACAGGCTGGTTACGAGGCTATTGAGCGTAGCTTTCCGCCGCCGGAGTATAGCATCGGGGTGGTGCATGGACGGATGAAGGCCGAGGAAAAGGACTACATCATGAACCATTTCAAGAAAAACGAGATTCAGATTTTGCTTTCCACCACGGTGATTGAGGTGGGTATTGATGTGCCGAATGCTACGGTGATGGTGATTGAGAACGCCGAGCGGTTCGGGCTTTCGCAGTTGCACCAGTTGCGCGGGCGCGTGGGGCGTGGCGGCAACCAGTCGTACTGCATTCTCATGTCCAAATACGAGCTCTCCAACGAGGGCCGCAAGCGTTTGGATGCCATGGTGGAGACCAATGATGGCTTCGAAATCGCCAATTTTGACCTGCAGTTGCGCGGTCCTGGCGACATCCAGGGCACGCGGCAGAGCGGCATGTTGGACTTCAAAATCGCTGACCTCACCAAAGACGAAAAATTGGTGGTTTATACCCGCAATTACGCCCAGCAGATTCTCGAAAAAGACCCAGATTTGACGATGCCCGAGCACAAACGCCTCGCAGAGACGCTGGAGAAAATGATGCGACGAGACACGAATTGGAGCATTATCAGCTAATATTTTTTGTACTTTTGCGGCTGAATTTAAAACCAACCTGTTATGAAGAAAATCATGCTGTTATCCGTCATAATGGTCGCTTTCGCGTGGGGTGCCTGCGCACAGGAGATCAACAATGATAGAAGTGCGAGAATGTCCTCCACGTTCCTCAAGGATCCCGGTTACGGTTCCCGTATTAACTTCGGTGTGACATTTGCCCCGACCATTTCGTGGATGTATCCGCACACGGAGGGGTACGAACGAAACGGCGCTATTATAGGCATGCGCTACGGTTTTAACCTCAATGTCAACCTGACTCAGAGGAAGAATTTCTATTTCTCCACCGGTATTTTCGCAGAGCATAGCGGCGGTAAGATGAAATTTTTAGACATTATCCCGATATGGTCGCTCGATATATTGGCCGACAGCATCCCCACACAGCGCACCTATCGCTCCATCTATCTCACTATCCCGACGATGATTACGATGAAGACCAACTCCATCAACAATTTCTACATTTGCGGTAATGCGGGACTGATGCACAGTTTTAAATTGTATTCCTCGAACACGGATAGTTACTTGTTCGGCACCGAACTTTGGTCGCGCGAGAAGCAGGTTTCCGAGGAGACAGCCCTGTTTAAGGAGTCTTTCATCTTGGGTGTCGGGTTCGAATATTCGGTGACCCCGGCCATGCGCGCAGGTGTGATGGTCAACTATGTGCAGTCGTTCACCAACTATTTCAAAGGGAAGGGCTTGGCGCAGAATAGCTTGAGCAAACTTGACCAGCGTGCCAATATCGGCTGTGTGGAAATTGCCCTGAACATCAACTTCTTCTAAGCGATATGAAGTTTATCTGCATTGGCCGGAACTATGCGGCACATGCGGCGGAACTGCATAATGCGGTGCCGACGCAGCCGGTTTTTTTCCTGAAACCCGAATCGGCCATCACGCGCTGCAACCGCCCCTTTTTCCTGCCTGATTTTTCCGATGAGATTCACTACGAGACTGAGATTATCGTGAAAATCAATCGGCTGGGGAAGTGTATTGACGAAAAGTTTGCCCACAAATACTACGATGAGATTGGTCTCGGGGTTGATTTCACCGCTCGCGACATCCAACGCAAATGCATGGCCGATGGCGAGCCTTGGGAAATTGCCAAAGCCTTCGACGGATCCGCTGTGGTGGGCAAATTCCTGCCCAAAACGCAATTCGCGGATGTGCAGGATATCCATTTCCATCTGCTGCTGAACGGCGAGAAGGTGCAGGCCGGCCATACGAAGGAAATGCTCTTCTCCATTGACACGCTCATTTCTTACGTTTCCCGCTTCATGACGCTGAAGATGGGCGACATTTTGTTTACGGGAACGCCTGTGGGAGTGGGGCCAGTACACATTAACGACCATCTTCAGGGTTTCCTTGAAGGTGAATGCCTTTTCGATTTTAAGGTGAAATAAACATCAAAATTATGAACATAAAAGCCAGACTTATTCTGATGAATTTCCTCCAGTTTGCCATCTGGGGGGCATATCTGACATGCATGGGCACCTACCTGCATACGCACGGATTGGGCCGTCAAATCGGCATCTTCTATTCAATACAGGGCATTGTCTCCATCTTTATGCCCGCCATCATCGGTATTATTGCCGACCGATGGATTCAAGCACAAAAAATGTTGGGTATTAGCCATTTGATTTCCGGTGCAGCGATGATTTGTGCTGGATTGTACGGATTAGGGGCCGGCGATGCGGTGCAGTTCGGACCGCTGTTTACGCTCTATACTATTGGTGTGGCGTTCTATATGCCCACCATTGCGCTTTCCAACTCGGTGGCCTATTACGCATTGGAAGAGGCTGGACTTGACCGCGTGAAGCATTTCCCGCCGATTCGCGTGTTCGGCACCATCGGTTTCATCATCTCCATGTGGTGCGTCGATTTGCTGGGTTTCCAGCCGACGGCATCGCAGTTTGTGATGAGCGGTGGCATCGGAATTGCGTTGGGCCTTTATGCGTTCACATTGCCCGCATGCAATAGCAACAACGACGGCAAGGTTACATCGTTGGTGGATATGTTTGGTCTGCGGGCGTTCACGCTTTTCAAAGAGAGAAAGATGGCTGTTTTCTTCATCTTCTCCATGCTTTTGGGCGTATCATTGCAAATCACGAATGGTTTCGCAAACCCGTTCCTGCATAGTTTCGGCCATCTTCCCGAATATGCGGATACCTTCGGGGTGAAGCACGCCAATATGCTGATTTCTCTTTCGCAGATCTCTGAAACGCTGTGTATTTTGTTGATTCCCTTCTGCTTGAAACGATTCGGCATCAAGAAGGTGATGTTGATTGCCATGTTTGCCTGGGTGCTTCGCTTCGCTTTCTTCGGTCTTGGGAACCCTGGACCTGGCGTGTGGTTGTTCATCCTCTCCTGCATCGTCTATGGTGTCGCTTTCGACTTCTTCAATATCAGTGGCTCGCTATTTGTCGATCAGCAGACGGATGCCTCTATCCGCTCCTCGGCGCAAGGGTTGTTTATGCTGATGACCAATGGAATTGGAGCCACTATTGGCACGTTCGGTGCCCAAGCGGTACTGAACCGTTTTGTCTTCAATCCTTTGAGACAGGGTGCTGAGCCGACCACCATCATTCAAGGCTGGTCGAACGCATGGTTCGTATTTGCCGGCTACGCGCTGGTGGTCGCCGTGGCATTTATCTTCGCATTTAAAGAAGAATAGAGCCGTCATATTATGGCGACTCTACGGAATCATAATTTCGTAAACATTTTCGATAATACCTGTTGTAGAGACGCAAAATTTTGCGTCTCTACGTTTATTTCACCCGCAACTTCTGCCCCTCAATAATCTTATCGGCATTTTTCAGGTTGTTGAGTTTCATGATTTTATCAACTGTGGTATTGTACTTTACGGAGATGCGGTAGAGGTTTTCGCCCGCCGCAACCGTGTGGTAAACGGCCTTGGTGTTTGCGGTTTGCGGTTGAGGTTGTGCTTGCGGTTTGGGTTGTGGTGTGGGCATTCCCGAATTTTCAGGCGACATGGCATCCAAATCAACCGTACCCTTTTGCATCTGTGTGTTCATTTCCGGTTTGGTTTCCTGATTGGCCTCCTGTTTCGGCTGTTGGGCCACTTCGGGTTTACTGGCGGGAGCGGTGGCTTTCGGTTTCGGAGCCGAAACGGATGGTTTCCAATTGCCCACCTCATTGAGCGGCAGGATGTTGAAATCGCGGGACATCAACGCCATGTTGTTCTGTAGCACGTCCTCCTCCTCGAAATCAATGACCAGCTCTGGATCGAAATACTCGTTCAGGAAGCGCGTTTCGAAGTGCAGGAGGCACTCCTTGGTGTTGCCGGAAGTGCCGGTTTGCCCAATCACCTGCCCGGCCTTGACAATTTGGTTGGGCTGTACGCACAGCTTGTCGAGATGGGCATAGACCGTTTCGAGCCCATTGTAGTGGCGCACCACCACTGTGAGTCCGTAGTCGCCATAGTCGCGGGCCATGCGTACCACACCGTCGAAGCAGCTCTTGACGAGCGTCTGCGGCTCGGTTCTGAGGTCGATGCCGGGATGGAACCCGCCGTTTTTCGTCTCACCGTAAGCCAGTCTCACTTTGTCGAACTGGCATGGCATCACAAACGGATTGTTGGCATCCTGCACCAACATCAACATCAACCGGTCGTTGGAAAAGGGGATCTCCATCAACTTGCTCCGCAGGTGATTCGTGTCCCAGTACCGTTTGTATAAGCCGTAGGCAGGAATCTCGTACGGTTCTGATACAGAGGGGTATGCGGCCAATTGTCGTACCACCTCTTTCGGTGTGGCCAAGGAGTCGGCCAGCATGATGTTTTGGGAATAGGGGGTGACATCCAGATTCTGTGCCGTCACGGAAGCGGCCAAAAACAACAGTATCAGAAAGTGTAACTTTTTCATTATTCGGTTTTTAATTGTTCAATGATTCGGGTGGAAGAAAAACCTTCCACGAAGGGTAAGGTGGTGACAGAACCACCATTTCGCGTCACAAAATCGGCTCCGACAATCTGGTCAAGGGCATAATCCCCGCCTTTGACCAGCACATCCGGCCGTACTGTTTCGATGAGCTCCTTGGGCGTATCTTCCTCGAAGACAACTACATAATCAACGCAAGCGAGTGCCGCCAACACGAAAGCCCGTTCTTTTTCGCCGTTGATGGGCCGTGAGGGACCTTTCAGCCGCCGCACGGAATCATCACTGTTCAAGCCGACCACGAGAATATCCCCCAACTCTTTGGCTTGCAGCAGGTAATGCACATGCCCGAAATGCAGTACATCGAAACAGCCATTGGTGAAGACTATTTTCTGCTGGTGCAGTTTAACGGCATTTTCCACAAAGAAAGTGCGGGAAACGATTTTCTGTTCAATATTAAGATTAGGATGCAGACGGCTCATTTTCTTCAGGAATTATGGTTGCATCGTGGCGTTTGTAGAAGGACGTAACGACGAGGGAGAAAAGTCCAAGCACCAGAGAAACAGCGGTTTGCAGAATCCAGCCGATCCATCCGGCGGCAAGGCCTTGGGTGTATGAGATGCCGTAGAGCATGACAATGCCAGCGGTGATGAGCGGATAGGCACCCAGTCCGCCTTGGGAGATGATGAAGGCGATGGTGCCGAAGACCAGCACTGAGAAAGCTGCGCCGGGACCGATATCCTGCAGATAAGGCAGGGCGTGAAAGAAAAGATAGACCCCAAGGAAATAGCTAATCCACATCGCGACGGTCCAAAAGACGAAATGCCACGGGTTGGGGATGTCCTTGATGGAGACGAAGCCGCGCCAGATACCTTTGAAAAAATCGGCAATCTTCACAAGTGCGGGCTTCTGCTGCCACCAGTTGCGCGTTACGCGGACGAGCACTATGAGCAGGACAACAAACAGGATTATAGCATATATCAGATAGTTGCCTACATAGCTGAGGCCTTTCTGCGCGAACCATTCCTGAAGGGTGGTTCCGGTGCTCTGATCCACAACCAGTTGCGACAACAGGCCGTTGTTCAGCAGCAGCGCGATGACGAGCAGGAAAAGCCAGCAAACCATATCGACGGCGCGTTCGAGGATGACCGTGCCGAGGGTTTTCTGGAAAGGGATGTTCTCGTAGCGTTGGAGGAAAGTGCAGCGGAGAATTTCGCCGAGACGGGGCAGAGCGAGGTTAGCCAGGTAGCAGACCATCACGGAGTAGAACATCATGGAGAAGCGCGGCCGATAGTGGATGGATTTCAGCAGAAGTTCGGCACGTGCGGCGCGAATGAGGTCCGCCGCTACAATGGCAATCACCGAAAGCGTGATGAAAAGCCACCCGTGCGGATTGTTTACTAAAGACATCGATGAGAAAATCATCTGGATATCTTCCTTGCTTAAGTCCTTGATAGACAACCAAATAAAGAATACACCCAATCCTAAAAACAGGATAAGCTTGAGAATGTCTTTCAGAATTGTCTTCCGTTTTTCCATACTTGTCGGCATCTATCAAAACAAACGGCAAAGGTAACAATTTTTCGGTTTGGTGAACAAAAGGAGATAGGAGTATATATTAGTTAGTAATACTCCCTGATATACATATACGCCTTGTTGAACAACTCTTCCTCTTTGTGTAGCTTATACTTCAACAAGGTTTTACGCAAAGCTTTCTGAACTTCGCGTTCGCCTGCGTTGGTGGTCTGCCAGCCTGGGAAACGTACCACTTTCACGATACTGTCGATGTCGGAAACGATGCGGCCTACCACGGCGGGTGTGTCTTCTGTGCGTAGTTCCATAAACAGTTCGGTCAGGGCTTCCTTGCCGGTCTTGCGGACTTCCACTTCGGCTTCCTGTTTCTCGGCCTGCAAGGTCTCGCGGGCAATCTGGCAGAGCTCTTTGATGAACTCGATGCTGGAAATCAAGCCTTGTTCCGCCTTGTCGCGAAGGGCTTCCAGACGTTTGCTCAACTCAATGAACTTGGGCTTGTCAGCGTACTTTTTGAAACGCTTAATCAGCTCGCGTTCCATACGCTTGGCGGCTTTCATATCCTTGTTTCCCATCAGCGCCGAGACCATGGTTTCGTCCAAAATCACCTCTTCCATGTCGGTGTGGATGCCCGAAACGTGGATGTTTTCGTACATGATTTTCTTGGTTTGCGCACCCAAAGAGAGCCAAATCAGCTTGCCCAAGGCATCTGGACCGGAGGGTTTGACGGACTGATACACATTCGACAACCACTTGTAATCAGTTCGATAGGGTTCCAACGCAGGGTCGGGAGAAAGCGACTCCCAGATATTGGACAAACGGCGATAGTCGGCGGCAAAAGCATCGCGTTTTTCATTGGTGTTGATGGATTCCTGCGCGGCCTGCAAACCGTCGAAGCCGTCAACGGTGCGGTCAACGCCTTCGAAATGCGACAGCGCGTCGGCCATGGCTTGCGGCAGCTCGTTGATTAGATCATTGAGGTTGGTGATGACTTTTTTCATCACGTCCTCGTCAAACTCCAGTGCCTTGGCGGCATCGTCGAACACGCCGAAGTAATCTACAATGCGCCCGAAGGTCTTGTTGGGGAACTTGCGGTTGGTGCGGCAGATGGCTTGAAGCAAAGTGTGGTCTTTCAGAGACTTGTCTAAATACATCGTCTGCAAGATGGGCGAGTCGAAGCCAGTCAATAGTTTGGCGGTGACAATCAAAAACTTCAGTTCCGAATCGGGTTTGTTGAACTTCTCGATAATTTTCTCCTGCTCGTCTTTGGTGAGGCTGTAGAGCCGTTTCAGCTCATCCTCGCCTTTGCCCGAAGTGGAGATGACCACCGCAGATGCGGAATCGGGGAAATAGTTGTTCAACTCCATCTTGTAGAGATGACAGGCCTCGCGGTCTGGCGTGACGATCATGGCCTTGAAACCTTGTGGCTCCACCTTGTCGCGATAGTGCTCGGCGATGTCTTTGCACACTATCTGTATGCGCTCGGGCGATTTCAGGAACTCGAGCATCTTGGCGGCCTTGCTGCTGAGGGTGATTTTGGCGTCCTCGTCCAGTTCGTTGGAGAGGCGTTCAAACTCCTCGTCCACGGCATCGCGGTCGATGTGGATGTCCAACAGGCGCGGCTCGAAGTGCAAGGGCAAGATGGTATTGTCGCGCAGGGCGTCTTCAAACGAGTAGCGGCTCATATACCCGTTTTTGTCTGCTCCGAAGGTCCAGAAGGTGTTGTGTTCCGATTTGTTGATGGGCGTTCCCGTGAGGCCGAAGAAGAAGGCGTTGGGCAGGGCGGCGCGCATCCGCTGGCCAAGGTCGCCCTCCTGCGTGCGGTGCGCCTCATCCACCATCACGATGATGTTGTCGCGGCGGTTGATGTTGGGCTTGGCGTCCTTGAACTTGAAGATGGTGGTGATGATGATATAGCGGGCGTCGTTCTCCAAAAACTTGTTCAGCGTGTCGATGTCCTCGGTGGGCATCACGTTGGGCGCCTCCTTGAAGACGTTCTGCGTCTGCGAATCCAAGTCGATGCGATCGACCACAATCATCACCGTGGGACTTTTCAGTTCTGGCATCTTGCGCATCTTTTGGGCGGCAAAGAGCATCAGCAGCGACTTGCCTGAGCCTTGGAAATGCCATATCAGGCCACGCTTGATTTTGTTCTCTAACACACGCTCCACGATCTTATTAGCGCCTTCGTATTGCTGATAGCGGCACACCACCTTGATGCGCTGACGGCTTTTATTGGTGGTGTAGGTGGTGAAGTTGTAGAGAATGTCGAGCAAGGTCTTGGGCGACAGCAGCTGCCGCATTTCAGCAGAGACGGTTTCCAAGCCAGGCATTTCCGAATCCTCGTTGCCTTCGTTGAGCCGCCAGGCCGACCAGAACTCCAAAGGCGTGCGCACGGCACCGTAAAAGAGCTCGCGTCCTTCGGTGGCGAAGCTGAACACGTTGGGCACAAAGAGCTCGGGCACGCTGTTCTCGTAGCCGTCGTGGATGTCGGAGGCGGCATCGAGCCACGAGACCGATGGGCGTATAGGCGTTTTGGTCTCGCCCACCACCAACGGGAAGCCGTTGACAAACAGCACAATGTCGGGGCGTTTGGTCTCGCGGTTGCGGATGCTGAACTGGTTGACCAGTTGGAACTTGTTGTTGGCGATATGCTCGAAGTCGATGAGGTGGACGGGCACGTGGGCGTAGTTCTTGCCGAAGGGCATGGTCTTGTTGCCCTTGAGCCATTCGGCGAACTCCTCGTTGGCGCGCACGAGGCCGGTGCTGTGGACCGACAGCAAGATGGAACGCAGTTTGAAGATGACCTCGTCGGCGCGTTCGGGCTGTGTGGCAATCGCGGGGTTGAGGCGGACGAGGGCCTTTTTCACCTCCGTTTCCACCATCACCTCGGTAACTTCGCGTGGCAGCTCTGTGGCGGGCAGGTACTCCCACTGCACCCCGTAAGGCGCCTGCGCTTCGTGCACCATACTGGTCTCATTCAAGTTCACTCCCGTCATCGTATGGATGACGAAGTTTTCCACTGCGTTTATTTCGTTGAAGGACATGATGTTAAGTTTTTGCCCCCTCCTAACCTCCCCCAAGTGGGGGAGGAGAAGCCCCTCCCAGCCTCCCCTAAAGGGGAGGAGGGTGGAACGATTAATCTCCATTATTGGTGGGAATCGGGGAGAGGGAGATGTTTTTTTATTCTTTCAATTACGTTATTTATATCATTTAATACTTCTTCGTTGGTGAAGCGGATGACGGTGATGTCGAGATTTTCGAGTTCTGCGGTGCGATTGATGTCACGTTCATGCACTTCTGGGGCGTTATGGATGCCGCCATCCAATTCTACAATCAGATCGGCTTTGGCACAATAGAAGTCGGCGATAAACTGTTTGATAGGGTGCTGACGGCGGAAGTGATAGCCGTTGAGTTGGTCATTGCGCAGGTGTTGCCAGAGCAGTTTCTCTGCAGGGGTCATATTCTTTCGTAGCTCTTTTGCCCGTGCGAATATCTCTGGCGAGGCACCTTGGAATATTTTGGTCTTGCTGAAGTCGTGTTTCATAGGGCACCTCCGTTTCTTTTGCCCCCACCAGGCTTACATAGAAGGCTTCCACCCCCTCCCGACCTTCCGGGGGAGAAGATGCCCCACCCGGCCTCCCCTAAAGGTTTTTGACCCCTCCCGGCCTCCCCTAAAGGTTTTTGACCCCTCCCGGCCTCCCCTAAAGGGGAGGAGACAACGAAGTGCCTTGATTCAGAACGATTACCGAGGCATTGGACACCCCTCTCCACTTGGGAGAGGGGCCAGGGGGTGAGGGAGATGACGAAGTTTTCCACTGCGTTTATTTCGTTGAAGGACATCATATTGTAATTATTTTTCAAGCTTCGTTCCGTCTGTCAAATGCAAAATGGCTGGCTCTCTAAACTGTTGATCAATATATAACTTATTATGTTCTTGTTTCCGCTTAATTCTATTGTAAACATTATCTGGCAAACTATTCTTTATTCTTAGGTGTTCGACATCTCTATACACAATCCTGTCCCAACGAGTATTTAAACCTTGAGTAGATAAAAACATATTAAAATAACTAGCATTTCCTATTTTATGAGCTAAATAATATGATAAACAGTACTTTGTGACATCTGAGAATTGATTGTTGTTGTCGGTCAAGATATCAACAGCATTATTTGAAACTATGTCTGGATTAATATGTTTGGAATCAAATAGGTCATTAAATAAATTTCGGCACTGCAAGATCATATCAAGTGTGGTCCATTGATAAGCTATTGCTGCATTGTTATTTGCTGTTGTTATTAATGAATTATAAAACCTATCAAAAGTGTAAATCATATTGGTTATAGTTTTCTCTGCAATGCTGTTTGAAATGAGGTGAGCGGCTTGCAAACTCTTTGACATGATTTGTAAATGATAGAACATCGAAACAGAGTCTATGGGAATGGATTTAAGGGCCTTTTCAATAAACACTGGCCTTTTAGGATTTTTGCCATTGTAAAATACGATAACATTCTGCCACCATTCTTGGTACAAGTTTCCAATTAATTCATCCTCGTTTGAATCATCAAAATAGATGCTTGTGAAATACTCTTGGAAAGCACCACTGCTAAAGAAGAAAACATCTCTATCAGAATCATAGTGAAGAAGTGTGTTCCTGCGTCTTAATCCATTTATATAATTGTCAATATCTTGTAGCTCTTCAAAAGTTGAATGTGATGCTTTTATCGTTTCTAGATAACGTTTTAGATCTTGTGAAGAGATTTCGTAAATATGATTTGAATGAAGATAATAAGCAATAAAACCTACAATATGCTTGTATTCTTCGTATTTATATTGAGAAGTAATACCTTTCGAAGCATCCCACTTGTCTAAGTAATAGTCACTGAATTTGTTATATAGTTCTGTGATGTTTGCCGGTAATTCTTTAAGGTCAATGGCATCATCTTTATACATAATGGCCATTAGTGTCAAAGCCATAGGAGTTCTTGTCAGGCTGTTCGATAACTGTTGTTTTTTGATGGCCTCAATAAAGTGGTTGTTTTTTTCTTTGTTGTCTGGAATGATTTTCTTGACCAATTTTAATGCTTGTCCTATATCAAAGGACAATAAATCCACTGTTTCATAATTTGAAGGATCAAATAATGAAATATCTTTGAACAACTCGATGTTTCTTCCAGAAATGATTAAATAGCCATTGTTAAATGAAGAAACTTGTTCTTGCAATTTGTTGATAATAGCAATCCTTTTCTCATTATCTGTGATTTCGTCTAAAGCATCAAACAAAAACAAGTATTTGTTAAAGTAATTGTGGTTGAATTCGTTGTTACCGGCCAACTCATGAAATTGTATATTGACCTCTTCAGATAAATTAAAACTATCGATTTGGATATCTCTGAATCTAAACCAGAACACGCCAATATCTTTGTAATTATTTAACGCATTTATCCCAATTCTTTTGAGCAATAGTGTTTTTCCTGAGGTCGGGATACCACGGACAATCGTGTGTTTGTTTGAGTTAATGATGGAAATAGAATCATCTATTTCTTCTCGTATTGCTGGATTGGTGTTATTTTGATACCTTTTTTTCTCATTCTCATATTTTTGATTTGCAGTTCTGACATTAACAAAGATATCGTTGATTTGAGTTATACTAAGGCCTGAAAATAATTCTTGTGCATTGTCAAGTTTCATCAATCTGTCGATCTGGTTTTTCTTATATGTTGAAATAATAAAGTCTTCCTGCGAGCCTGTTTCGCCTGACAAAAACAAATCTTTAATGTTATTATTGATTTCTTCTTCTAATCTTTGATAATTCCATAAGGAAACGTTGTTAATTAAATGAGCGGGTATGTCTTTTTTCAGTATCTCTTTGGCGTTATTTGTAATGGTTCCATTTATAATCACAATTACTTTGTTAATATAATGCTCAGCACCTTTGCTGTCAGTATATGGGTGTTTGAAAGATAATTGTATTTGCCTAATGATTTCACCCTGGTCTTCAAAATCTTTCATCTCGGCATCTTTGTTTTTTACGACAACGGAATACCAATTATTATCATTTAAATCCTCATCATATTTACTAAACACCAAATCTTTCCCATATTCATTTAGACTATGGGTTATTTCAACATTGTTGAATCGTTTAGTTATGAATAATTGTTTGAGGACGGGGAATAAATCCGGCTCATTTTTGCCTTTTTGAATTTCTATTAGTCTATCTCTAATGTCTTTATACTTATTCATTGTTTATTTTGTTTATATTATTTTATCGATTAATTCCTGTTTTATCTGTTGTGATTGTTCAATCTGGAAAAATAAACGTGATAGAATAACATCTATTGTGTTCAATGAATCAATTGTTGTTGTCTCAATGTTTGCTTTGATATTAAAAGCAATGCTTTCAATATCAGATGGCTTTAAATTGTTGATGTTGCTTCCCGACAACAATAAAGCAATCTGTTTCCTATATTCTATACTTTGGAATAGGTACTTTGAAATTTTAGCGTCAGGATTTGACCTAAAGATGGCGCAAAATGAACCCACTGAAGTTTTCTTAGTTGGTAAGGCAGTTATTTCTGATGCTTTGCCAACAAGCTCTTTACTTCCATTTGACATACAAATAATAATATCTCCCAACTGCAGCTCTTGTTCGTTTTTGAGGATACTTTCATCAATGAAATATACTTCGTCATAATTTGTTGTGAAGTTTGATGATATATTATTGGAACGCAACAACATAAATGAGTCAAAATCTTCTTCTTTTTTTACTTGTTCAGGCTTGTAACTTACGCCACGAATTACTTTCCCTAAATCATTTAGAACAATTGTTTTATACCCATTTAATATGGTTGATGAGACAAGTAAGTATTTGTATTCCTCCACCTTTTCCCTCTCCCTCTTCTCCTTCTCCACCACCTCGTCGGCAGCCCAGAGCAGCTCGGCAAGGCGCTTCTGCTCGGCCTTGGGCGGGAGATTCGTAATCGGCCACATCACGCCAACGAATGTGTGGGTTTGTTGAGCCAATTCGAGCATTTGTAGCATATTCGATAAATGCACTGGAATGAAAGACATGCGCAATAAAAGGAATATACCCTTCACAACCTTCAATCAAACTCAATGTTAGTGTTTTCTCTCCGCAAATACCGTCAAATGAGGCAAGAGCTGCGCGTCTTAATTGAGGATTTCTTGTTGGATAAAGAATTTGTCCTTTCTTGAAAATCTTATAGAATGTGGGCGGAATATCCTCAACAGATGAATCTCCACAACGATGGATGTTCAGGGAGTTTGCATCCAAATGCTCCATTTTTATGAACTTGGAGTATTGTTTAGATGCATTCTCCTTGTCGTTGTATTCTGTTTTATACAACAAATCACCGATTTTGGTTCTCTTCCAGTGGGTTTTATCTATGTGTAGTTCGTTCATTGCTTCTCTTGTTCGTTTTTAATTAGGCATATAGCCTTATGCCAATAAAAGAATGCTTCCGTGTTGGTTTTCTTCAGTTTGTTGAGGGTGTTATACGCCAAATCGGAAATTGTCCAGTCTTTCACTTGCAAAGGGTTGGCGTATTTCTCAATCTTTGTGGCATTTGTGGCAATTAGTGCGGACAAGTACGCTGCTTTTGACGCTGAAACTATTGCATCCTCAATATGGTACGACTCTGAAAAAATAAAACCTTTCACCCGTTTTATGCCGTTCTGCAGTTCTTCGAAGTTGCCTTTGCCCATTGCACCGCGAGAGCTGATACATAGCGAGGCCTGGAAAATATCTTCTAACACATCAGTAACCACCATTGTCCCGCTTCGGTATCCAATTTCTTTCTGAGCTATCCGCTCAAAAGTTTTTCTTACAATCTCCATCTCGTTGCTGAGGTCGAACAAGCAGCCTACATCGTATAGCTGTTTGATGATTTCCATACTCATGCTTTTGCCATTTTTGAAGTATGGGATTCCTGTTGTGTTTGGTGCAAAGGCTGTAAGTTTGTCGCCAAGCAAATCTTCGGCGCAGGGGACATCAACGGATGTAAGCGGATCTATTACAGGGATGAATTTCGAGACGATCTCTTTCTTCAAAACCGTGCAATAAGGTGTCTGTTCAAATAAGACATCCAACAAAATGTATTCTTCGTCCTGTGATGTTTTGTGGATAGGTGTATAAAAGAACTTGTAATGATGTTTGGGAACAGTGGTTGTTGCCGCCCTTTCTTGGGGCTCCATTCGTAAGAAACCTTGTTTGTCGGCGATGACTGTCAAGCCCTTTTCAAACTCGTCAACGGTTCCTGGTATTACAATGTCAATATCAACGGATAAACGTCGGTTGGAATTGGTTATCAACATCAATGAAGTTCCGCCTTTGAAAACAAAAGGAATCTCGGACAGCGCCAGGCCTTCAAGCAAAAGAAACGCACGGATTACCTTTTCCACAAGAATCTTGTCGGCTTTCCGGTTCGCTTTCGAGACCTTCTCAATCCAATCAATATTTAAGCGTTCTTTTTCTATCATAACGGTTCAAATTTTTGGCAATAATCAATAAATATTGCCGTTGATTTGCAGAATCATATTTTGGATTTCCTCCTTTTTGCCTCTTCTACTTGCGTATCTCAAAAGTTTTCCTTGGTTTATGGAGTACTGCGAAAAAGCATTAGTGTAAATCAAATGCAGTTCATTCCCTTGGTAAGCCTGAAAAATATTCGTGTCACAATAAACATCCACCAATATTTTTTCAATGGATGAAGTGACTATGTTATTGACAGGAACAGTTGGAGCTTCGCTAATCAGGTTCTTTACTATGAATGGTTTGGCGATTTCTGAATGAACGTAATTCTCCACGATGTTTTCTGTAGGATTGAGATATACTACTTTCTTTTTTTCTTGCAGGAAGTGGAAAACCGTTTCAACCGCATCTTTTTCCGCTTCTATGATGTAAAAACATTTATTGGATAAATGTTGTGCGAGTGAATTTAGGACAGCCGAATCCCATACAGAGAAAGATACAAAAGGAAATTGTTTGCGAATCTGTTTGGCAACAGTTGAAAGGTTCTTGTCCAAAACAGGAGTGAAGGACTTTTTGTTTCCTATTCTGAAATGCCCTCTCGAAGTTCGCACAATGACGGCGTCCTGAATCATTTTGTACACCCGCCAGTTGATGGTTGTCTGCTTCATCTCAGGTTCTTCTTTCCGAAAAAAAGCAGCAATATCAGCCGTGGTAAAAGATTCCAATGAACTGAAAGCGTCTACAAATGCTGTCCTTTTGTGGGTTTTAGTCATCGTAACAAATTTCGGCAAAGATACAAATTTTTGGCAATACTAACAAATATTGCCAAAAATTTGTTTTCTAATCCTCTAAAAGTTTGTTCATTCCCTCATACAATTGCACTTTGTTCTTTTCCCATTCTTCCAATAATTCTTCCAAAGTCTGTTTTGGCACATCATCTGTTACCTCCAATCGCGACACATACTGCGAAATGTTCAACGTGGCGTCGTTTTCCAGAATCTGCTCGTTTTTCACCACTTTGGCGAAGCCGGGGATGTCCTTGTATTCTTTGTATGCCTTGAAAATCTTATCGATATGCTTCTCTTCGAGCATACTGATGGTTTTGTCGCGCCTTACTTCGTCCACAGCGTTGATAAAGAGAATCTTGCCACGACGATCGGAGGACTTTTGCATACGGCAGATCAGTAAGCATGCCTCCATTGGCGAGTTGTAGAACAGATTCGGTCCCAGTCCGATAACGCAATCCACGCAGTCGCTCTCAATCATCTTGCGTCGCATCTCGCGTTCGGCATCGCGGAACAGAATGCCGTGCGGCCAGAGCACAATGCAACGCCCTGTGTCGGGCTTCAGGCTCTTCATGATGTGCTGCTGGAAGGCATAGTCGGCGCAGCCTTGAGGCGGTGTGCCCCAGATATTGCGGCCATACGGGTCGTTGGTAAAGGTGGCCTGGTCCCAGCTTTTGATGGAGTATGGCGGATTGGCTAACACAATGTCGAACTTCTGGAGTTCGTCGTATTCCATAAATATCGGGTTGCTCAAAGTGTTGCCGCGCACAATGTTGAACTCCTCAAAACCGTGCAGCAACATGTTCATTCGGGCGATACCCGAGGTTATCAGGTTGATTTCCTGTCCGTAAAGGCGCAAGGTGCGGTATTCTTTGCCTTGTTCTTTGAGCATCATGGCACAGTTGAGCAGCAGACCGCCACTGCCGCAGGTGGGGTCATACACACTGTCGCCCTCATGCGGGTCGGCAATCAAAGTCATCAGCCGTACCACCGTGCGGTTGGTGTAAAACTCGGCAGCCGTGTGTCCGCTGTCGTCGGCAAATTTCTTGATGAGAAACTCGTAGGCATTGCCTAATTCGTCATTCGGCACATTCTTGATATTGAGATTCTTGCTTGAGAAGTGCTCGATGAGTTGGCACAGCATCGCATCCGAAAGACGTTCTTTGTTGGTCCATTCGGCATCACCGAAAATGCCCTGCAGTTGTTGCGCATTGACTTTCTGGATGGCGTTCAAGGCATTGCTGATGGCCTGTCCCACATTTACGGTTACCTGTCGCACTTGTTTCCAGTGAGCCTCAGCAGGCACTTTGAAACGGTGGTTTTCATCGAAAGCGGCATATTCGAGGTCGCCATCACTTTCGGCCATCGCGTCTTCATATTCTTCGTCATAAACATCACAAATGCGCTTGTAGAAAAGCAGGGGGAAGATGTATTGCTTGTAGTCGCCGGCATCAATGAAACCGCGAAGGTAGGTGGCAGCACCCCAGAGGTAGGATTCCAATTCTTTCTGTGTCATTTCGCAAACTCATTTAGCAGGTGAATAAAATGCTCCTCGGCCTCTTGCGCTTCTTTGACGGCAGTCTTCAGCTGGGCTTTGACCTCTTCTAAGGTCGGCAGGTTGTCGGTCATCTCCTTTTCCACATAAAGCGGTATGTTCAAATTGTATCCGTTAGACTTAATCTCTTCAATGTCAGCCACTTTAACATGATTTTTTACATCCTTGAAGTCGGCGTACCATTGATAAATAGTCTCAATATGTTCTTGCTCCAAAGTGTTCTGTGCGCGTCCTTTTCTTACTTGGTCGGCAGCGTCAATAAACAGGAACTTGCCTTTTCGGGATTTCTCTTTCTGTGCGCGGAAAACCAGAATGCAGGCTGACAAAGTAGCGCCATAAAAGATATTTTCTCCCAAACCGATGACGGCTTCCAACAGATCTTTTTCCAACAGCACGGATCGAATCTTGGCTTCAGCGTTTTTACGGAACAATGCCCCATGTGGCAGCACCACCGCCACGCGTCCGGTCTTTTCGTCCATCGATTTCACCATGTGCTGCACCCAGGCCATATCGCCATTGCCTTTGGGCGGTGTGCCTGCAATGTTACGACCGTAAATGTCATCAGCCCAGATGTCTGCACCCCAGTTGCTTAACGAGAAAGGTGGATTGGCAATGACAATGTTGAACTGTTGCAGATGGTCGTACTTGAAGAATTTGGGCTCGCGAAGTGTGTCGCCGCGTTCAATATGAAAATCCTCGATGCCGTGCAAGAACATGTTCATACGGGCAATGGTGGAGGTGGTCAGGTTCTTCTCCTGTCCGTATAGTTTAAGTGTGCGGAAGTCGCCGCCGTTTTGCTTCACCTGTTCGACACATTCTAACAACATTCCTGCAGTACCGCAAGCAGGGTCGTAGATGGTTTCGCCTTGTTGCGGATTTACAATCAATCCCATCAGGTGCACCACCGAGCGTGGCGTGTAAAACTCTCCCGCTTTTTTGTTAGTTTGGTCAGCAAACATCTTGATGAGATACTCGTAAGCTCTGCCCAAAACATCGGGTTCCACATTGGAATTGGAAAGGTTGTATTGAGAGTAATGCTCAATCAAGCGGCATAGCAGTTCGTCAGAAAGCTTGTCCTTGTTGGTCCAAGCGGCATCACCGAAAATATTAGCCAAATATTGTGGATTGGCCTGTTCAATTTGCGAAAAAGCCCCTTTGATGGCACTGCCTACATTGGTTGTTACAGCCCGAACATCGTTCCAATGACAGCCTTTGGGGATGATAAATCGATGCATTTCTGCACCAGAAGCATATTCGTGATCGCCTTCGCTTTCCGATAATGCTTCGTTATACTCTTCGTCATACACATCGGAAATCCGCTTAAAGAAAAGCAATGGAAATATATACACTTTAAAATCAGCCGCATCTACAGGACCTTTAAGAATCCATGCCGCTTTGGAAAGGTATTGTTCTAATTGCGATAGAGTCAGCATAAGGACATTTTTCAATCGTGCAAAAATACAATATTTTCCAACACATAAACGATCCCGTTCCACATCTGCGGGACACAGATGGCCCCACAGACTCGTTCTGCTGAAAATTTTCGCACTACCCTCCTTTTTTCCCCAAGAAAATTGTACTTTTGCCGCTTAATTTTAACGAGTATGACATCTAACGAAATACGCACTGCTTTTCTGGACTTCTTCAAGTCCAAAGACCACCATATCGTGCCTTCCGCGCCGATGGTGGTGAAGAATGATCCCACTTTGATGTTCACCAACGCCGGCATGAACCAGTTCAAGGATATTTTCCTTGGCAATGTCGCTCGCGAGTACCCGCGTGTGGCCGATTCGCAGAAATGTCTGCGCGTTTCGGGCAAGCACAACGATTTGGAGGAGGTTGGTCGTGATACCTACCACCACACCATGTTCGAGATGCTCGGCAACTGGTCGTTTGGCGACTATTTCAAGAAAGAGGCCATCGCCTACGCATGGGAGTTCCTTACCGAGGTGATGAAACTCGACAAGTCCCGCCTTTACGCTACGGTTTTCGCCGGCGATGAGAAGGACGGTACCGAGTTCGACCAGGAGGCTTACGACTTCTGGAAGGCTTACCTGCCGGAAGACCGCATCCTGAAGGGCAACCGGAAGGATAACTTCTGGGAGATGGGCGATACTGGTCCGTGCGGTCCCTGCTCGGAAATCCACATTGACCTGCGCGACGATGATGAACGCGCCAAGATTCCCGGTGCTGAGCTGGTAAACAAGGACAACCCGTTAGTCATCGAAATATGGAACCTCGTGTTTATGCAGTTCAACCGTGTGGCTTCCGGCGAGTTGCACCCGCTGGCTGCCAAGCATGTCGATACAGGCATGGGCTTCGAGCGTCTTTGTATGGCCGTGCAGAACAAGAAGTCCAACTACGACACGGACGTTTTCCAGCCGATTATCCAAAAGATTGCCCAGAAAGCAGGCGTCCGCTATGGCGAGAAACACGATGTGGATGTGGCTCTGCGCGTAGTTGCAGATCATTTGCGTGCTGTCACTTTCGCTATCGCTGACGGGCAGCTGCCTTCCAACACGGGTGCCGGTTACGTCATTCGTCGTATCCTGCGCCGTGCTATCCGCTACGGTTTCACCTTCCTCAACTTCAAGGAACCATTCATGAATACTCTGGTCGCTGACCTCGTAGCGCAGATGGGTCACCAGTTCCCGGAAATCAAGGCGCAGCAGCAGCTTATTGAGAATGTTATCCGCGAGGAAGAGAACTCCTTCCTCAAGACCCTCGATTCCGGCATCTTGAAGTTCGAGAACTACGTCAAAAAGATGGGCAGCAGCACCGTGATCGACGGTGACTTTGCCTTCGAGTTGTTCGACACTTACGGTTTCCCGATCGATCTGACTTGCCTGATGGCTTCCGAGAAGAACCTGACGGTCGATATGGCTGGATTTGCCGAAGGTTTGCGTCAGCAAAAAGAGCGTTCCCGTGCCGCCACGTCCATTTCCGCCGGCGACTGGGTGGAGCTTATCCCGCAGGAAAATCCCACCGAGTTTGTGGGTTATAAGGAACCCTCTTGCGCTTGCAAGATTGTGAAATACAGACAAGTGACCGCCAAGAACAAGACCTATTTCCAGATTGTGCTTGACAAGACTCCGTTCTATGCGGAATCTGGTGGTCAGGTGGGAGATACTGGCGCGTTGACCAATGGCACGGAGACGGTGGACATCTATAATACCACGAAGGAGAACAATCTGGTCATTCATCATGCCAACAAGATTCCGAACGATGTGGCGGCTGATTTCACCGCGCACATCGATGAGATGAAACGGCAGAAGACAGCCAACAACCACTCGGCCACGCACCTGCTTGACCACGCGTTGCGTGCGGTCTTAGGCACGCACGTGGAACAAAAAGGTTCCATGGTGGCCTCCGATCGCCTGCGTTTCGACTTCTCGCACTTTGCCAAGGTGACGGATGAGGAACTGCGCAAAGCTGAACAGATGGTCAACGCCATGATCCGTCAGAACCTGCCGTTGCAGGAGTTTGTCGATGTGCCGATTGAGGAGGCTCGCGAGCGTGGTGCCATAGCCCTTTTCGGTGAAAAGTACGGCAAGACTGTCCGCGTGATCCAGTTCGGCGATGCGGTGGAACTTTGCGGTGGTACGCATACCTCTGCGACGGGCAACATCGGCCTCTTCAAGATCGTGTCCGAGGGTGCGGTGGCCGCCGGTGTACGCCGTATTGAAGCGGTGACCGGCGAGGCTGCCGAGAACCTCGTTTACGAAGATCAGAATACCATCGCGCAGCTGAAAGCCATGCTGAATGCCTCCAACTTGATGCAGTCGGTGCAGAAGTTGCAGGACGACTGCCAGGTGTTGCGCAAGAAGATGGAGGACATCGACCGGCAGATGGCCATAGAGTTCGGCAAATCCTTGATGGAGAATGCCGAAGAGGTCAACGGGGTGCTCTTCATGTCGAAGGTTACCGACTACTCCGCCGATATGCTGCGGCAGGTCGCCTTGCAGTTGCGTGAGGGCGACAACCACGTGGTGGTTTTGGGCAGCGTTCACGACGGCAAGCCGAATCTGGCAGTAGCAATCAGCACGAACCTGACCGACAGGGTTGATGCCCCGACGTTGGTGCGTGCGGCTGGCAAGCTGATCCAGGGCGGTGGCGGCGGTCATCCGACGCTCGCCATGGCCGGCGGCAAGAATCCCGATGGGGTTGCCAATGCGGTCGCGGAGGCGCTGATACTGGCGAAAGAGAAATTGTAAAAAACGGCGGTCCTTGACCGCCGTTTTTTTTCGTCTCATCAGAATGGCATGTCATCCGAGAAGCTCTCGTCCGGCACGCTGGGTTCCGGTGGGGTAGGTTGCGGTGGCGGCGGTGCCATTACAACTGTCTGGTTGGGTACCTGCGTCACGGTCGGACCGTAGCTCTCCTTTGGCGACAAGAAGAGGAACGTGTTGGCCTCTACCTCTGTGAAGTAGTGCCTCACGCCGTTTGCGTCGTCCCAGTTGCGGGTGCGCAAACGGCCCTCCACATAGATCTGCCGGCCTTTCCGGAGATACTTCTCCGCCAGCTCTGCCAAGTTGCGCCACATCACAATGTTGTGCCACTCGGTCGTTTCAATGCGGTTGCCGTCCTTGTCCTTACGGATTTCGGTCGTTGCCAACGAGAAGGTAGCCTTCTTGATGCCGCTTTCAAATGTTCTGATTTCCGGGTCTTTTCCTAAATGACCCACGAGGATTACTTTGTTAATTCCTGACATAATATTAAGTTTTAAGTTCACGGCAAAAATACAACCAAAAAAAGCGTTTTAAACACCTTTTTCTAAAAAGTTATCAAGTGTTAATTGTTGATAAGTTATTATTGTATTAATTGTCAATTGATTGACATTTAATAGAGACGCGAAATTTTGCGTCTCTACTCCTGACTTACGCTGGCTTATACCCCGACTCCTTCAAGAACTTCTGGCTGTCAGTCATCTTCATGAGATCCTTCAGCGTGGTGCCGGGATGGTTCTTCATGTAGCTTTGCACAATCTGGAAACCGATGAACACGCCTATGCGGCCGGGGGAATCGTTGCCGAAATCGCGGGTGAAGGGTGCCTCATCCATCATCCTCCGCACCACATCGTCGCTGTTGTCATATACCAGATTCTTCTCAATCATCCGGTGCCAAATCGCTGACTCGTGCGACAACGCCCATTTGTACTGCTCCTTGCTGTAACCTAAGATATCCTGCGGATCGGTGGACGGGAACATCGTCTGCGTGAACAGCATCTTCTTCCCTGCATCCACCATGTTGTCTAACAACGTGACCAGCGTCTTTTCGGGCAGATGCTTGTAAACCAGCGCTTTGGAGAAACAGTCGGTGGCCATGTACTTCTTGTCGCAGCGGGCGGCGATGTATTTAGGCATTCCGGCCTGCCCGTAGAATTTGCAGTCTTTGCCGAGGTACATGTCGAGACAGATGAAGATGGTGTTCTTATAACCGAAAACCTGCGGCATTTGGAAGTCGATGCCGGTTACCAACGTGCAGAAATCGGGAATCGTCTCATCGGGGAAATGCGTCAGGTAGAGCGTCAGTGCGGGGGTGATTTCCTTCTTGAAGTCCGACATAACACCGTATTGTGTCTCAGATTCCTTGTAAATCTCCTGGATGACAGGATCGTTGATAAAATCTCTGATGAACTGCAGCATCTCTGGGTTGTTCCACGCGCCCTTGGCGATGATGTTGTCGGGATATTTGCCGTACATCTTTGCAAATTCCGCCGCCATATTGGCTTGGTCGATGTTAAACAGGTCCTGCTCGTAGCGCAGCAGGTTGATTTCAACACTCTCGGCGGTCTTCAACTGCTCCTCGGTCAGCGCAGGCTTGGCCACATCCACCGGTTTCTTCTTCTTCCAACATCCGGTTGTCACTATGCAGAGTATCAGTAAGATACAGAAGATTTTGACGATGTTATTTCTCATAATGTCCTTTCTTTTTTGGAATGGCAAAAGTACAATTTTTATGGTTTAAGGTTTAATGTTTAAGGTTTATGGAAACTGTTCTTTTTTCTATTGCCTATTGCCTTATGCCTATTGCCTAAAAAATGTATCTTTGCAGTCTGAATCCGAACGAATGTTTCATTAATAAATATATTGAATATGGCAAGAGTACTCATCATCGGAGCGGGCGGCGTTGGTTCCGTCGTGGCTCACAAATGTGCTTCCGTACCGGAAGTTTTCACCGAAATCATGCTGGCCTCGCGCACAAAGGCGAAATGCGACGCCATCGCTGCACATATTGGCGACAACCGCATCCAGACCGCCCAGGTGGATGCCGACAATGTGGAGGAGACCATCCGTCTGCTTGAAAGCTACAAACCGGACCTGCTGATTAATGTGGCCCTGCCGTATCAGGATTTGCCGCTGATGGACGCCTGTCTGGCTACCAAGACCAACTACATGGACACGGCCAACTACGAGCCCCGCGACAAAGCGAAATTCGAGTACAGCTGGCAATGGGCTTACCACGATCGTTTCAAAGAGGCCGGCATCATGGCCCTTCTCGGTTGCGGTTTCGACCCCGGTGTAACCAGTATCTACACTGCATACGCTGCCAAGCACTATTTCGACGAAATGCACTATCTCGACATCGTGGATTGCAATGCCGGCGACCACGGTAAGGCTTTCGCCACCAACTTTAACCCCGAAATCAACATCCGTGAGATCACCCAACGCGGCAAGTACTGGGAGAACGGCCAGTGGGTGGAAATCGACCCGATGTCAATTCACCGTCCGGTGGAATATCCCAATATCGGCGACCGTGAATCGTATTTGCTTTACCACGAGGAACTTGAGTCTCTCGTGAAGAGTTATCCGACCATCAAGCGTGCCCGTTTCTGGATGACCTTCGGGCAAAAGTACCTCACCGTGCTGAACGTGCTGCAGGAAATCGGCATGACCAGCATCAAGCCCATCAACTACAAGGGTATGGACATTGTGCCGTTGCAGTTCCTGAAGGCGGTGCTGCCGGAACCCTCCTCCCTGGGCGAAGGCTATCACGGTCAGACCTCCATCGGTTGCCAGATCAAGGGCATCAAGGACGGCAAGGAGCGTACCTATTACGTGTGGAACAACTGCGACCACGCCGAATGTTTCAAGGAAGTGGGTGCACAGGCTGTATCCTATACCACGGGCGTTCCCGCGATGCTTTGCGCCAAGATGATCCTCACCGGCAAATGGCAGGGTAAGGGTGTCTTCAACGTCGAACAGTTCGATCCCGATCCGTTCATGAACGAGATTGGCGGCTACGGCCTGCCCTGGAATGAGCAGATTGACCAGCCGCTACCGGTCTATAAGCACGAGTAAAAACAACAAAAAAGAGCCGCGCACTGCGGCTCTTTTTGTTAAAACCATATCCGATAAGGAAACTGCGCCCTTTCATCAATATAATATAGTGCATTCTGGAAAATGTGGAACTGCTTGATGCGGTTCCAAAGGTGTCCGACCTCGATTTCTTCCACGTTCATCGGGGTGGAGGATGTTGGCAGACTGTATCTGTACAACTTATTATCTTTCAAATAAATGATCTGATCTTTCATCAGTTGCATAGCTTTTATGCCGGGGATTGGGATTTCCCGCTCGAAAGTGCCGAAGAAGTCGAAGAGGCAGATGCCGTGGATCGTGTCCAACAGAGCGATGCGGTGTTCAGGGACGACCTGCATGTCTGTGGGGTGAAACTCGCCGGGGAAGGTGATGTGTGTCTTGGAGAGCAAGTTCAGGCTGAGGTCGGTGATGAGCAGATCTTGGTTGGCCTCGTCGTACAGCACAATTTTGTTGGGGTTTCCCATAGCCGCTAATGAAACCGTCATCAGCGATTTCTCGAAGAGGCTGAGCGGGGCTCCAATGGGTGCCAACTCGTTGTTTAACAGCATAACCGTTCCGCTTTCCTGATAGAATACGAGAATCTTGGAGGCGATGCCCGCATCCACCCGAGTGATGTCGCCGTTGGTCTGTTCGCTGTAGTTCAACGGTTTTGAGCCGTCGGCGGGAAGCATGTCCAGGTTGGTACCTTGTGTGACGAAGACATTTCCCTGCAAGTCGGTGGTAATGCCGTCACAAGGCATATCAAAAAGCCGCTCCTGGGCGTTTGCACAACCCAGGGCGACTGTAAAAGTTATGATGATGATGGTGATGAGATGTTTCAATTTTCAGGTTTCAGGTTCTTGGTAGAGACGCAAAATTTTGCGTCTCGTAAGTCTCAAGTCTTAAGTCTTAAGTCTAGAATTTACAACCAATGGTAGCCACCACACTGTGGGTCTTTGCCTTGTATTCGCAGGGGGTGCCGTAAGCGTCGAACAACCAGTAGGCATCCTTGCTCATGCGCAGCACGTATGCGAGGTCGAGGAACATGATTTTACCTCTAAACCCGAGACCGGCGGAGATGAAGTGCGCGGTATTGTCGTAAGGGCTATTCCCCATTTTGTAGGGCGAGGTTTTCAGCCGGTAGCCGGCGCGGAGGGCAAATCCTTGCGTGACGTTGATCTCACCGCCCACGCGGAGAGTGTGCGAAACTCCGTATTTCGTGCGGATGGCATCATTTTCGTGAATGTAGTCGTAGTGGTCGTCATAGAGGGTGGCTTTGCTGTAGTCTTCGAACTCATACTCGGCGGCGATGAAGGCGCGCTTGGCGATGAGGAACGAGGCGTTGACATTGAATTTCAGCGGGGTGGTCAGCGTGAAGGTAGTATAGTTGTTGTAGGAATCTTCACTGCTAGTGCCGTTTGAGTAGTGGGTGATCATCGAACGGATAAATCTGTCTCTGACTTTCCAGTAGTAGGTTGGAGTGTGGAAGGCGGCGCCAATTCGCAAGAAATCAACGGGTTGGTAAATGAGACCTATTTTGAAATTGACGCCCGTCCCCGAGTTCTGCTGTTCGGAATTGAGGGTGTAGTCTCTAATACCGTTGATGTTGTCTTGATTGGCCGGCTCCTCAGAGTAGGAACAGGCCTCTTTGAAGTTGAGGAACGGGAAGGCCAGCGTACCGCCGATGTACAATTTGTCGTTGTAGTTGCCGCCTACCGAGATAACCATCTCGTCGATAGCACCGCTGCGGGTTACCACGGCATGTTGGGCGATGTCCTGATCGCTGAAAAAGCTGTAGTATTGGTCGTTGGTACCCGAAATGGTGTCAATCAGCCAGCTGTTCCAAGCCAGATACCCGTCGCCGGTAAGATTGTTGTAGGGAATGCCATCAACATGATTCAACACCATGTCCATCAAGGTGTTATGCGTAACAGCATTGGTGCGGAGCGTGCCGTTGAAGTCCTTGATGCGGTTGTAACCGAACCCAAACTGCCAGCTTTTCCAGTTGTTGTCGCCACGGATTTCGTGAGCCGAAACGATGCCGGCCTGCGGGACGGTGTATTTGAACTTTTGGGAGGGAGTGTTGGTTCCGCAATAGTAGTTGTCGGTGTAGTTGAAGTTGAGCATCATCGGGGTGAAGGTCACCTCGTTGCGCTTGAACAACCCGATAGATGCAGGGTTGGTGCTGAGTGCGGAGAAGTCGCCGCCCGTTGCGCCGAATGCCCCACCAGCGCCCATGAAACGCGCCGTGCCCAAATAGTCGGCCTGCGAGAAGGTGAAGGCCTCATAGTCGCCCTGGGCGCGCACCGCACCGCACAAGGCCATGATTACGATGATAAAGGATGCTATCTTTTTCATTAGTATTTGGTTTAAGGTTTAAGGTTTAAGGTTTAAGGTTTAAGGTTTAAGGTTTAGGGTTTAAGATTTACAGACTTGTGACGTAAGACTAAAGACTTTGGGGTCTTACGTTAAGTCTTGATGATTTGTCAAGTGTTTCTTTTTATAATTTCAGGTTTCAAGTCTTACGTCTTGCGTCTCACGTCTTAAGTCTATCGTCTGCCGCCGCCGTGGGAACCACCGCCGCTGGAATGTCCTCCACCGCTGGAGTGTCCGCCGCCGCTGTAGGAGGAACGGCTGCTGCTCGAAGAAGAGCTGTAGCTGGAACGGCTGCTACTGCTGGACGGGCTGCTATAGCTGGAGCGGCTGCTGCTCGAAGGTCTGCTGCTCGACGGGGAATTGTAGTTCGAACGATTGTTTGATGAAGAATTATTGTAGGATGGACGGCTGCTGGATGACGAGGGGTTGCTATAGTTGGAATTGCTGTTGCGGCTGTTCGAAGAACTGGAAGGGGTGTTGTAGTTTCTTGAAGAAGAGGGCGTTGTAGTTGCCGGACGGGTGGTTGTGGTCGTCGTCGGGCGGGTAGTCGTGGTTGTGGTCGTTCTGCCGGTAGTGGTGGTAGCAGGTCTCGTGGTGGTGGCTGGACGGGTGGTCACGCTGGAGGGGGTTACCACGGTGCGCGTCACTGTTCTTGACGATTGAGAGGTCGGACTGGTTGTGGTCGTGGTAGGTCTCGAAGTGCCAGTGGTGCTAGCATTGCCTGACGTGAACGTGCTGGCATCCGTACGAGCGTTGTTGTTGGTTGAAGCCTCTGATCTTGAGGAGGTTACCGTAGTTGTGGTCGGTCTGTTTGTAGAGGAGTTGCCAGTTGCCGGGGTGGTGCCGGAGTAACTATGTTGTCCCTGAATATCAGTAGAATTCACATTGGTGGTTTTGCTGCCCATGTCGGTGCGGGAACCCGTAACGACGGGTTTGTTGGTGTTGCTGCCATTGTGGGCACTGCCAGTGCCGGTGGTACCTGCCGCGAGATTGTCATAGCGTTGGTTAAAGCTTTCAGGTGAGGAAGTCACGGAGTAGTAGTTGTTGGTCTCGCCATTGCCGTGAGCACCTGACGGTCCGTTAGGTCCATTGTTGTCGTCCGGACGGTCGCCGCGACCGCCGCCGTTTCCGCCATTGCCCACTGAAGGTCCGATGTTGTTGCGGTGACCATAGTAGTAAGCATGGTTCGGGTCGTGGTGGTTGTGATAGTAGTCGATGGGCTCGCAGCCAGGATGATACGGATGGTGCGGGTGATACCAGGGATCGTAGGCGTGGTAGTATGGGTCATACCAGCCCCAACCGTAACGGAAACCGTAGTCATACCAATAGGGGGAATAGTAGTAGGGACGGTAGTAGTAGCCAGGCCACCACCAGTTATAACCCAGGTAAATGCTCAAACCCCAGCTGGCTGGATAATAATCATACCAATACATATTGGTGAAGTAGGGATCGTAATAGCCCCAACCGGCATATACATCGGTGTGGAACCGACGGAGGCGGGAACTGTAACAGTAGTCGTAATAGTCATCGGGGTCGTAACTGTAGCTGCCAGCGGCGACCGAAGCGTTCGTATCATCGACCACTTCCATATACGTAGTGATGACCGGCTCCGTGCTGCCCGGATAGTAGGTCAGTGTGCGGAGCAGGTTGCCGTTTTCGTCAGTCTCATAAATGATGGAATCGGGTTCCACGGTCGGGGTCGCGGTGGCAGTATTCGCGGAGACGGGGGCTGCCTTTTGCACGACTTTTTCGCCCGAAGACGTGTATATGTCATCGTAATAGGCAAAATTTGCTGTAGAACAGGCTGCTAATAAGCCAGTTACAACGCTTAAAACGATTAAAAATTGTTTCTTCATAGTGTCCTCCTTATCTCTTATTTTTTTATTTTTGCACCTAATTTTCAAATAGACGGCAAAAGTACTAAAAAGTTAATTTATAAAAGAGTTTATGGCAAAAAATTTTTGTTCAAGAGCAGAGAATTATTCGCAGTGGTATAACGACATTGTGAAGAAAGCAGACCTTGCGGAGAACTCCTCCGTGCGCGGTTGTATGGTGATCAAGCCCTACGGCTATGCGATTTGGGAGAAAATGCAGCGTCAGCTGGACCAGATGTTTAAAGATACGGGGCATTCCAACGCCTATTTTCCGATTTTCATCCCGAAGTCGTTCTTCAGCCGCGAGGCCAGCCATGTGGAGGGTTTCGCCAAGGAGTGCGCCGTGGTGACCCACTACCGCCTCAAGAACGACCCCAACGGCGGCGGCGTGGTGGTCGATCCCGATGCCAAGCTCGAAGAGGAGCTCATCGTGCGCCCCACCTCCGAGACCATCATCTGGGACACCTACAAGAACTGGATCCAGTCGTACCGCGACCTCCCGATCCTCTGCAACCAGTGGGCCAACGTCGTGCGCTGGGAGATGCGCACCCGCCTTTTCCTCCGCACCGCCGAGTTCCTCTGGCAGGAGGGCCATACCGCCCACGCCACCCGCGAGGAAGCCTTGGAGGAAACCGACAAGATGATCCACGTCTATGCCGATTTCGCCGAGAAACACATGGCCATCCCCGTCATCATGGGCGTGAAATCCCCGAACGAGCGTTTCGGCGGCGCCCTCGACACCTACTGCATCGAGGCCCTCATGCAGGACGGCAAGGCCCTGCAGGCCGGCACCTCCCACTTCCTCGGACAGAACTTCGCCAAGGCTTTCGACGTGAAGTTCCTCAACCAGCAGAACGAGCAGGAATACGTGTGGGCCACCTCCTGGGGCGTCTCCACCCGTCTCATCGGCGCGCTCATCATGACCCACTCCGACGACAACGGCCTTGTGCTGCCGCCTGTGCTGGCTCCCATCCAGGTGGTCATCGTGCCTATCTACAAGAACGATGAACAACGCCAACAGATTGCCGCAAAGGCAGATACGCTCGTGCAGAAACTGAAAGCCCTCGGCATCTCCGTGAAGTTCGACAACGACGACACCAAGCGTTCCGGCTGGAAGTTCAACGAGTACGAACTCAAGGGCGTGCCCGTGCGCGTGGCCATCGGACCCAAGGACCTGGAGAACAACGAGGCTGAGGTCGCCCGCCGCGACACGATGGAGAAGTACAACGTCTCCTTCGACACGCTCGTGGAACACATCCAGCAGCTTTTGGACGAAATCCAGCAGAACCTCTTCAACAAGGCCCTGAAATTCAGGGAGGAACACACCTACAAGGCCGACACTTGGGACGAGTTCGTCGATCTGCTCGACAACAAGCCCGGCTTCGTCTATGCCCACTGGGACGGCACCCCCGAGACCGAGGAGAAGATCAAGGACCTCTGCAAGGCGACCATCCGCTGCATCCCGTTCAACAACCCGCAGGAGGAAGGCAAGTGCATCCTCACCGGGAAGCCGTCGCATCAGAGGGTGTTGTTCGCACGCGCCTATTAACAGTTAGCAGTTAGCAGTTAGCAGTTAGCGGCCAAAAGCCAACAGCCAAAAGCCAATAGCCAAAAGCCAAAAAATATGGAACAAACCGATAAATACGCAGAGGCGCTCGCGGGTTTCCGGCGGTTGCTGGAGATCATGGACGAGCTGCGCGAGAAGTGTCCGTGGGACCGGGCGCAGACCTTCGACACGCTGCGGAACCTGACCGTGGAGGAGACCTTCGAGCTGGCGGATGCCATCATCGAGAAGGACTACAACGATATGTGCAAGGAGCTCGGCGACCTGATGCTGCACATCGTCTTCTACTCGAAAGTCGCGTCCGAGCAAAACCTGTTCGAGGTGAAAGATGTCCTTAACCAGCTGTGCGAGAAGCTGATACGCAGGCATCCGCACATCTATGGCGAGGTGAAAGCCGACTCGGCCGATCAGGTGCACGACAACTGGGAGAAGATCAAACTGCAGACGGAGGGCAACCGTTCCGTGCTGGGCGGCATCCCCTCCGGTATGCCTGCCATCACCAAGGCCTACCGCATCCAGGACAAGGTCAGCGGGGTGGGCTTCGACTGGGACAACTGCGACCAGGTATGGGACAAAGTGCAGGAGGAACTCGGCGAGCTGCAGGAGGAGGTCCGCAACGGCGGAAGTCACGACAGGGTGGAGGAGGAGTTCGGCGACGTGCTCTTCTCCCTCATCAACTACGCCCGCTTCCTCGACGTCCACCCCGAAGACGCCCTCGAAAAGACCAACCGCAGATTCATGCACCGCTTCCAACTCCTCGAGCAGATGGCCAAAGCCGACGGCCGCCAGCTCACAGACATGACCCTCGCCGAAATGGACGAATATTGGGAACGAGCGAAAAACAGGTTATAGGTTATAGGTTATAGGTTATAGGTTATTGGTTATTGGTTATTGAAGCTTTTTATGATGAGACGATGAGACGATGAAATGATGATATAATATGCGGAAAGAATTTAACATTACAGGTAGTTGTAATCCCGAGCGGCATTACATGGTGGACTCGCCTGAGCGGTTCGCGGCGGTGGAACGCCTCATCGACAAGGGCAGTTATTTCACCATCAACCGCGCACGCCAGTACGGGAAAACGACTACTTTGCAGGCCATTCGTCGTAGGTTGTCGGGTAAATATCTGATAATCAAGACTAGTTTCGAGGGGGTGGGGGATCTCTCTTTTCTGAGGTATCCTTTTCAAGAATGTTCTCGAAATTGATGGGTCGGGAGATTCCTGAAGCTGCAGAGAATCTGTTTCTCAAAGAATACTGGGAAAAGGCAGGTGCTAAAGATTCGGATTTGGATACGTTGAGTGAAGATATCTGCCGCTTTTGTCAAATATCTGCGCAACCCGTCGTTTTGCTAATTGACGAGGTGGACCAAAGCTCGAATAATCAGTTGTTTGTAAAGTTTCTTGGAATGCTTAGAAATTTGTATCTCCGTCGGGAGGATAACGGCATGAATTCCACATTTTATAGTGTGATTCTTGCGGGCGTGTATGATGTGAAGAACCTCAAGCTCAAGATTCGTTCAGATGATGAAAGTAAGTACAACTCCCCGTGGAACATCGCTGCCGACTTCAATGTCGATATGACTTTCCACGCGGAGGAGATCGCGCAGATGCTCGGCGACTACGAGCGCGACGTGCGTACGGGCATGGACATCCGCGCCGTCAGCGAGGAGATTTACAAATACACGAATGGGTATCCATTCCTGGTGAGCAAGCTTTGCAAGGTGATTGACGAAGAACTGAATCTGGATTGGACGGTAGAGGGGGTGCAGAATGCCGCCAAAGCCACCATTTTCAACAAAAACACCCTTTTTACCAGTCTGACCAAAAATCTGGAAAACTATCCGGAACTGAAGCAGTTTGTATATTCGCTCTCCATTCTGGGAGATACCATCAATTACGACCCCAACAATCCGGTGATGGAATTTGCGACCATGTTCAGCATCATCAAGTACGATTCCAGCCGCAAGGTCAGTATTCACAACATCATCTTCGAGGAGGTGCTGAACAACTATTTCATTGCCGAGCAGAACATTGCCGACATGGGGAAATTGAGACCGATATATAACTATGTAAAGGACAATAGGTTGGATATGCAGTTTGTGCTGGAACGTTTCCGTGACCTGATGCGCGAGGAGTACCGCAAGGAGGACGGCAAGTTCCTCGAACGGCAGGGTCGTCTCATCTTCCTGAGCTTCCTGAAACCCATCATCAATGGCACGGGGTTCTACTACGTGGAGCCGCAGACCCGCGACAACCGCCGCATGGACCTCGTCGTGACCTACGGAAGGGAGGAGTTCGTGGTGGAGCTGAAAATCTGGCGCGGTGACAAGTACGAACGCACAGGTCTGGAGCAGCTCTCCGAATACCTGGCCGTCCGGGGCAGGCACGAAGGCTATCTCGTCACCTTCGACTTCTCGAAAAACAAAGCGGACCGCGAACCCGAATGGGTGGAGTTCAACGGAACCCGCATCTTTTGCGTCATCATCTGACCCACATCCCAAATCACACATCCCAAGTCCCAAATCACAAATCCAAAACCACCAAATCGTCGAAGAATGACCCATAAATTAAAGATAGTATATATGGTAATGATGTCAATCCTGACGGCAGCTCTGCCTGTGGAGTTGTCTGCCCAGAAGCCCTCCAAGGCCGCGGCGTTGTGCACGAAGGCTGTCCAGGCCATGCAGGCGCAGGATTTCGACAAGGCGATGGGCTACCTCGACCAGGCGCAGGCCAAGGATCCCGGCTACCCCGACATCTATGTCATGAAGGGCGACATCTACAATTTCCGTCTCCAGTCCGACTCCGCCAAGCTCTGCTACCAGCGTGCCATCGATCTCATCGGCGACCCCGACCCGATGCTCTACTACATCGCCGGCAACGAGGGTGCGAAGTGCGGCGACTACGAATACGCACTCCGCACGCTGCAGCTCTTCCTCCAGAAGGGCCTCCAGTATTCCGACGTGCACCCTGACGCGCAGAAAACGATTGCCGACTGCCGTTTCGCCATCGAGGCGATGAAGCATCCGCACAGTTTCGAACTCGTGAACCTCGGTCCGGGGGTGAACTCCGAGTGGGACGAGTACCTCGCGGCCATCACCGCCGACGATGCCGAGATTGTCTTCACCGTGAAACGCCCCCGCGACCAGCAGACCGTGTGCGCCTTCTGCCTCAACGAGGAGGACCTCTACGCGAGCCGGAAGGGCGGCGACGGCGACTGGCTGCCCCGCGAGCCGCTCGGGTCGCCCGTGAAAACCGGCTACAACGAGGGGGCGCAGTGCCTCTCCCCCGACGGCAAGTATCTGCTCTACACGATGTGCGACGCCGACTTCGGGATGGGCAGCTGCGACCTCTACTGGGCCAAGCGCATCGGCGAACGGTGGTCGCGGCCCCGCAACTTCGGACTGCCCGTCAACACGCAGGCCTGGGAAAGCCAGCCCTCCATGGCCGCCGACGGCATGACCATCTATTTCGCCTCCTCCCGTCCCGGCGGCTTCGGCGGAATGGACATCTGGAAGACCACCATGACCGCCGAGGGGGAGTTTTCCATCCCCGAGAACCTCGGCCCCGCCGTCAACACCCCGGGTGACGACGCCGCCCCGTTCATCCACAGCGACGGCCGCACCCTCTACTTCGCCTCCAACGGCCGCGTCGGCATGGGCGGCTACGACCTCTACTACACGACCCTCCAGGCTGACGGCAGCTGGAGCGAGCCCCGCAACATGGGCTACCCCCTCAACTCGCCCGCCGACGAAATCAACATCTTCATCAACGCCACCGGCACCATGGCCTACATCTCCTCCGACAAGGGGGGCGGCTACGGCGGCCTCGACCTCTACAGCTTCGTGCTCGACGACGGCCTGCGCCCCAACCCCGTCACCTACATCAAGGGACATGTGCGTGATGCCTTCACTGGCGACCCGCTGGCCGCCCGCATCGAGATGATCGACCTGAACACCCGGCAGCTGCTGACCTCCACCACCTCCGACCCGCAGACTGGCGGCTACCTGGCCTGCATCCACACCGGCGGCAACGTCCTGCTCAACGTCTCCCATCCCGACTACCCCTTCTACTCCGAGAACTTCCAGGTCGAGAAGTCCTACTCCGAACTTTCGCCCTTTCTGAAGGACATCCTCCTGCAGCCCACCGACGTGGGCACCGTGGTCACGCTCAAGAACGTCTTCTTCGACTTCGACCGCACCGAGCTCAAGCCCGAGTCGTTTGTGGAGCTGGACAAGCTTGCCGACTACCTGCGCACCAACGACATCCGCATTGAGATCGGCGGCCACACCGACGACCAGGGCACCGACGACTACAACGACCGTCTTTCCGAGAACCGGGCCAAGGCGGTCTATGACTACCTTGTGGGCAAGGGCATCCCCGCCGCGCGGCTGCAGTACAAGGGCTACGGCAAGCGCGTGCCCATCGCCGACAACACCACCGACACCGGCCGCGCCACCAACCGTAGGACGGAGTTCAAGATTGTGCGGTAGGGGGGCAGGGTTAGAGGGTTAATCATCTATCGTTCGCGCGCTTGTTCGTCATTAACCTCACCCCCTTGCCCCTGTCCAAATGGCGAGGGGTGGTACCGACCTCCCCTAACAGTTTCTCACATTGCAGTCGTTGGACTCCTCCCCCAGTTGTGGGAGGCCGGGAGGTGGTAATCAAGCCCACACACAAATGATGGATAGATACCAAAATCGCCCCTTTACGCTATTCCTATATATGATAATATATATCTTATCACCTTCCGCCACCCCGGCACCCTGCCAAGCACTTCCCATACCTTTCCCATACCTTTCCCATAGCTTTCCCATACCTTTCCCATAGCTTTCCCATACCTTTCCCATACCTTTCCCATAGCTTTCCCATAGCTTTGCCATACTAAGGAGTATGGCATCACTATGGCATCACTATGGCAACTGTATGCCATCCCTAACCCTCTAACCATGTAACCCCTAACCATGTAACCAACCCCACCCCTTTTCGTATAAGAAGATATACGGGAAATGGGGGAGGAACGGCGGAATTGACTGCCCTTCGCGACTGTTGATACCCTGTTGAAAAGTTTTAATAACTGAGACGATGCAGATAAGAAGCTGTATATAAGTAAGTTAGGGAAAATTTCAAAAAAATCGAAAAAAAACATTGCGAAAAGACAAACAATGGAAAAAAAATGTATTTTTGCAGGTTAAAAATTATGTATAGTGTAAAGTAATGTATAGTGTTGACTTAAAGGCAAAAAACGAATCGAGTAGAGAAAAATAAATAATATAAATTACAAATTAAACAAAAACAGTATGAAAAAACTATTATCAATTTGCTTTCTGAGCATTCTGCTGGGGCTTCTGAGCTTCAGCGCGCAGGCGCAAAATTGCGGGTTCGTCATCAAGAACCTGCAGCCCGACACCATCGAGGGTGTCGTGCAAATGTCGCCTGATGGCTTGCTGCCGTTGGAGCATACGCTGGGCCACGGGGTCTTCATCAACCCCACTGACCCGTATGACTATTACGGCAACGCCACTGTTGATAGGACAGAACTGTACGAGCTGTTCCTTTGCAATTCGTGCAACCTGGACGACAAGACGAAGGTCTCCCTCGACTGGATCCTGCAACGGCAGGACGAGGACGGGAACTGGGTGACGGTAAATGACAATCTTTCCGACTACGTGGATTTTGACATCTACACCCTCTATCCCGAGATCAACAACCTGGGCGTGTGCAACAGCATCACGTGGCTCGGCGGCAGAGTGCCCAACGGCTTCGGCTATTGCGAGCAAGCAGTTGCCCCGGACATGTTCCACGGCATCACCTGCAACACCCCGACCAACTATCCCGGCGCCGTCCCTGTCGGCCAGGGCACTCCCTACAGCGTCATGAACCAACTCGGCGAGCTCATCCCCGCCATGGGCATGACCCCCATCTACACAGAAGCACTTGACTACTTCTATTATGACTTCTTCTCCCAGACCAGAACCCTCTTCCAACTCAAATGGAAACAGGTTGGTAAATACAGACTGATTGTGAACCTGCGTGAGCGCATCGGCGGTACCGCTTGGAACAACCTCACCTGGAATGAGAACGAAACTACCGACTTCATCGGCGGACACCAGTCCTGCTGCGGTGAGATCCTGATGTCCGACACCCTTTCCTATCCCGTCTTCGGCGAATTCTCCAAGGAGGTTTGCGAGAACGAGACCTGGACCTTCGGTCAACCCTCTAATACCTTCACGGTTACCACTCCCGACACCAATGTTGTCTTCGGCCGCACACTCAATGCCGGTTCCGGCAATTGCGAGATGTTCCAATCCGACAGCATTTACAGAGTGCACTTCTTCGTGCGCCATACTCCTGTTGTCGTGGTGAAGGACACGAACATCTGCCGTTGCGCGACTCCCGATGTAATGGCTTCCATCACGGTTGATACCGTTGGTCTGAACGACACCCAGTGCTCCTATAAGATCCAATGGATGCACAGTGACATGAAATGGTATGATGAGCAAGGCTACTACACCAAGTTTCCGGACAGCCATGACATCCTACCGTCCGATTGGAATGGTGACACCATCTATACCTATATTGTCCGTCAGATTAATACCTACAACGACACGTTGGATTGCGTTGGCCCGCAGGCCCAGTTCACCGTGACCCTCAAGGAAATGCTTGCTCCCGAGATCACCTCTCCGGCAGCGGACACGCTCGATTTCTGTATTGAGGCGATTGATGCGACCACTTCGCTGGATCTCGCCGCACAGGCGCAGGACGAATGCGGTACCACCATCCATTGGTACACGAAGCTGACATCCGCCCGCTACTATGAGTCTTTGCCTGTAGGTAACACGTTCACGAGTTACATAGACAAGACCTCTATCCTTGAAGGTGCGACTCCGCAAGTGTTCCTGGCCAACTACCTGCCTTCTGTCAACAAGGACACCACGCTCTATTTCTTCGCGACATCCTATAACGAGGATCTGGAATGTGAATCCCGCAAATTCGACTACTTTGTGGTGCTCATCCACCAAACGCCCGAATTGACACCCACAATTGCCAAGTCGGTTTATTGCCAGCACGACAATGTGGAGATGACCGCTACTGTCACCAACGACCCGCAGCACACTGATCCGGACTACACTTTCGTGTGGACCGGCGTGACCATTCCGGCGAATGAGGAAAAAGAGATTGAAGTGTCTGGCCCTGAGGAAGTCCTATCAGATTGTTTGCCGTTAAACGATTATTATTTAAGAAACTACACTCAGCAGATTTACACGCCTGAGGAAGTTCCTGCGGGTGAGATTACCAAAATGGCTTTCAAATTTGGGGATGGTCAAAGCCCTATTACTAGTAAGTCTTCTGATGTGGAGATATATCTGACAACAACAAACAAGAATGCTTTCAACTCTGCGGCTGACTTCGTGACGACTGATCTTGAGCTTGTTTATACTGGCGATATGAACGTCACTTCGGGTTGGAATGAGATTTCTTTCACTCACCCCTATAGTTACACGGGTGAAAAGAATCTGGTGGTTGTAGTGAAAGATAATTCTGGTGGGTATGATCGTCGTAGCTATTTTAGTTGTTCTAAGACCAGTGACAACTCAAACAAAGCAATGGCGTTTTGGACTGATAATGCGCTTCCGAATCCTATCACGAGTCCTGTTGGTGGTCGCCTTGGGATTTACAATCATCGTAATGATATCAAGTTCACGGTTATTCCGACAAGTGTTGCTTATACCACTTCTGATAGTTGTCATCACGCTTACAACCAGTTAGATACTACGGGTCACCAGTGCGGTGATACCCTCCGTAGCAGTGTTTACGTAATTGATGGCAACGGTTGTACGTCACAGCCTGTCAACTTTGTCTATGTCATGAACGACACTCTCGCTCCGACAGTCACCGGTGCTATCGATACCACTCGCTTGAACGCCTGTAAGCTCGATACCACGAACACTTTCCATTACAACAGCATTGCTGATTTTCCTGCCACGATCACGATTACGGACGACGCTGTTGTTCCCGGTGACAACTGTGGTTTCACGGATCTCACCATGACCTATACGTCCACTTATAAAGATGGCGACTGCGAAGACACCCTTACCTACAACTATGTTGTTACGGACTGGTGCGGCAATAACGCCACTTTCTCCCAAGTGTTCATCTCTCATGACAGCTCGGCTCCGTACTTCGAGTTCGCAGAGGGCGAGTTCCCGTATGTGCGCCTCTTCCCGGTGCCCGCTTATCATGACTGCCAATACAACTCTCCCGACAGCATGGACTTCGTCAATGCTGTTGCCGCTCACGTGCGTGACAACTGCACCGACTCCGCTACCCTGATGCAGAGCGTCAAATTCCACTGGGAGAACACCGCTCTTCCGCCCGTTGGCGAAGATCCGACCGGTGCTACCAATATCTTCAGACAGAAGAACCACCTGACCGTTGCCGCTGTCATCACCGACAACTGCGGTAATACGGCTGACTCCCTGTTTATCTATCTTGACAAACCCGATAGCATCTGGATTGAAGAGGAAATCACTAACCTCGATGCCATCTGTCAAGGCGACACCTCTAACCTTACGTTCAATGCTGATCTGATCCACGGTGACGAGCACCTCGGTCTCATCGAGCCTCTCACCTACGAATGGAGCGTCCTCAATGGTAGAACCGCTACCTTCGGCACCCCGACCGCTCTTACGACTAACGTTGTTCCTGAAGGCTTCGGCGATTTCATCTTCGTGTTGACGGTCACCGACGCTAACGAGTGCTCTGCCGTTTCCGGTTACTACAAACTGCATGTCAATGCTTATCCGGATGTGAAGATTGTTGCTAACCCGCACGACGGTTCTGTGAACCCGTTCTGCCCGACCTACGGCGACGTTGCTCTCCAAGTTGTGGATAAGAACACCAACGAAGTTGTTTCTGGCCTCACCTACGAATGGTCTGGCGAAGATGTTAATGCTTCTACTCTTGCTACCACCACACTGAGCATCCAGCCCAGCAAGTGCACGCACGACTATGTGGCTAACGTTCATGTTACCGATCCTATCGGTTGCGACGCTACCGCTACGATCACTATTCACGTTGCTGACAACGAGGCCCCTGTCTTGGCTGACGGTTCCCTCAAGGACAGCGTTCTCGAATACCAAGCTAATTGCGAACTTAAGGTTCCCGACTTCGCTCCGTTCATGGAAGGCAATGTCACTGACAACTGCTTCTCCTATGCTAAGGGCGAAATCACCTACGAGCAGACTCCTGCCAACGGTACTGTCATCAACGATGAAGATTGGACCGATGGTTATTTCATCGTTACTGTTAAGCTGACGGATGCTTGTGATAACTTCAGCACCTACACGGTGAAGGCTATCAAGCCCGTCAATGAGCCGAAGCTTGCTCTCCAGCTCAGCGCTGACTCTCTCTGTGAGAATGATGAAGCATACGCTAATGGTATCACCATCTCCTCCACGGTTACTGATGGTAAGGCTCCGTTCACCTACGCTTGGACGCAAGGTATCAGCACGGATGTTATCAGCACCGTTGAGAACTATATCGTTACGGAATCCCATGGCACTTACGAATATACTCTCGTTGTGACGGATGCTAATGGTTGTACCGCTGAGGCTACTGTTGATGTGACTATTTTCTACAGAGGCGATGACTTCCCGACCCGCGAATGGGCTAACACCCTTTGCCAAGGTTACAACGGTGCTCTCGCTATCGACACTGTTCCTTACGGCTACTCTTTCATCTTCCAAGAGAATGGTATTCTGGTGCTGAAGAGCCAGGATGTCCCCGCTCACGAAACTTCTCCTTGGAACACTGTCCTGTACAGCCCCTGCGCTCCTGGTGAATGGACTCTGACCATCATCACCCCCGATGGCTGTGAACACGATACGTTGATTTATATCCCGAATGACCCGAAGGGTACTCCTGCTCCTGTTGCTACTCCGCACGATGTGACCAACTGTTTGGACAACAACGGCTGGATTGAAGTGACGATGCAGGCTGGTTATACCTATTACTTCATCGATGGTAACGATACCACGCTGATTACTAATGCTACTATTAGCGGTCTCTCTGCTTCTTCTTATAAGATTTTCAGAGTTGACAACGCTACTGGTTGTCCTTCTGAGGCTATCACCCTTACGCTCGGTACCACTGCCGAAGGTCCTGACTTCGAGATTGGTAACGCTGTTGCTAATACCCGTTGCGTTGCTCCGGCTAATGGTTCCTTCGATCTCCTCACCCCGAACCTCCACTATGTGGTTACCCTCGGTGATGATACTATCTATGAAGGTACTATCACGGATGTTTACACTGTTGCGAATCTTGCCGAAGGTGATTATCATGTGATTGTTACGGATCCTGAGACTAACTGTCAGAACGCCGATGACATCCACGTCGGTGATAATACGAATAAACCTTCTGTCCATGGTGTTCCTACTGACAATACCTACTGCGACCAAGAACTTGGCGCTGACGGTTCTATCGCCGTTACGGTTGGTAACAACACGACCTACAAGGTTTATGACGCTGAAGAGGAAGAGGTTGGCACGACCGGTCTCTGGCAAGGCACCTATTATGTCGTTGCTGTTGACAACCTCGGTTGTACGGCTACGGATACTGTTAATGTTGGTTTCACTCCTACCTATCCGACCATCAAGGCTGATTCTACTATGAATATGTCTTGTGTTGAAGAAAACGCTAACGGTACTATTACGATTACAATCACCAACACTCCTGCGGGTAAGACCTACAGACTGTGGAGCATGGATGAAGAAGGCGAATGGGCTGGTCCTGTTGAGCAAACGACCAACGTGTTCACCGGTCTCCTTGCTGGCGAATATCAGTACCAAGTTGTCTCCACCAAGGGTTGTGAGTCCGCTCTCGGTACCATCACGGTTGAGCAATATGAGCTTGAAGAGATGACTCTCACCTCTACTGCTGACTACATGTGCGAGCCCACGAATACTATCGCTGGTAATGGTACGATTACCGTCACCGCTCCTGTGGCTTCCACTGGTCATACCTTCACCTATACGCTTGGTGAAGTCAGCAACACCACTGGTGTGTTCACGAACCTCGCTCATGGTGAGTATGTCGTCACGGCTGTTGAAACCGAAAGCGGCTGTACTGTTGAAGGCGAAACCACTGTTGAATCCAACGCTTATGTTGTCACGATGGACAGCGTTGTTACTCCGAACAACCACTGCGCTGAACCGTTCAATGGTGCTGTTACGATCAACGTTACGACTAACAACCCGAACGCTCAGTTGACCTACAAACTTGACGATGGTGAATTCCAGACCAGCAACACGTTTGAGGCTCTTGAGGATGGTCACTATACCGCCGTCATCTATGATGCCAACGTGAACTGCTACTATGAGCTGGGTATCGACATCGACAGACAGGAGAATAACCTTGCTCTTACGGGTGTTACCACTCCGAACCACGGTTGTACTCCGGATCTCTACGATGGTACTTTGACTGTTGAGGCTACCTCTACCACTTGGGCTAATCCTTCTTACCAGTTCAGCTTCCAGCACGGTGATTACGCTACCACCTCTTCCTGGAATCAACTTAGCGCTGGTAACTACACCGTTACTGTGATGGAAATGAATTCTCATTGTACGGCTGAGGAGACCTTCACGGTTGATCCCGAGGGTTGTCTCCCGGTTATCACCGATACCGCTTATAACCACAACCTCAATCCTGCTCATTGGCACTTCTGCTTGAACACCGAGAACGCTTATCTCGAGTTCTCCGCTACTCTGCCCGAGGGTTGCGAGAACGAAGGTTTCGCTTACAACTGGTCTGTCGATTGCCATGCACAGACGGGTACCGGTAACATCATCCCCGTTGCTACGGATGAAGTTCACTGCTGTACTTACACCATGACGGTGACCAGCCTTGCTACGGGTTGTACCAGCGAGCTGCCCGTGTATGTCTGTATCGATGCTATCCCCGCCATCCAGTTCCAGATCAATCATGCTGACTTCAACGATGTTCCGAGAGTTAAGGAAATCTGTGTGAACGAAGAAGTTACGGTTGGTATTAAGCCCAACAGCTGGGAACACGCTGTTTGGACCAACGGTTACCACTCCGTTATTGATCCTACTTACGAATTCGTTGTTGAGCCTTATGCTACCACTCCTGGTGTCATGAAGTCCTTCTGCGTGGATGTTATCGACTACAACGGATGTCCGAACCAAGGTGTCATCAGCTTGCTCTCCAAGCCGCTGCCCGTTGCTGAGGTTTACGACACCGCTTGCACGTGTGTTGATCTTTTCAATCATGCTGCTTATAGACCGGTTAGTGTTGCGTTCTGCTATGATGCTGATCTTGCTGACGCCAATAATCATGTCCACTACCAGTTTAACGATACCATCTTTGGCGGTGGTGTGAACGGTTGCGACAGCGTGACCATCCACTACATCACCCTGCTTGGTGAGCCTGAAATTTCTGGCGAAGTGGATACTGCTTTCTGCGCCGGTACTACGATTGCTGATGTTATCGCAGACGTGGTAATCACGAACGCTATCGATACGGTTATTTATCTCAATGGTCAAGAAGTTGAGCTGACGGATGCTCTTGCTTATCACAACTGCGATATTGATAAACTTGAAATCATTGCCTTCTCCGGATCGTATTCTGAATATGGCGAAATGATTTACTGCAATGATTACGCTTATTACAATTTCGTTGTGAACACTGCTCCGAAGTTCAATGCTAATCTCGTTGTTGCTGAAAATTATTGTGCTAACGGTCAGCCCAGAGTTTTGGCTATTCCCGCTCACAGCAATAATATGTGTACCAATGAGGTTACCACCATGCATCTCTATGTGACGAACACCGCCAATATCAATGATGTCTTTGTTGACCTTGGTGCTGTTACCGCTCCTGAGATTTCCTTCATCCCGAGAAAGGCTTACAACGGTAAGAAACTCGCTATCGAGATTAAGAACTCTTGCGGTAGTGATGTGAAGTTTGCTGACCTTGTTGTTGACTCTACGGTGATTGAGCTTACGAATGTCGAATACTGCGAAGGTACTGCCATCAGTTACGACGCTATGCTTCCGAATCATTACGATCCTGCGAATGTGACTGCTTACCTGATTACCGCTACTGGTGCCCAGCCATACGAGCCTAACACCCTGCTGACGTATGCTCAGAATGGTACCCAGATTTACTTCGTGGTTAGGGGTGAGATTTGTCCTTACGTTGTGACGGATACGGTTAATCTTGTTATCTATCCGAAACCGACTGTTACGTTACAGCCTAATCATGATATGTGTCTTGAGGATGCTGCTACTGCTCTCACAAACGCTGTTACTGCTCAGTATGCTACGACTGAGAAGTGGCAATACAAGGCTACGGCTAACGCTACCGCTTACATGGATGCTGCTGATGTGGATGCTTTGGTTGAGGCTATTAAGGACATGCCTGAGGCTCATATCGCTTACTACGTCTGGAACAAGTGCGGTGAGGCTACTGCTTATGCTGATGTTCGTATCCTTCAACCGCTGCAAATTACGGCTCAGAATGTCTTGGTTTGCCCGGATGCTACGCTTAGCAATGTGAAGGCTTTGGCCAATGTCTCTGTGGATTACAACAACTATCTCGCATCTGAGGTTGATGTTGTTTACACGGTTAAAGTTGCTGACGTTGATGTCACGCTCGATAGCAACAGTGTTGTTTTGGATTACACCACTGCTTACAATGACCTCACCATCACTGCTACAGCGCAGACTAAGGACGGTGTTGAGGCTTGCGGTGATGCTTCCACTCCGATTGTTGTGAGCTTCAAGCACAGCACCTTTACAGATCCTACCTTTAAAGCTGCTTGTGACGATCAAATGTTGAGCGAATTTATCGCTACGCAACCTTCTTACACTGGCAACGATTCTGCTGTTGGTCACTGGGAAGTTTTGGATGATAGTGAAGATTACTATGAGGTTAATCCTAATGAATATGTTGTGGATTGGGCTACTAATCCTTGGGTCAAGTATGTTTGGAGTACTCAATGTGACGATAATTACGAAACCGAATCTGTTGTTTTACGTGAATATATCAACAGAGCACCTGAAATCACCGACCTCGTTTACTCGCTTACGGCTTGCGAGGGTGGCACGATCAGTGAATCTGCTACTAATTTGGAAGTTGTGTATCACGGTAATGAAAGCCTTTATACCACCACTTGGACTGTTGATGGTGAAGAGTTCGACTTCAACACTCCGCTGACCATGGATTATGATAGTATGGAACTGGTTGTTACGATTGATGACAATGGTGAGGCTTGCGGTTCTGTGAGCGAATCGATTATCATCAATGTCAACCCGAACCCGAATCCCACGATCACTGGTCCTGCTAAGGCTTGTAGCGGTGACAATATCACCTTCGTCGCTGAGCCCGATGGTGCTAATTACACCTATGTATTTACCATCGACGGCAACTATGAGAATATGGTTGTCTCTGGTAATGAGGTTTCTGCTGATGTCTTTGCTGACGGTGTTGAGTTCGTTACGGCTCAAGTTACCGTTACGGATGAGCACGGTTGTTCCGGTACTTCCGAGACCAGCCTGCCCGTCAGAGTCACTGACAGACCTGAGTTCATCTTCTACAACGCTGATGGTTCTGAGAATACCGCTCATTACTATGAAGCAGAGACGGGTAATACCGCCAGCACTGTTGGTCTCAACTACGGTTGGATGATTAACACCAACTGCGCTATCGAAGATAAGTTGGTCTATGTTGAGTTCGACTACTACTACAATGGTGAGTTGATTGCTGACAACACTACGATTGGTCAATACTTGGCTACTCAAACCCAAACTGACGAGTATGGCAATACAAATCCGTTTGTCACGGCTCTTACCTTCAGTTGGTTGAATGGTGACCAATCTCCGCACCAGCCGAATACTTCCCTGTACAACTTCTCCATCGCTAACCCGAACGTTTCTACGGCAGGTAACCACTTCCCGAATACCAACCTGGGTCTCTCCAACACCGATGTGTATGATGACCTCTGGATGCACTTCATCGGTGATCGTAAGGTGGATGCCACTATTGTACCGTTCAGATTGAATGGTGAGTACAAGGTTGTCTATAGACTCTACTCCACGACTAGCGAGGATGACTTCATGAATCTGTACTATGAGAATAGTCACCACATGGATGACAACTACTATGGTCAGAAGCTGCACCTCGGTGGTCAGAACGCCTTCACGAACAATCCTACTCTCACTCTGTTGATCAGCGATTCAATCATCATCAACGTTACGGGTGAGAACATGGTTCCGTCCACCACTCCTGGTGAGGAAATGACTGTTACTCCTGAGGTTGCTCCTCAGCTGGCTATGGAAGATGCCGTTATCGTTCCTGACATGGAAGTTTGGCCGAACCCGGCTCCCGCTGTCACCACGACCCTCAAGGCCCGCGTCCACAACTTGAACGGCGACGCTACCGTAACCTTGACAACCCTCACCGGTAAGCAAGTCTATAACGGTAGGATCTTTATCAACAACGATAACTACTACTTCGAGTTCGATGTGAACAGCCTCTCCGTTGGCTCTTACATCATGACTGTCCGTACCGCTACTGACGTCATCACGAAGAAGGTCATCGTCACCTCCCTTGCACGGTAGTCGATAAACTGAATAAAGCAAAGGAGTTGTGCGCACATCGCGTGCAACTCCTTTTTTGTTTAGATAGTGATTAGTGATCAGTGAACTGTGATTAGTGAATAGTGATTAGTAATCAGTTATTAAATTCTGGTATCAAGCAATAGTCTTAAGTCTCTAGTCTAAAGTCCCAAGTCTTAAGTCTAAAATCCCAATGAGTTTTCTTCCGAAATTTCTTCGACAATATGCTGGGCGTTTGGCGCTGGTGTTCCTGCTGAACGTGCTGAGTTAACGATTTTCACGTTTCTAATGATCGAGCCGTTCGTTAAGTTGTTGTTCAGGGGGACGTTGGAGGGGTTGAGTCCCGTGTCAGCCTACATGGTTTCCATTGTTTCTGCGGTGGTGCCGTTGGATAGTGCACGGGAATCCATTGCGGTGCTGATTGTGGCGGCTGCGGTGCTCTATTTCCTCCGCAATCTGGCAGCCTACGGATCGCAGTGGGTGATGGCGCACGTACGTAGCGACTTCCTCTACCAGTTGCGCAACCGCCTTTACGAGAAGATGATTTCGTTGCCGTTGGGCTATTTCACCATGGAGAGTCGTGGCGATACGGTGACTCGTGCGGTGAATGACACCCAGGAGGTGGAATATACCGTGCTGACCTCCATCCACAAGTTCCTGACGGATCCGATTGCGCTGGTCTGCTACTTGACCTTCCTCTTCTACATCGACTACCAGCTCTCCCTTTGGGCTGTACTGCTGATGCCCATCTCGTTCTTGATTATCGGGTTCTTGTCACATCTGCTCAAACGTTCCTCCAAGACCTACCGCCAACGGCTTGGGGTGTTGCTCTCACATGTGGAGGAGACTCTTTCCGGTCTGCGGGTAATTTATGGCTTTAACGCACAGGAACGAGCCTATCGGAAGTTCGAGAAACTGAACAACGAGTTCCATGAGAATCAGAAAAAGGTTTATCGGCAGAGCTATCTCGCTAATCCTTTGAGTGAGTTCCTCGGGGTGGTCTCGGTGATGGTGGTATTGGTGATTGGAGGTTCCTTAGTGCTGTCAGAACGTTCCACGCTTTCGGCTGAGCTCTTCATCACCTATATTGCGCTGTTCACCCAGATCATCACCCCGGTGTCGAATATCTCTTCCGCCTTTGCTGATTACAAACGAGGCGAGGCTGCCCTGGACCGCATACAAGATTTTCTCGCCATTGGGGATCAGGTCGAGGATCGTCCGGATGCGATGCCTGTGCCGGGATTCCATCAGGAAATTGCGTTTCAGGATGTCTCGTTTGCATACGCGGACACGGACGTTCTGCACAATATCAATCTGACAATACCCAAAGGCAAGACGGTGGCGTTAGTAGGTTCTTCGGGTGCAGGCAAGACCACGCTCGCGGATCTACTAATGCGTTTTTACGATGTCACCAGTGGGCAATTGCTGTTGGATAACATCCCCGTGGACCATTACCGTGTTTCAGACTATCGCGGGTTGTTCGCGCTCGTTTCCCAGGATGTGATGCTCTTCCACGATACAATCTACCGGAACATCACGCTGGGTTGCGATGCCACGATGGAAGAGGTGATGGAGGCTGCCAAGGCTGCCAACATCTACGACTTCGTAATGTCCCTCCCCGATGGTTTCGACCACGTGGTCGGCGATCGAGGGGTAGCATTGTCGGGCGGACAGCGCCAGCGGGTGAGCATCGCCCGTGCCGTGTTGCGTAAAGCACCGATTCTGGTTTTGGACGAGGCCACTTCCGCGATGGACACCGAATCGGAACGGCTGGTGCAGCAATCGGTGGATGCTTTGTCGAAACAGCGCACGGTGGTGGTCATCGCCCACCGTCTATCCACCATCCGCCACGCCGACTGCATCTGCGTGTTGGACGCTGGCCAGATTGCGGAGGTGGGAACACATGAGGAACTGATGGCGATGAAGGGCGCGTATTACCAATTTGTAGAGACGCAAAATTTTGCATCTCTACCATAACCCTTTTTACATTGTTAATTAAAACATTATGTCAAAACATAAATTAGAACGGTTCGCAGAAAACGCGACATTTGGGAATTTGTTCCAGCATACGGAGTATGACAGGGTAGGGAAGGAGTTTCCCTTGCGGGGTCGTTGGAAGGAGGATTATTTCCACAATGACCGGCCCATCGTGCTGGAGTTAGGATGCGGCAAGGGGGAATACACCGTCGCGATGGCGAAGCGGTTTCCCGAACGCAATTACATTGGTATTGACCGGAAGGGAGCACGGCTTTGGCGTGGCTGTAAGGATGCGATTGAGCAGAAGTTGGCGAATGTGGCTTTCCTGCGCATCACCATCGACCACATCGGGCTCTATTTCGCGCCCGGCGAAGTGGATGAAATTTGGGTCACCTTTCCGGACCCGCAAATCAAGAAGGAGCGCAAGCGGTTAGTCGGTCCCCACTTCGTGAATGACTACTACCGGCAGATTTGGCCGGCAGACGGAGGCATCCTCCATCTCAAGTCCGACAGCGACTTCCTGTACGAGTACCTTCTCGAAACTGCCCAGGAACAGCATTGGCAGCTTCTCGAGAATATCCCCGACGTCTATGCTGGCACCGCCGTCCCGCTTCTCACCGAAGTGCAGACGTTTTACGAGAAGATGTGGTTAGCGGAGGGGAAAACGATTCACTACGTGAGACTTAAGATTTGAGACTTTGGACTTAAGACTTTGGACTTAAGACTTAAAAAAGGCGCGGTTACCAAGTAGGTTTCCGCGCCTTTTCGCATTTTCCGCAAATATCCGCAATTATTCGGGTTTGTAGAACGGCATCTTCACAGTGACGGCCTTCAGCAGGCGGTTGCGCACCTTGATGAAGATCTCCGTGCCGGATTTCGCAAACTCTTTCTTGATAAGCGCGGTGCCGATGCCCTTGTTCACGGACGGGCCAAATGTACCCGAGCGAACCTCGCCGATGACATTGCCCTCAGCGTCGCACACCTCGTAGCCGTTTCTCGGAATACCGCGGTCGATGAGCTCGAAACCGGCGATACGGCGCGTCACACCGTTGGCCTTCAGGTCTTCCATGAACTTGCGGTCGATGAAGTCCTTGCCATCCACAAATTTGGTAATCCAACCCAGACCAGCCTCGATCGGGGAAATCGTATCGTCAATCTCGTGACCGTACAGGCAGAAGCCCATTTCCAGACGCAGCGTGTCGCGAGCACCCAGACCGATGGGTTTGATGTCGAATTCGGCACCAGCCTCAAAGACGGCGTCCCAAATCTTCATCGCATCCTCGTTCTTGAAATAGATTTCGCATCCGCCGCTGCCAGTGTAACCCGTGGTGGAGAACAAGATGTTGTCAATGCCGGCAAACGTGATGATCTGGTTGGTGTAATACTCCATATCGACGACGTTGGCGGCGGTCAGCTTCTGCATGGCCTTGAGAGCCAGAGGACCCTGGACAGCCAATTGGGAAATGCTGTCGGAGATATTCTCAATCTCTGCACCAAAAGCCTTGTTCTGCTCAACGACCCATGCCCAGTCCTTGTCAATGTTAGCGGCATTCACCACCAACAGATAATCCTCATCGTGAAGGTTATAGACCAGCAGGTCATCCACAATGCCGCCCTTGCCATTCGGGAAGCAGCTGTATTGCACCTTGCCCGGGAACAGCGCAGCAACGTCGTTCGTGGTGATGTGTTGCAGAAGAGCCAGCGCCTTGGGGCCCTTCACGGTGAATTCGCCCATGTGGGAAACATCGAACACGCCCACCTTGTTTCTCACCTGCAGGTGCTCGTTGGTGATGCTGTCGTACTGAATCGGCATGTAAAAGCCAGCAAATTCTTCCATTTTGGCGCCCAACGCCTCATGTTTCGCTCTGTAAACAGTTTCTTTCATATCGATTTTCTTTATTGTTTGTACTAATTTTTTTTCGACTGCAAAAATACAAAATTAATTAGACTTAAGACTTGAGATATGAGACTTTTTTTCTGATGTGATCGTTGTGTTGAAAAAAAGACTACTTTTGCAAAAAGTATTATCTAACAAAATATTTTATATTATGAAAACTTATTCATTTGAAAACCTTGAAGTTTGAAAAAAATCCAGAGAACTTGTACTATGTGTTTACCGCATTCAATCCTCTTTTCCTTCATTTGAAAAATATGGTTTGGGTAATCAGTTGAGGAGAGCTGTTGTTTCCGTGTTATCAAATTTTGTTGAAGGAAATGCCCGCTATTCCATAAAAGAACAAATACATTTCATTGAGATTGCCCTCGGATCGTTGATGGAAGTCTATTGTCAGTTGACATTAGCTTCATGATTTAAACTACATCACTGAAGAGCAATTAAAACTCTGCAAAGAGAAAATAGGAGAAGTTTATAGGTTACTAAAAGGAATGCGGTACCAAAAGTTCAAACAGCTCCCTACCTAATAGTCTTAAGTCTCAAGTCTCAAGTCTTAAGTCTCAAGTCTTAAGTCCTACTGCGGGTATTTCTTCAGCACATTCTCCGCCAGGAACTGCGCCACCTGGTCGGTAGTGAATCCTGAGACGTTGATGACAATGTCGTAATTGCGGGCATCGTAGCGGGATGTTTCGGCGAAAGCTTTCGTGTAGTTTTCGCGGGCCTTGTCGGTACGTTCCATAATCTCGCGGGCGCCTTTTTCGTCCACGCCCTGCTTCTCCATCAGACGTTTCACGCGGCATTCGGGGTTGGCGATGATGAGCAGGCGCATGGCGTTGGGGTCGTCCTTGAAAATATGGAAGCCGGTGCGCCCCACGATGATGCAGGATTCTTGTGCGGCGAGTTCTTTGAGGATTTTCGCTTCCTCATAGTAAATCTGTCTTGAATCGACCTCGAAGGATTCGAAGGCGATGGCGGCCGTGGTGCCGAACTGCTTGTAGAAGCGGCAGAAATCGGCCCACCAGCCCTGTTTCGTGGCTTTGACCTTTTCGAGTTCCTCTTCTGAAAGGTTGTATTTTTCGCGGATGGAGGCGAGGATTTCCTTGCCATAGACTTTCACGCCGAGCAGCTCGCCCAGCTTTTCGGCGATTTCCTTACCGCCGGAGCCCGCCTCGCGGTTGATGGTGATGACGAATTTTTGATCTGCCATATTGTTCGTTTTTGTTATTTATAAATTAGACGGCAAAAGTACGATTTTTCGTGATTGGTAGAGACGCAAAATTTTGTGTCTCTACGTAAGGGTTTTCCATGTGCCTCTGTGATTTGTATTTTGTGTATTTTTGCCGCTCGAAATATATAATGCCTTAAGTAGCCTCGAAGAGGCAAAACGCACGAAGTGCAATTAACCCCACACAAGCGAAGCGCAGTGTGGGGGTGAGACAATGACGAAACAGACAAAGTTACAATAATCATAGTATGGAAAATTACGGCAAACTCTACCTTATCCCGACCCCCATCGCGGAGGGTGCGTTCGGAACTTTCTTTCCGTCGGTGAACGCGGATGTTATCAATGAAACGGATTACTACATCGTGGAGGCGTTGCGGACGGCGCGGCGTTTCCTGCGGTATGCGGGCATCCGCAAGCCGATTGACGAGCTCACTTTCTTCGAGCTGAATGAGCACACGCAGGGGGTGGAGCTGAACGATTATCTGCAGCCCTGTTTGGAGGGCAAGAATGTTGCGGTGATGTCGGAGGCTGGGGTGCCGTGTGTGGCCGATCCAGGGCACAAGGCGGTGGAGAAGGCACATCAGCTGGGCATTGAGGTTGTGCCGCTTATTGGACCGAGCTCGCTGATACTCGCGCTGATGGGCAGCGGCATGAACGGGCAGAATTTTACCTTTCATGGGTATCTGCCGGCGGAGCAGTACGACAGGGAAAAGAAGCTGGTCGAGATTGAATCGGTGGCGGTGAAGACGGGCCAGACGCAGATGTTTATCGAAACGCCGTACCGCAACAACCGGATGACGGCTTCCATCTGCAAGGTGCTGCAGCCGGCCACGCGGGTCTGCATTGCCGCGAATCTGACGGCTGAAAATGCGCTATTGAAGACGCAATCGGTGTCAAAATGGCGGAAATATTTCGAGAAGGAAGCAAACCAATTGGGGAAAATCCCGTGCATATATCTGATTAATAGGTAAATAATTTTTTTTTATCAAATGTGTTGACGGTAACGAAAAAAGTGTATTTTTGCGACGTCATTTTTGAGTGACACGTTCATTGGAAAATGTGCTGCCATGGTGGTGGAATGGTAGACACGAGGGACTTAAAATCCCTTGCCCATTGCGGGCGTGTGGGTTCAAGTCCCACCCATGGTACGACAAGCGGAAGTAGCTCAGTTGGTAGAGCACAACCTTGCCAAGGTTGGGGTCGCGAGTTCGAGTCTCGTTTTCCGCTCTCCGTAGAGACGTCACAATGTGGCGTCTCTACATATTTTAAAATTGTGGCGTCTCTACACGTTTTAAAACAATATCGATCTGGCCGTTTTCCAATGATTTGTTTTTCGTATCAAAATTTCAACAGATATGCAAACACGAATCGCAATTATTGGTTACGGCAACATCGGAAAGGCCGTGGAGCAGGCAGTTTTGGCTGCTGAGGACATGCAACTCACTGGCATTTTTCACCATAACGACAATTTAGACAACATCGAGGCCGACGTGGTCGCGCTTTGCACGCCCACGCGCGAGGTGCCCGCATTTGCGGAGAAATTGCTGAAACGGGGTATCTGTACAGTGGATAGTTTCGACATTCACGGGCAGATTTACGACCTCCGCAAGCAACTCATGCCCATTGCGAAGGAGCACAAGGCGGTGAGCGTCATCGCCGCAGGTTGGGATCCCGGTTCCGACTCCGTGGTGCGCGCCCTGCTCACGGCCATCGCGCCCAAGGGTATCACCTACACCAACTTCGGTCCTGGTCGCAGCATGGGACACACGGTAGCCGCCAAAGCCATCCCCGGCGTGAAGGACGCCCTTTCGATGACGATTCCGCTTGGTACAGGTATCCATCGCCGCATGGTCTATATCGAATTGGAAGATGGCGCCGATTTTGCCACGGTGGAGAAACTGCTGCTCGCGGACGACTATTTCGCCCACGACGAGACCCACGTGATCCCCGTTCCCTCCATAGATGTGCTCAACAACGTGGCCCACGGCGTACACTTGGAACGCAACGGCGTGAGCGGCGACACCCATAACCAGCGTTTCGAGTTCAACATGACCATCAACAACCCCGCGCTCACCGGTCAAGTTTTAGTTGCTGTCGCCCGCGCTGCTGTGCGCATGAAGGCCGAGCAGCGTTTCGGTGCCTGCACGATGATTGAAATCCCACCGATTTACATGCTGCCGGGGGATGAGGAGACGTTGATTCGGGCGTTGGTGTAATCCGATAGAATATTTGTAGAGGTGCAAAATTTTGCGCCTCTATTTGTTTTAGGAATTCAGGGGAGGTTGTCTCATACTTGCCGGTCATTTTTTGACAACCCTCCACTCACCCGGCTGAAGCGTGCCTAAGCTGAGATCGCCGATTTGGACGCGGATGAGTCGTAGGGTAGGGAAGCCGACAGCAGCGGTCATGTGGCGGACTTGGCGGTTCTTGCCTTCGGTGAGGGTGAGGCGTACCCAGCTGGTGGGAATGTTGGCGCGATAACGGATGGGCGGCATGCGCTCCCAGAGGTTCTCCGGCGGCGGCACCTTTTCGGCCTTGCAGGGACGGGTATGGTAACCCTTGATGACGACCCCCTTCCGCAGTTTTTGCAGGGCCTCATCGGTGATCTCCCCATCGACTTGCGCGAGATAGGTGCGCGGGTGGGCGTTCTTCGGGTCTAACAGCCGCTTGATCAGCCGTCCGTCGTCCGTCAGCAGCAGAGCGCCTTCACTGTCATGGTCTAATCGTCCCGCGGCATAGACTCCGGGCGGAAATCCGAACCCGTCGAGGGCGGGATGCCCCGCCTCGGGGGTGAACTGGCTCAGCACGCCGTAGGGTTTGTTGAAGAGGATTACCATGACCTTGTCTTTCGTATTTGTTTTTCCTTTTCGTCCGACGGGCAAAAATACAAAAAATATGAGCGTCCACGAACCTATGTTCATGTGTCAACGCCGGTGCAGGAATCTGCCAACGCCGGTGCAGGAATAAGCCAATGACCGTACAGGCATAAGCCAACACGTATATACGTCTGAGTCGAGACGTATATACGCATGAACCAAGACACGGTTTAAACGAAAGTAGAGACGCACGGCCGTGCGTCTCTACAGGTTGCGGAGAGAGAGGGATTCGAACCCCCGGAGGTGTTACCCTCAACGGTTTTCAAGACCGCCGCAATCGACCGCTCTGCCATCTCTCCAATTGGGCGGCAAAAATACATTTTTTTCTGATACGCCAAAACAAAAGATTTTTCCGTTGTAGAGACGCACGGCCGTGTGTCTCTACATGCGGGATAATCATCCTTTTTTTGTAATAAAACCCTCCTCTGACACGTCGTACCGCTCCGTTAAATCGAAGCAATTTCGGATATTTTCCTCCGTCAGCACCGCGTTTCGGTCGCCGAAATGGAGCAGGTTGCCGCTCTTGAGCAATAGAATCTGTTTGGAGTAAGCCTTTGCGATGGGCAGGTCGTGGAGGATGATGAGGATGCTGACTCCCTGTTCTTCGTTGAGCTGTTGCAGGATGTCCATGATTTCGAACTTGTGGGTGACGTCGATGTTGGAGAGGGGCTCGTCCAACAGCATGATTCCGGTCTGCTGGGCCATGGCGCGGGCCACCATCACGCGCTGACGCTCGCCGCCGCTTAACGCCTGCAGGAGGCTGTCGCGGTATTTCCATACCTTGCACCGCTGTAGCATATCTTCTACCACTTCCTTGTCCTCAGCGCGTTGCATTTCCCACGGGGTCTGATACGGATTCCGCCCTAACATCACGTAGTCAAACACGGTGATGTCGAATACGATGTCTTGATATTGCGGCACGTAGGCGATTTCTCGGGCCAGATCCATCATCTTGTAATCCGTCAGCGGTTTCCCGTTAAGGGTTATCGTGCCGCTGTCGGGTTTCAACAGTCCTACGATGCACTTCAACAGCGTGGTTTTGCCCGACCCGTTCGGCCCCAAAATCGAACAGAAGCCCCCTTGCGGGAAATTTACGGACAAACTGCTGAATATTTGCTTGTTGTCGTAACCGAATGTTAGATTATCAACGGTAATGCAATCCATGTTTCATTCATGTCTCATTCAAAATAATGTCGCAATTCTTCCGCACCGAAAATGTGCAACGTATTCTTTCCCGATGGCGAAATTGTGGGCATATCGCTTTCGAACAGTTTGCGAATCAAGACTTTGACCTCTTCCTGCGTGGTGGGGACGCGTTGGCGGGAGCGTTTCTGGCGGGCCATGCTCTGCGCCATTCCGGAAATCTTGTCGCCCTTGTGGATGACTTGGTTGGTCTGGTAGGCGCTGAGCACATTTTCGATAAGGGCCTGCACATCACCCTCTTCCTCCTCATCATTGGGGGTGGCGTTGACGGCAAGGTGGGTGTTGTCCATCTGTTCCAATTCGTAACCTAACCGTAGGAAGTCCTCCTTCAGCGAGATGGCCAGGTCGGTTTGCGCGGCGGTGAGAGTGACCGTCTGCGGGAAAAGGCTCTGCTGAGGTCGTATCGGGGTGTTTTTCAGCGCATTGACGTACATGTCGTAGAGGATGCGCTCTTGCACGTTGGGCAGGTCGGCGACCATCACCTGACCGTTCAGCTCGAAAAAGAGATAGCGGCCGCCGAACACAAAGTATGGGATGTTTTCGGGAAGCTCGAGGTTGTTTTCCGCCGTTTCGGGTTGGAAATCAACGGTTTGCTGCTCTTCTTTCGGGTATTCCACTTTCTCCACGTTAAGCTCCTTGAGGAAGTTTTCCCAGTCGTTGGAGGTGGGCGCCTCACGACGGAAGCCGCCTCCGCCAAACTGCTGGAACGGAGAACTGTGCTTCTTTTCCGGCACCTTGTCGAAGGGGTTGTAATTGTGGTTGGTGCTGATGATGGGAGCGGTGATCTCCTTATTCTCAGGCTTGTCGGTGATGATATCGGGAAACGAATCGTCGAAATCGATCATTGGGGTGAGCGACATCGTGCCAAGGGCTTTCTTTACTGTGGAGTTGAGAAATCCGAAGATGAGACGCTCGTCCTGCAGTTTGACCTCCACCTTGGTCGGGCTGACGTTGACATCGATCATGGCGGGGTCGATTTCAATGGCGATGAAGTAGGGTGGGTGGGAGCCCTGCGGGATGAGGTCGGCGTATGCCTTCTCGACTGCATAATTGAGCAGACTGTGGCGCACAAAACGGTGATTGATAAACATATACTGTTCGCTCTTCTTTTTGGCGTTCTCGGGTTTGGCGATAAAACCGGAGATGTGCATCAGCTCGTGGTTAAGCTCCACAGGGAAGAGCTTGTCGTTGAGGTGCTGCCCGAAAATGTTGACGATGCGCTGGCGCATGTTGGAGGCGGGCAGCAGCAGGATGAGTTTGCCGTTATTATAATATTGGAAGGTGATGTCGTGGTGAATGAGGGCCACGCGGTAAAGTTCCTCTTCAATATGGGTGAGTTCCACATTGTCGGATTTGAGGAAGTTGCGGCGGGCGGGCACGTTGAAGAAGAGGTTTTTGACGGCGATGGAGGTGCCGTCGGCGCAGGTGATGGGTGCATGTTCCTTGATTTCAGCCCCTTCGATGAGGACGAGGGTGCCCATCTCGTCGGCGGCTGGCTTGGTTTTGAGTTCCACGTGCGCGATGGCGGCAATGGAGGCGAGAGCCTCGCCGCGAAAGCCCTTGGTGCAGATGTGGAACAGGTCGTCGGCCTTGCGCAGCTTGGAGGTAGCGTGCCGTTCGAAGCAGAGGCGTGCGTCGTTGAACGACATGCCCTTGCCGTTGTCGGTCACCTGGATGAGGGTCTTGCCCGCGTCCTTGATGATAAGTTGGATTTGGCTTGCGCCGGCATCCACGGCATTTTCGAGCAGCTCCTTAACTACGGAGGCGGGGCGCTGCACGACCTCTCCGGCCGCAATCTGGTTCGCCACCGCGTCGGGCAGCAGTCGTATGATGTCTTCCATAGGGTTAAAAAAGGTTAAAACGGTTAGACGGTTACACGGTTAGGGTTAAGAGATTTGGGGTTAGAAGAATTTCCAGAGCACGATGGCGAGGACGATCACGAAGAAGATCATGAAGATGATGGTGATGGAGGAGCTGTTGTTTTTGCGGTCGGCGGTATGGTTGCGCTTGCTCTGCCACTCTTCGTGGAGGTTGCGGGCGAAGTCCTTGCGGGCGTCGCCGGTGGATTCCTCCTTTTTCTGGTCGTAGAATCTGGGTTTGTAGTTGAACTGTCTCGGTTCGCGGTTGTTAAAAAACGTGAATGCCATAACTTTGAATTTTAGACTGCAAAGGTACGATTTTTTCTATTTAAGGGCAACGAAGAAAAATTTTTCGACAGGTGTCGGACTATCCAAAAAAAGTGTATTTTTGCAGCCTCAAAAAAGGCGGGGTAGCTCAGTTGGTTAGAGCGTCGGATTCATAACCCGGAGGTCTCGAGTTCAACTCTCGATCCCGCCACAGAAGAAGGCGACTGTTTCAGCCGCCTTTTTTGTTTTTGTAAAGGCAAGACGCACTTTTTTGTAGAGACGGAGCACGCTCCGTCTCTACTTTTTTTTGTATCTTCGCCAGTCATTTTTTAAACATCAAAAGTCATTGATAATCTATTGGAACATGTTGAAAATTAGGACAATATTTGTACTGTTGGCGGCTGCGGTTATCCTGCTTCCGGCGTGCGACCGCACCAAGAAAACCCCGAAAGATACCCCACAAGCCACTGTCACCCTGCCGGCATTCGACAACGACTCCGCATACGCGTTCGTGAAGGCGCAGACCGATTTTGGACCGCGCGTGTTGGGCTCGGAAGCGCACGAAAACTGCCGCACATGGCTGTTGGGAAAACTGCGCGAGTATTGCGATACGGTTTACAACCAGACGTTTACGGCCAAAACTTACGACGGCAAATCGTGGCCTTGTGCCAACCTCATTGGCAGTTTCGGTCCCGAAAAGACCAAGCGTATCGTTTTAGCCGCGCATTGGGATTCCCGTCCCTTTGCCGACCACGACCCGATTCCCGCCAACCGCGAAACCCCCATTGACGGGGCTAATGACGGAGCCAGCGGCGTGGGCGTGCTGCTCGAAATTGCCCGCCAACTGCATGAGAGCCAACCCAATGTGGGTGTGGATATCGTCTTCTTCGATGCCGAGGACTACGGTCCGAGGGAGAGCGAAAGTGTACCGGGCGACTGGTGGGGACTCGGTGCCCAGTATTGGGCGAAAAATCCTCATATCCAAGGATATATGGCTAATTACGGCATTCTGCTCGACATGGTGGGCAGTCCGAACGCGCAGTTCATGCAGGAGCAGTTCTCCTTGCGGGATGCGCAGGACGTGGTGCGCAAGGTGTGGTCCACGGCCTACGAACTCGGTCACGGGCAGTACTTCCAGAACAAGCCCGGCGGCGTGATTACCGACGATCACTACTATGTCAACAAATACGCCCCCTTCAAGATGATCGACATTATCCATTATGATGCGGCTTCCGGTACCGGCTTCGACCCCGTCTGGCATACCATGAACGACAATATCCAGCACATCGACCGGAATACGCTCGGTGTGGTGGGTACAACTTTATTGCAAGTCCTTAAAAACGAATAACCTACGATGAAAGTATTCAAATTCGGCGGCGCCTCCGTGAAGGACGCCCCAGCCATTGAAAATCTGAAAAACATCCTGCAACGTTATGAAAACGAGCAGCTTGTGGTGGTGATTTCCGCTATGGGCAAGACTACCAACTTCATGGAGAAGATGTTGGATGCCTATTACCATGCGCCGGAAAACGTCCCAGCTTTGCTTTCGGAACTGCGTACCCAGCACGAGTCTGTGGCAGAGCAGCTTATGGGTGCGGATAACTCCTTCCTGCCGCACTCCGAACGGATTTTTACGTTGCTGAACGAGCAGCTGCAGCGTCCCACGTCCGACAATTTCGATTACGACTATGACCGTATCGTCAGTTTCGGCGAACTGCTCTCCACGACGTTGATTGCCACCTATCTGAACACGCAAGGCATTGAGACGCAGTGGCTTGATGCACGACAGCTGGTGCGTACGGATAATACCTACCGCGAGGGTCATGTCGATTGGGCGGTGACGCAGAAGCTGGTCTGCAATACTATCAACCCCTACTTCCAGAACCGCACCCACGGCATTGTGCTGACGCAGGGCTTTATCGCGGGCACAGCCGAAAACCAGACCACCACCCTCGGGCGCGAGGGGTCCGACTATTCTGCGGCTATCTTAGCTTATGCGCTTGATGCTGAGTGTGTTACGGTGTGGAAAGACGTCCCCGGCATCCTCAATGCTGACCCGAAACGGTTCGCCGATGCGGTCAAAATCGACAAACTGACCTACCACGAGACCGTTGAATTGGCCTATTATGGTGCGAGCGTTATCCATCCGAAAACGCTTAAGCCGCTGCATAACAAGCAGATACCGTTGTTCGTCAAATCCTTCTTCCATCCGGAGACTGAGGGCAGCATGATTACGAAGGATGCCGATCTGACGGAAGTCCCTTCATTTATCGTGAAAGACAACCAGCTGCTGATTTCGGTCTCCCCGCGTGACTTTTCCATTATCGGGGTGGAGAATCTCTCCATCATTTTGGACATTCTGGCAAAATATCGCGTCAAAATCAACCTGATTCAGAATTCCGCGCTCACCTTCTCGGTCTGCACCGACAATGTGCCGTTGCGGCTCAAACCTTGTATCGAGGCCTTGCAGGAGGAGTTCATTGTCAAGTTTAACGATGGCATACGGTTGGTGACCATCCGTCATTATGATGCAGAGTCTGAGAAGACTATTCTAAATATGTTTGATAATGAGGAAGTTATAATCCGACAGAGCAATCGACATACCATTCAAATGATTCTGAAATAAAATATACGAAATCGTCGCTTGATTTATTAAAACAAAAATGTATCTTTGCAGGCATAAAATTATGAACATATATCATTATTAATTAAACCCAATTTTATGAAAAAGTTATCCTTATTACTTTGCATTTGCGCGATGACTTTGGCCAGTTTTGCGCAGCTGCCGAATGGGACTTATGCTCCCGCTTTTACCGGTTATGAGATTAACAAAACGACCGGTTCCATCATCACAGATAACCCCATTACGCTGTATGACCTCACTGATGCAGGTTATGTGGTTTACATGGATGTCTTCGCCACTTGGTGTCCTCCGTGCTGGAGCTTCCACACGGGCGGTCATCTGGAGAATCTCTATTCCCAGTATGGTCCTACCGGCACCAATGAGGTGCGCGTGTTGGCTATCGAGGGCAGCAACGGCAACTATGCTTCTTTGAGCGGCACTGGCCCCGATGCTGGCGGTAGCGCCACGCAGGGCAACTGGCTGGCTGGTGTGGAATATCCCGTCATTCCCTTGAAGATGTCTCCGAACACCACCCAATTCGACAGCGATTATGCCATTGCCTACTTCCCCACCGTCTATATGGTTTGCCCGAACCGTCTGGTTTATGAGGTGGGCCAGCAGTCCACGGCCAACCTGTATGCTGCAAGAAGCACCTGTCCCCAATTCGACAACACTCAGGTTGACAACGCTTTGCTCCTCACTTCCGGCGGCCTTGACGCCGTTTACTACTGCTCCTGCTCCGCCAACCCGACCGTTGACCTGCAGAATGTGGGTTCCGCGACGCTGACTTCCGCGACGCTGACCATCGAATTTGACGGTCAGACCACGACCTACGACTGGACGGGTTCTCTGGCTACCTACGAGAAAGCTACGGTTACGTTGCCTCAAATCACCTCCAGCGTTGACGGCGCACACACCTACACGGTAACTGTCACTACGGTGAACGGCGTGGCGGATCCCGACACCGCTTGGAACACCATCGCTTCCACTTTCAATGTGGCTATCAGTCCTACCTCCTCTTCCATCGACGAAGATTTCAGCAACGGCATCCCCTCCGACTGGAGCAATTCTGACGGTCTGTTGCAAACGTACACCCTTAACGGTAATCACGGCACAGCGGTGGTTTTCGCTGCATACAACTACGATAGCGGTACCACTTCGGAACTCTATCTGCCGTTTGAGAACCTGTCCAGCCTCACCAATCCCGTTTTGGTCTTCGATTTGGCCCACAAACGCTATAACGCCAATTATTCCGAGAGACTGCGCGTGCTCTATTCCACCAATTGTGGTGCTACCTGGCAGTCCTTGTACACCAAGTCCGGCAACAATCTGTCAACCTCTTCCGGCAATACAACCAGCAGCTTCATTCCCACCGATGACCAATGGCGTGATGAAATCATTGATCTGTCTGGCATTACGGATAATGACGATGTTGTCATCAAATTCGAGTTCAGAAGCGGTTACGGCAATAATGTCTGGATCGACAATGTGAGAGTGATGAACGGCACCGGCATCGAAGAAATCGCCAACGATGTGAATGTCTATCCGAATCCGGCCACCGATAAGATCAACATCACCACTCCGGACAACGTGCTCCGCGTGGAGATCTTCAACATGCAGGGCCAGCTCGTGAAGGCTGAAGCCGGCGAAGTGAACAGCATCTCTGTGAAAGACCTCGCCAACGGCGTTTACACCTTGAAGCTGACGACCGACAACGGTACCTCAATTCACAAGATTGTGAAGAAGTAAGTTCAATCAATAAAACAAAAAAAGGCCGACGAACGTCGGCCTTTTTTTGTTTTATTGATGTACAATCTTTCGGAGGATTTCGTGGCCGTTAGAGGTTTTGATGTGGAGGATGTAGGTGCCGGAGGGAAGGGAGCGGAAATCCAAATTGTTGATGTTGTCCCGTTGTAGGGGCGAATAATTATTCGCCCCTACGGCACGGCCTTGTATGTCATAAAGGGAGATGTTGACGATTCCCAAATCGCCGTTAATCTCCACCGTCACGAAATCCTTCGCGGGGTTTGGGTAAATAGAGATGGCATTTTCATAGTCGTCAATTCCAACGTGCTGGGACAGTTGTACGTTTTGGATGACCTTCTGGCCGTCCGCCACATTGGCGACAATCGTTTTCGGGAGGTAGCCCTCGGCGGAATAGGTGACTGCATACTGACCACCCTTGATGGGACGGTGGTAGTCGCCGTGCGGCAGGGAGGTCTCCACGTAGGAATGGTCGAGGTCGTGGTCGGCGATATAGATAATCGCTTCAAGCGGCTCGCCCGTCAGCGAATCGGTGACTGTGCCGTGGATGCCATGGTTCGCCTCCCCGATAAAGTTCAGCAAAGCACGGTACGCAAAGCTCCAATAATACGGTAAGTAGTTGGTCGATAAAACTTTACTGTCGCAAACCTCAATGGTGACGTGGCGCGTGCCGAGATACCAGTTGTGGTAGTCCTGCATGGAGCCGGTAATGACATACCAGTCGCCACCCTCGGTGACACCGTTATCTTCCTCCGTCATGTAGGTGCTGTGGTAAGACTGGCAGGTGTCGGCATACCGGTGTCCTACATACTCCCACCAGGCAGCGTCGGCATGACTGTGTTGCCACGACATCCAAAAGTCCCACGGATAGTTGAAAACTTCCGCACCGCCGTGTAGGTTGGCCGCCAAAGTGAGGTTGTGTGCCTGCATGAACTGCATCATTGCCTGCACCTCGGGTTCGTCCTCGTTTTCTTTCGCGGGGTTCTGTCCTGCCCATGGGAACGAGCGATTCAGATCAATCCCGTGAAGGTTTTCCCGAATCGAAATTGGCGAGGAGTTGATTTGGTCGTCGGAGGTGTAATAGGTACCGTCGGGGTTGTGCAGCGGACAAATCCAAATGTCCACATTGTTGACTAACTCGGTGACGTATGCGTCTGTGTTGTAGTTGGTTAGCAGATAGTCGATAAGCCTCAGCATCATGTAGTAGCCCACCACCTCGTCGCCGTGGATGGTGGAGGAGTAGAAGATGGATGGCTTTCCCTCGCTACCGCTGAGGTCGTTGCTGATGTGGGCGCATAGGATTTTGCGTCCTCCCGGTGTCGCGGCCAAGATGGTGTCAATCTCGCAAAGCTGCGGGTAGCGCGTCCGGAAGGTGTCCATCATGGCGGTATAGGTGCTGTAGGTCGGATAGCGCCTCCAGGAGGAGGTCATCTGCTCGTAGCTATTGGCCATCTGCACGTTGGCGCGGGTCTGCGGTACAGTCGTATAGGGGATGCCCTTTGCTAAGAAGTTGTCGAAATCCCTGTACGACAGACAGATGCGGGTGTTGAAGGTGTTGTCTGTGTTACGCTGCACACGGTCCACGGAGAACTCCCGCGACAGCGACTGCAGCGTGGCAGCGTCTAAGACGGTCTCCACGTAGGTGCTGGGATAGGTCAGCGTGGTGTTTTGCGCTGACGCGGAGATGGTGAGGATGATGGCGATGATTAGGGTAATAGGTTTTTTCATAGGTCTGTTTCTATTTTTCTGTAAACGCCCCACACTGCGGGTCTTTCTGTAAACGCCCCACACTGCGGGTCTTTCTGTAAACGCCCCACACTGCGGGTCTTTCTGTAAACGCCCCACACTGCGGCTTCGCCTTGTGTGGGGTTAATTGCGCTTCGCGCGTTTTGCCCCTCCGGGGCTGCTTAAGGAATTATATCTCATAACTCATAATTTCGAAAGGTACGCCTTAAGGTCGGCGGCCTTTTTGGGGCCGATGACGGCGGCGAGGTCGGATTCGGGGACGGTGGTGATTTTGGAGACGCTCTTGAATTCTTTCAACAGTTTGGTCTTGAGTACTTTGCCGATGCCGGGAGCGTCGTCTAATATGGAGGCGATGCTGGTTTTGCCACGGCGTTTGCGGTGGTGGGTGATGCCGAAACGGTGTACCTCGTCACGGACGTGCTGGAGGAGCTTTTGCGCCTCGGACCGTTTGTCGATATAGACGGGCACATCGTCGCCCACCTTGTAGATGTCCTCCAACCGTTTGGCGATGCCCACCATCATGAGGCGGTCTTCGATGTGGAGGGCGATGATGGCGTTCCAGGCGGCACGAAGTTGTCCCTTTCCGCCGTCAATGACCACGAGGTCGGGAAGAGGCTTTCCCTCCTCCAAAAGTCTATGGTAGCGACGGTAGATGACCTCCTCCATGGAGGCGAAATCGTCTGCCCCGACTACGGTTTTGATGTTAAAATGGCGGTATTCGCTTTTGGCGGGTTTCCCGTCGATGAAGCAGCTCATGGCGGCCACGGGATCCTCGCCCTGGGTGTTGGAGTTATCGAAACATTCGATGCGGCGCGGCAATGTCTTCATCCCAAGTGCCTCTTGCAACGCGAGCAGCACCCGCTGGTTGCGACGGTCGGGGTCCACAAGATCCTGCCGCTTTTTCTTTTCCAACATGTAGAAATGGGCGTTGCGGGCGGCAAGTTCGAGCAGTTTGCGCTTGTCGCCGCGCTGGGGGACTTGCAAATCCATATCGTCGGGGGCGATTTCCGGCGTGAAGGGCACCAACAGGGTGGGGGAGAGTCCGCCCACGCGCTCCCGGATGTCGAGGATGGCGGTCCAAAGGGCATCCTCGCGGGTGGTCTCCATGCGGTTGTCAATTTCGAGGGTATGTGCCTGTACAATAGCCCCGTCAATCACCCGCAAGAAGCTGACATACGCGCAGTTGTCTTCCAAATCCTCCTCCATCCCGAATGCATCCATGTCGGTGAGCGATGGGTTCACCACCACTGACTTGCCGATGAAATTCTCTAAAACGTCGATCTTGCGTTTTATCTCGCCCGCCTGTTCGAATTTCAACTCGTCGGCATAGCGCATCATCTCTTCGCGCAGCTGTCTGACAACCTCCCGTCGGTTCCCTTTGAGAATCTGCATGGCCTTCTCGATATTGGCCTGGTAGTCGGCAGCGTTGATGAGCCCGCAGCAGGGTGCGGCGCACTTTTTGATCTGGTATTGGATGCAGGGGCGGTCGTTGTTGCGGAGGATTTTGCAGTTGCGCAGAGGAAACATTTCGTGGATGAGGTCGAGCAGGATGTTCATCTGCTTAACTGAGGAGTAAGGACCGAAAAGATGCATGGTGGCGGGGTCGGGACGGCGCGTGGGGAAAACCCTCGGGAATTCCTCTCGGGTGACCGCAATCCACGGGTAGCTCTTGTCGTCCTTCAGCATGATGTTGTACCTCGGCTTGAACTGCTTGATCATGCTGTTTTCTAATAGCAGGGCCTCCCATTCGCTATCGACCACCACCGTCTCGATGTCGCGGATTTTCGTCACCAGCATCCGCACTTTCGGCGAATCGTGATCCTTGTTGAAATAAGATGACACCCGCCGTTTCAGCCGCTTCGCCTTCCCGACATAGATAACCGTGCCCTTGTCGTCGTAGAAGCGATATACGCCCGGCTTCTCCGGCAAGGTCTTCAGAATCAGTTTGATATTTTCGGGTGTCTCTTTCAAGGGTTTAAGGTTTAAGGTTTAAGGTTTAAGGTTTAAGGTTTAAGGTTTAAGGTTTAAGGTTTAAGGTTTAAGGTTTAAGGTTTAAGGTTTAAGGTTTAGGTTTAAGGTTTAAGGTTTAAGGTTTAAGGTTTAAGGTTTAAGGTTTAAGGTTTAAGGTTTAAGGTTTAAGGTTTATGGTTTGAGGTTTCAAGTCTCAAGTCTTAAGTCTCAAGTCTCAAGTCTTAAGTCTCAATTATCTATTAATCTCGGGACGGGCATTACGAACAGGTCTTCGGGTTTGCGGGGACGGTAGGCATCTAACCAGCGGAATCCTTGGAGTTTGCGTTCGTTTTCCTTTATCTCTTCGTCGGGGTGAACCTGCCCGGAGGGGGCATCGAAGTAGCGAATCTGCTGTATGTGGTTGCTGTCGAGGTAGATACGCATTTCACTCGTGATGGAGGTGTTGATGCCGATGAGCGAGCTGTCTTCCTCCTGGACGTAATAGACACACTCTGCATTTCCCACAATATCAACACGTTGGAGATTTCGATTTTCCAAATGTCCGATGATGTTCAGCCCTTTGATCTGGTTGAATTCCGTGTCTTCGAAAAGCCCGCCGACGATGAACCCCGACCTGCAAAGTTCGATCGTGGAGTGTATCGAATCGAGCATTGTAAATCGGACAGTGTCGCCGGTAAGTTGGTAGTTATCGGACCAGAACACAGGATTGTAATACATTACCAGCATGGAGTCTTCTACGTTGTAAACCATTGAGTCACAAGCGCCTTGAAGATCTTTATGTTGGAATTTGGTGTGGAAGAAAGCGCGGACTAATGTGGGGTTGGAGGCGGTGTCGAAATCGACGAACAGCGTGTCGCAATGGAGAAAAAGAGAGTCTTGGTTGTCATCAATATAGACGAGCATATTGCTGTCGGTGGCAATAGAAGTGCCGCCTTTCTCATGATGTTCGAGGTAATTTCCCGAGACGATGAGGTGGTTGGCCGTGTCCACGAAACGGGCGTTGCGCCAGGCACGGCCGAATTTCAGCTGCTGGTCGTAATAGACGCTGTCGGCGAAAAGTTGCTGTTTCTCGCCGAGAAGCTGCACGTTTCCGTAAAGGATGGAGATGTCGGATTCGGTTTTGTAGAGCCCGCGGTCGGTGAAGATGGTGTTTTCCTCGTTGACGAGGTGCGTGGGCGAGATGAAGTAGGCGATTTTGCTGCTGGCGTTGTAACGGAGGGAGTCGCAGTCCATAGTGTAGCTGGTGCTGCGCAGGAGCACCGAATCGTGGAGGTAGGCATCGTCGGTGTTGGTGTAGTATTTTCCGATGACGCTGGTCAGGGTGTCCGCATCGTTGAAGATTTGGCCGCCGGTGACGTAGTAGCCGCAGTCGATGTTGAGGTCGTAGAAGAGGCTATCGGCGAGCAGGTACGACTTGCCGTTTTCGAGACGCACCTTGCCGGCGATGACAGCCTGCCGGATGTTGCCGTCGTAGGTGGCGCGGTAGCCGTTCAGGTGGATGGAGTCGCTAATGACGAAGCGGACGGGGTTGCCGTAAGCGATGATGTAGTTGTCCGCCTCATAAAGGTAGGCACTGTCGCAGTAGCCCACCACGTTGTCCTGTTTGAATTTGACATTGCCGATGAGCCGCTGAGCACCGGGGTAAGCGTCCTCGTCGTAGTAGCCCATGTCCGCCCGATAGAGAATCTTGCGGTTGCTCTGTCCGTGTATCGCGCTGATACACAGAATGCTGAGTAACAGTATGGCGGACAGTCGCTTCATGGATTAATGCAGCAGGGTGGAGTCGGTTTTGTCGCTGATGATACGGTCTTGACGGAAGGTGATTTCGCGCCACACCTCGCCAGAGGGGGTGTAATAGACCTCGGGACCGTCTTTTTTGTTCTGTTTGTAGTGGGTAGTGCGGGCAGGGCGGCCGTTCTTGTCGTAGAAGGTGACCTCGCCGTCGCCGTTCTTGAAAGTGCCGTTGCCCACGGGGATGCCGCGCTCGTCGTAATAGTTCCATTCCCCGTCGAACATGTCATTCTGGAATCCGCCCTCGATTTTCACGCTGCCGTCGAGATGATAGGCCTTGTGCGGACCGTTCTTCCGGCCGTGGAGATAGGTGGTCACCTGGCTTTTGCAGCCGTTGGGCGTGAACATGGTCTCCACGCCCTCGATGGAATCGTTCTCATAGACGCAGTGGGTGTCGAGGGCACCGTTCTTATAGTAGCGGTTGAACTCGCCATTGCGTTTGCCATTGCGCATCTCCACCTCCATTTCCACAATGTTTGGATTCTGGTAGTAATAGACGGTCTTGCCGTGCTCCTTTTTGCCTTTATACTGGATGACGGACTGGATGCGGCCGTCGGGGTATTGGGTCGTCTCCGTGTGCGTGCATGATGCGCCGGCCAGCGCGATGGCGGTGACGATGATAATGCGGGTCAGATTCTTCATAATACCATATAATATTAGGGCGGCAAAGATACAATTTTTAGGGAATGGGGAGATGGGTCGTATTCGTAAAATATGTACTTTTGCGGCAAATATATTCTATGAAAAAAGTATTGACAATCAGCATCTTATTGATGATATGTGGGATGATGACCCTCACCGCCCAAATCCAGCACTTCACCTGGCAGGGTACGGAGCGTGAATATCTCATCCGTGTGCCCTCGCAGCATACGAGTCCTCTGCCTGTGCTCTTCTTCCTGCACGGGTTAGGCGACAATATCACGAACTATGACCAGACGTTCAACTTCGGGCAGATAGCCGAGGAGTTCGGGTGGGCGATTGTGGCGCCGCAAGCTCTCAACCAGGGCATAGGCGCCATGTGGAACGCCGGACTGATGCCCAGCTCCATCGATGACGCCGGCTTCCTGATGGCCCTCCTCGACTCGCTGACCATCCAGTATCAGCTCGATCCCGACAGCGTCTTCTTCTCGGGCTTTTCGATGGGCGGCTTCATGACGCATCGCATGGCCATCATGCACGGCGATCGTATTACCGCGTGCGTTCCTTTCAGCGGACTGATCACCACTGCGGATGCCGCACAAACGCCCGTCGCGCCCGTCCGGATGCTCCACGTCCACGGCACGAATGACAACGTGGTGGGTTACAACGGATATTCCACCGCGTTTGGCATGAATCTCGGCCTTGGGGTGGATGCTATCATGGACTACTGGCAGAATGCGAACAGCTGCACTGGTGAGCCCGCCATTGACACGCTCCCCGACCTCAAGAATGACGGGCTGCGTTTTATCCGCTACACCTACAACTGCGGCACCGACCTGCAGCTGCTGAAAGTGGTTGGCGGCACCCATAACTGGTATGATGTCGCGCACAATGATGTTGGCTACAAGGAGATTCTCTACGAGTTCTGCTCCGGTCACAGCCTTCCGTCAGGCGTGCCCGCACGTGAGACGGGGTATCTGCAGGTCTGGCCGAACCCCACAAACGGCGTCCTCAACATCCAGATGCCCAATTCCGATTCACCGGCTAAAGACATTCAGGTTTTCGATGTGTATGGAAAATTGGTGGATCGTGGTAGGGGCGAATGATTATTCGCCCCTACAGACCACAAAAATCGATATGTCCCGCTTCCCCGACGGTGTCTATTTCGTGCAGGCAGGCAGCAGTGCGGTGACAAAGGTGGTGGTGTCTCGTTAAAAAGAAATTACCATGCAACCCTTATATACCATAAAAAGCATGTACTCGATAGAGGAGTTCATGCGATTCAACAGAACGCTTCGCCTTCGGAACAAGAAAATCGTTGTTTTCCTGACCATATTAAATGTACTGTTGGTCGCTTTGACCGTGTTATGTTTGGTTAACGGCAGTTACATCTGGGCCGCGATTGCCGGTTTTTATCTGGTCTTCCTCAACTGGTACTTGTTTCGCGGCATCGACAAGCGCATGGCCAAAGTGTTTGTGCGGAATACGGAGATTGCCGGACAGCGGTGCGAGTTCCAGTTCTTTGAGGACCATTTCGACGCCCTCACGAAAAGCGGCACCACCAGCATTGATTACGGCAAGATAAAGAACATCATCGAAACGAGAACCAATGTTTATATCATGTACTCTGATTCACAGGGAATAATGATGAAGAAGCCGATGCCGGAGGGGTTCTTGGGGTTTTTGAGAGGGAAGGTTGTAAAAGTAGAGTAGAGTTATCTCCCCGCAGAACGCGCAGATTAACGCAGATTGTTTTCGCGTAAATCAGCGAAAATCAGTGAGATTTGCTCGAGAAATCGCAACAATCCTACAATCTCTTCCTGCAGCTTGTCCGAAACCGGCACAAGCGGCAGACGTAACGCATTGTCGATGAGGTCCATGGCGGACATGATAGCTTTCACGCCGGCGGGACTGCCCTCTTTGAAGCAGTCGATGGTGAGCGGGACGAGCTGCTGGTGGATGGCTCGCGCCTCGTCCAACTCTTGTCGCATGATGTGGTGTACCATGTCGGCGACCTTCTTCGGGAACGCGTTGGCCATCACGGAGATAAGTCCGTCAGCACCGGCGGCCATGAGCGGCAGGGTGAGCAGGTCGTCGCCGGAAATCACGAGGAAGCCCTCGGGACGTTTGGCGATGAGTTGCAGGATCTGCTTCATCATGCCGGAAGCCTCCTTGATGCCGACCACGTTGGGACATTCCTCAGCGATGCGTAGTGTGGTGGCCGCCTCCAAGTTGCAGGAGGTTCGGCCGGGCACGTTGTAGAGGAATACTGGCATATCTGTAGCGGCTGCAAAGGTCTTGTAATGAGCGATTAAACCCGCCTGAGAGGGCTTGTTGTAGTAGGGGGTGACCGTCAAAATAGCATCCACGTCGAAGGCGGCGAGGTGGTCCAACTTGCGGATCATGAACTGGGTGTTGGGGCCGCCGAGACCCACCATCACGGGCAGGCGCTTGGCGTTCGTTTCCAAGATGCAGCGCAGCACATCATCTTTTTCGGGCGGGGCGAGGGTGGGGTATTCGCTGGTAGTGCCCAAAGCCAGAAGGTAATCGACACCGTTGTCAATCGTACGGTTGACCAGCGTGGACAGGCGGTTGAAATCAATTTGCCCGTCTTTTTTGAAAGGCGTGATCAAGGCTACGCCCAGGCCTTTGAAAGCTTTTTGCACGTCGGGTCTCATTTTCCGGAGAGTTTTTGGGTGTAGTTAAACGTGGATGCGAGGAACTGGCTGTAGTTGCCGCTTTCGGTCTGGATGAAGAGGTCGTAAAGCTGTTGGAAATCGGGACAGCTCCCGATTATGAATTTCGAGTGGGCGGTGGCGAGAATGGCCTCCGCAGGCGCGTGGTAGCGATAGTTGAAATCCAACAGGATGTCGAAGTCGCGGTTTATGAAATCGGTGACCTGCACGACGTTGGGCTCGCCGCACCAAGTGAGCTGCTTTTGGCAGAAGTAGTCGGCGGAGAGCTGCTGCAGGCAGTAGAAGGGTACATACTTCTCGTCGATGTAGCCGATGAGGTGTACCACTTTGCCGGAATTCTGCAGCTGGGTGAAAATCCGGAAGATGGCCTTGTAGGAATCTTCATCGGTGATTTCGCACAGCATCCCGACGGTGGTGGCGCGTTCAAGAGCGCAAACCTCCCGTATTTTGTCGGGTCTTCTGGCTTGAAGGTGCTTGCGGAGGAAGTATTTTTTGATGCGGTCAAACATAGGAAAAGGTCTTTTCAAAACAATTGGCAAAAATACAAAAAAATAGTATATTTGCGCGGTTTTTTTATTATGGCAAAGAAGACTTGTAACATCTTGATAGTTATATTGTTAGCCTTTGCGGTGGATGTCTATGCGACAGACTTTCGCTGCGTGGTTGACACGGTTGTGCCTAAAACGGAGGTCGGCGGTGACACTGTCGCCCCGGTGAAGGACAAGCCGGCGAAAGGCAAGCCTGCGAAGTCAGGGAGGGTTAACAACAAGCGGGTCACGTTCGAGACGTTCGACCAGCACTATGCCCGTGCCATGAAATTCTACAACAACCGCCAGTGGCTCTCCGCCGCCGGCCTCTTCCAGGAACTTTACCCCCTTTCGTTGGGCACCCCGCGCGCCGACACCATCCTCTTCCTCTTTGCCGACTCCTACTACCAAAACGGCGACTACAATATGGCCGCCCTCCATTTTCGCGACTACGTGCGTCGCTATCCCAACTCCGAACACACCGAGGATGCCTTCTTCCGTTGCATCCAGGCCGTCTATAAGACCAGCCCCGATTATAGCCTCGACCAGTATAACACGCAGTACGCCATCGAACAGATTAAGTCGTTCCTGCAGGCCTATCCCGATAACAATCATGTGGAAGAGTGCAACCTCATGCTCGACGACTTGCGTCTCAAGCTGGCCCGCAAAGATCTGGAAATCATGAAGCTATATTACAACACCGACCACTACGAGGCGTGCCAGATTGCGGCGAAGAACTTCTTCAACGAATATTCCTACTCCCCGCTGATGCCCGAGGCGGTCTATTACCTCGTGCTTAACAACTACGAGTATGCCCGCCGCAGCACCGAGCGCAAGAAGCCCGAACGCCTCAAGGCCTGCCTCGACGCCTGCCAGAAAATGAGCATCAACTACCCGGACAGCAAATATGTCAAGGAAACCGACAAAATTGCGCAGGATGTCACCAAACAATTGGAAAAACACAAGAACAAATCAAATAAATCCTCATAAATGAAAGCGTTAGAATACAAAAAATTGAAAATCGACCTGTTCGCCAAGACGAAAGACATTCGCATGTACGACAAGGACACTGGCAACTTCTACAAGAGCATCGTCATCATGTCGAAGCGCGCCGACCAGATTGCTGCTGAGCTGAAGCAGGAGTTTCAGGAGAATTCCCACCTGCAGGCACCGCAAGACCGTTCTGGCGAGGAGGTTTACGAGAACCGCGAGCAGATTGAACTCTCCAAACTCTACGAGCAGCTTCCCAAACCCACTCAGCTTGCTCTTCACGAGTTCGAAGAGGGACAGGTTTACTTTAACGACGTAACGGACAAATAATCAGCTGATTATGGGTAAACACGTGGTCATCGGCATCTCAGGTGGCATCGCGGCTTACAAGACGATGTACCTTATCCGGCTGTTCAAGAAGAACGGCTGGGAGGTGCGTGTGACCGCCACCCAAAATGCCCTCCAGTTTGTGACTCCGCTGACCATCGAGACGCTGTCGCAGAGTAAGTTATACACCGACATGTTCGATGTGAACCGCGCTATGGAGGTGGAACACATTGCCTTGGCGGAATGGGCTGACGCCCTTGTGGTGGCACCGGCTACGGCCAACATCATCGGCAAGTTCGCGCACGGCATCGCTGACGATGCGCTCTCGACCCTCTTCCTGGCCGTGAAGAAGCCTGTCTTCATAGCGCCGGCCATGAACAGCAATATGTTCGAAAACACTGTCGTTCAGCAGAATATCGGATTGTTGCGCGAGCGCGGCTGCCATATTCTCCTACCCAATGAAGGGTTCTTGGCCTGCGGTACCACTGGAAGTGGCCGGATGCAGGAGCCTGAGGAGATTTTCGAGCAGGTGGATGAAGAACTGTCGAACGATCATTCCTTACAGGGTAAAAACGTGTTGATCACCGCTGGTCCGACCTACGAACCTATTGATCCTGTGCGTTTTATCGGTAACCACTCTTCCGGTCTGATGGGCTTCTGTCTGGCAGAGGCTGCCACTCGCAAAGGTGCGATGGTCACACTCGTCACAGGCCCGTCTAACTGCGCCGCCCGTCACCCGAACATCCGTCGCGTGGATGTGAAAACGGCCGAGGAGATGTATCAGCAGTGTATGCAATGCGTTGACGAGCAGGATATTATCATCATGTCCGCAGCGGTAGCCGATTACACGCCCGCACACGTCGCGCCCGAGAAAATCAAGAAGGACTTCGCACAACTGTCGGTTGAGCTGGTTAAGACCAAAGACATTCTGGCTTCGGTTGGGAAAATCAAGCGCGAAGGACAGCTGCTCATCGGTTTCGCACTGGAGACTGAAAACGAGGTGGAGAATGCCAAAAAGAAACTGCACAATAAGAATGCAGATTTGATCGTTCTCAACTCTCTGCGCACCGCCGGCGCCGGCTTCCGCACCGCCACCAACCAGGTGACTATTTTCGCCCGTGACGGTCGGGAGTTCGCCAGCGAGCTGAAGAGCAAGCGCGAAATCGCGGAGGAGATTCTCCAAACCGCCAAAATCTATATCCAATAATAAAAAAACCGCAACTATGAAACGTTTTATCGGAATGCTCATCCTCCTGTTGGTGGCCTTCACCCCCCTGAAAGCCCAAGACTTCCAGTGCTCGGTGTCCATCAACTCCACGATGGTGTCAAGTTCTGGCAACCAGCAGCGTTACAACGAGTTACGTCAGAAACTGTACTCCTTTGTCCACGACCGTAAGTGGTGCCAGTATAATCTGAAACAGAACGAGCGCATCGAGTGTTCCATCACCATCAACCTGACCAAAGAGTCGGGCGATGAGTATGAGGGAACGGCTACATTGGTGCTGCAACGCCCTGTGTATAAGGCAAGTTACAAAACTACCTTGATGAGCTTCCAGGACAAGAAAGTGAAGTTCAAATATTCGGACGGTGATCCGCTCGAGTACGACGAGAGCTCTACCTTGTCGGAGCTTACCTCCCTCATCGCGTACTATTTGAACCTGTTTATTGCTGTGGAGCTGGATTCTTTTTCCCCGTATGGCGGTTCACCCTATTTCGCCAAATGTCAGAACACCGTCAACCTGAACCAGAAGGATGTAGGCTGGAACGTGGCGGAGAGCGGACAAAATAACCGTTACTGGATTACGGAGAATTTCACCAACAGCACGTACAACAAAATTCATGACTTCTACTATCAGTACCACCGCCTCGGTTTGGACGTGATGTATGAGACCCCCGATGCCGGGCGCGCCGTCATCCTCGAAAGCCTCAAACTGCTGCAGCAGGTCAATGCGCAGAAGTCCAACCTGGCCGTCGTCCGCATCATCCTGAACACCAAAAAGGATGAAATTATTAACATTTTCAAGGAAGGGATGCCGTCGGAGAAGACCCAGGTCATCAACATCATGAAGCAAATTGACCCGACGAACTCTTCGTCCTACGATGCCATCAACATCCAAATAATCGCGATGTTAACTTCTTTGCAGATAGAGAATTATGCGATTATCCGGTCTTTGGAAATCCCGTTTCGGCCAGGACTGACGGCGATTACCGGTGAGACTGGCGCGGGTAAGTCCATCCTGATGGGCGCCCTGTCGCTGATTCTCGGCAACCGCGCCGACACCGATGTGCTGTTCGACAAGTCGCGGAAATGCATTGTCGAAGCCACTTTCGATGTGCGGGAGCTCGGTCTGCAATCCCTATTTCAGCAATACGACCTTGATTACCAAGACGATACTATCATCCGGCGCGAAATCAACGAGCATGGCAAGTCCCGTGCGTTTATCAACGACACGCCGGTGAATCTTACCACGCTCAAAGCCGTCGCTTCCCTGTTAGTGGACATCCATTCCCAGCATCAGACGCTGATGTTGCAAAATGCCGGATTCCGGCTGAGGTTGATTGACCAATTTGCCCAGAATCAGGAACTTGTGGGCCAATATCAGCAAGCGTTGCACGAATGGCAAACACAGAAATCGGCGTTGGAGGAGTTACGGCAGCATTGTGCTGAGGCCGCCCTTCGTTACGACTATAACCTATACACGATTGAGGAGCTGGAGAAAGCGGCATTGCAACCCGATGAACAGTCCGAGATTGAGCAGAAAATCAAGGAATTGTCTCATGCTGAGACGATTAAGTCGCACCTCTATAACGCCACCCGCATCTTGTCGGAGCAGGAGGGTGGCAATATATTATATATGTTGAAGTCGCTGGGGCAGGAGTGCCGTGCGTTGGAAAATTTGGGTGGGGAGTATGCCGCCTTCAGCCAGCGCATCGACAACCTGACGGCGGAGGCACAGGATCTCTCCTACGAGATGTCGCGGAAAAACGAGGCTGTGGAGGTGAATCCCGCCTTGACCGACCAGCTGAACGAGCGTCTGGACCTGATGTTCTCGCTGCAGAGCAAGTATCACGTTGAAAGCAACGAGGCTTTACTGGCCCTTTTGGAGAAGTTGCAACAAGAGGTGGCTTCCTATTCCGATGATCGGGAGCAACTGGCTGATAGAGAGAAGTATGTGAAGGATTTGGAGACGGAGGCACAACGTCTGGCAGTGTTGCTTTCGGCTTCGCGCAAGGAGGCTGTGCCCGCGCTTGTGCGCTCGATGGAAGAGCGTTTGCGGCAGTTAGGCATGGCGGACAGCCGTTTCGCTGTGGAGATTGAGGAAAGTGACGAGCTGCGGGAGACGGGTCGAGATATGGCGACGTTCCTTTTCAGTGCGAATCCCGGCGTTGCCCCTGCCGATATCGCCCGCATCGCATCAGGCGGTGAGATGTCACGTATCATGCTCTGCCTCAAATCGATAATCACCGATTCCATGTACTTGCCCACCATCATTTTCGATGAGATTGACACGGGCATTTCCGGAGAAACTGCCTCGAAGGTTGGGCAGATGATGCGGCTGCTGGCGCGCAAGCATCAGGTGATCGCCATCACGCATCTGCCGCAAATTGCAGCCTGCGGCGACCAACACTATCTGGTGTACAAACAGTCTGACGGCAATCGTACTTACACGAATATCAAGCCGTTGGAGATGTCAGAACGCGAGCAGATGATTGCCACGATGATGAGCGGCGAAAACCGCACCGAATCGGCTGTGGCTGCTGCCCGCGAAATGTTGAAATCAATGCAAGTAAAAGATAACCAATAAGATACATTATGAAAAAAGTACTCATTTTCCTCATAGCCGCGCTGTTCTGTTTCAGCGGTTACGCGCAACGCCGCGAGAGCCCCGACAGCAAGTTCATCTACATGACTTCCGTGGGTTATGCCACCGGTTTGGGGGAGATTTCGCTGCCGAATGACCAGGGCGAGGAACTCAAGACCGTGCAGAACCGCACATTTGACATATCCGTCAACCAACTTCTTGGGTATCAGTTTAATCCATACTTCCAAATGAGCCTCGGCGCGGGCTTCGACTTCTGGCGTTACACGGCGTTCATCCCCATTTACCTGAACTTCACCGTCAATTTCACCGACACCAAGTTTGAGCCGGTGTTCTATCTGAATGCAGGTTATTCTTTCAAATGGTACGTCTCTTCCGTGCCCGAAAAGATGGACCGTGTGGTGCATGGCACGAAGACCGGCCCGATGGGGGAGAGCGGTATCGGCTTGCGTATCAACATCAACGATAAGATGTCGCTCCTGTTAGCCGCCTGCTACAAGGTCCAATATTCCGATGTCCGCTACACCATCTTGCGCCCGGGCGAGCAGGATTTCTCGGCCTATTCCACCAATGCCCGCAAGGACGCTCTCTACCATTTCGCCGGCATTCGCCTCGGATTTCAGTACTAAGTCCCAAGTCTAAACAACAACAACAACAATGAAAGAAACCCTAACCTATACAGAGGCTTTTGAGGAGCTGAAAACAATTGTGGATCAGTTGGAGAATGACAGCGTGAGTGTGGATGAGCTGACGGAAAAGATGAAGCGTGCCACGGTGCTGATGAAGATTTGTCGCGACAAGTTGACGAAAACGGAGGAGGAAGTCAACAAAACCATTGAGGAACTGTCGTAGATGTCCACGTTTGAGCTCATAGAACCCGAAATCGAGGCTTACTGCGAGGCACACACGACCGAGGAGTCCGATTTGCTTCGCCGGCTCTATCGCGAGACGCATCTGCAGACCATCAACCCGCGCATGGCGTCTGGGCAGTTGCAAGGACAGTTCTTGTCGCTGATTTCCAAGATGATACGTCCGAGACGTATTCTCGAAATCGGCACTTTTACGGGGTATTCCGCCATTTGTTTAGCGGAAGGGCTCACCGATGACGGCATTTTGCACACGATTGAGATAAACGAGGAGTATGAGGACCGCATCCGGCGGTATGTTTCGGAGAGTGTTGATAGTGAGAAGATTAAGTTGCATATCGGAGATGCGAAGGAAATTGTGCCGTCGTTGAACGAAACGTGGGATTTGGTGTTCATTGATGCGGAGAAGACTGATTATGAAACCTATTACGAGATGGTGCTCCCGCAGGTTCGAAAGAACGGTTTTGTGCTGATTGATAATACGTTGTGGAATAGTAAGGTGGTTCATGAGGTCCGGCACAACGACCATGATACGCAGGCAGTGATGGCCTTCAACGACCTGCTGCAGCGTGATTCACGGGTGCGCAACCTGCTGCTGCCGTTCCGTGACGGTTTGATGATGATTGAGAAATTATGATGAGAATAGACATACTGACCCTTTTCCCCGAGATGTTTCCGGGCGTGTTTGGGAGTTCCATCCTGAAACGTGCCGTCGAGAAGCAGTATCTGGAGTTGCACGTGCATGACATCCGCACCTACACCTACGACAAGCACCATCGCGCCGACGACTACCCGTTTGGGGGCGGTGCGGGCATGGTGATGATGGTGGAGCCGATTGCCCGTTGTATCGAGCAGCTGCAGAGCGAGCGCGATTACGACGGCATCTTCCTGATGGCGCCCGATGGGGTTGCCTTCAACCAACAGAAAGCCAATGAGTTGTCGATGCTGCACAACATCATCCTGCTCTGTGGTCACTACAAGGGCGTCGATGAGCGCGTGCGGGAGCTGTACGTCACCGGAGACCTGAGTATCGGGGATTACGTGCTGTCGGGAGGTGAGTTGGCGGCTATGGTCATCACGGATGCGATTGCGCGGGTAATCCCGGGCGTGATCAGTGACGGTGCCTCCGCCCTTTCCGACTCTTTCCAGGACAACCTGTTGTCCGCTCCTGTTTATACCCGTCCGGCGGATTTCCGCGGTCATCGCGTGCCCGATGTGTTGCTCTCCGGCAATCCTAAGCTGATTGACGAATGGCGTATGAATCAGCAACTTACACGAACCCAAGAACGTCGTCCTGATTTGTTGAGCCATGAGTAGTTTTCGCACATACGTCGAATCGTTCCGCACCCCAGACCGGCTTTTCAACGCCAGTTTTCTGCTGTTGATGTTAGCGATGGCGTTGCTGCCGTTCACCGTCTATTATATGTGGCCCATCGGCATTCTGCTGGTCCTTTTGTGGGCGTTGCAGGGTAAATGGCGCGAGAAATGGGAGAATTTCAAGGCCAACGACGGCATCCCATACGGGCTTTTCCTGTTCGCCATCTGCCTCATCCCGCTGACCGGGCTCATCAATTCCGAACACCAGAACTACGCATGGCGGACGGTGGAGTGTTACCTGTGGTTCTTCATCGCCCCGCTTATTCTGCTGACAAATTCTCGTAAATTACTGACAAAGAAACATATACAACTTCTTCTTGCCGTTTTTTGTGCCAGCGTTTTCGTGCATATTATGGTGTTGTATGTGCATGGTATCTATATGGTTCATAAAACGGGGGACCATGTCTATCTTTACTATTCGACTTTTTCGTTTCTGCGGCATCCTACCTACGTGACCCTGTACACTACTTTCGCCTATCTTGTGATTTTGATTTATCTAATTGATAATCATAATATTATAAGTATTGGAAGGAAGATTACACTCTATATAGTTGAAGCCCTCATGCTCATTGGGGTCTTTTTGCTGTATTCCCGTGCAGGCATCATCACCTTGGTGGCTGTACATCTGCCGGTGGCGGTTTATGCGGTCCACAAGCGTAAGACCGAATGGAAATGGATATTGCTGGTTTTCATAGCGATGGCGGTGCTGTTTACGTTGCTGATGACCACCGATTTTATGCCAATCAATCGCTTTAAGGAGCCGAAATACACCTTGGAGGAGGAAAGCGAGCCCTCCAAGAGCAGTGACGTGCGGCTCTTCCTCTGGCAGGCGGGTTGGGAAGCTGCGGTTGAAAACCTGCCTTTCGGTACTGGCACCGGCGACTGTTTCGAAGCGATGCAGGAGAAATACCGCAGTCACGGCCACTGGGTGAACTTCGACCACAATTATAACGCTCACAACCAGTATTTGCAAGCGTTGCTCACGAACGGCATCCCCGGCATCATCTTACTGTTACTCTATTTCTACGCTCCGCTCGCCGAATCGATCCGTTATCGCGACATCCTGTTGCTCTCGTTGTTCATCCTATTGGCGATGAACAGCTGTTTCGAGTGCCTGTTCGACCGCCGCTTCGGGGTGGATTTCTTTGCAATTACCATTCCGCTGCTGATGATGCAAGCGATAGACAGGGGACTTAAGACTTGAGACTTGGGACTTTTGGATGGTTACAGTTTGATTTTATGATAGAAAATAGTGTCCTGCATTATTAGTAGTTTTAAATGGTTAACCTTTTTTTACATATTCAAATGATCAACAAGCAATTACAAGCGTTTCACACCATAAGTCTTAAGTCTTACGTCTCAAGTCTCAAGTCTAAGGTTTCACGTCTGTTCTTATTCATCACGCTGTTTCTCGCCAGCGCAGGCGCATTTGCGCAAGAGAAAGAGACCTATCTGTACGCAGAAAAGGACACGAGCAAGCTGTATTTGGATGTGTACGTGCCGAAGATACAGAACGAGCAGCAGTCGTGCCTGATGTTCGTGTTTGGGGGCGGTTTCATCGGCGGGAAGCGCGACGACAACCAGATACAGCAGGTTTGGCGTCACTTCACCGATAAGGGCTATGTGGTCATCGCCATTGACTACAGACTTGGGATGCGCGGAAAGACGGAGTTTGCGGCGCTGAAAGCCCTTAAGAACTTCCAGAAATCCATCGACATGGCGGCAGAAGACGTGATTTCGGCGCTGGACTACATCATCCGGAATCTTCGTCATACGGACAAATACACCATCGACTGCGCCCACATTGTGGTGATGGGCAGCAGTGCGGGGGCCATCGCGGCGCTGCAGGCCGATTATGCAATGTGCAACGGCTACTTAAACAGCGACAATCTCCCCCAGAGTTTCCGGATTGCCGGGGTGGCTGCCTACGCCGGCGCTATCTTCTCCACCCACGGAGTGCCCAAGTACAAGAACCGCGCACCGGCACCCACGCTTTTCTGTCACGGCACCGACGATAAGCTGGTGAACTACAACAAGACCCAGTTCGCCAACATCGGGTTCTTCGGGTCAAAATCCCTTGCGAAACAGTTCAAGAAGAAAGGTTACACCTACCAAATTCGCCGTTACACGGGCCTCGGGCATCAGGTGGCGGCTTTCTACAACGATGAGTTCGACGTCATTGAGGATTTCATCACGAAAATAGCGTTCACCGACAGCGGTGTCCAGCTTGACGAGACCCGCTACGACCCGCGCATCGAGCCGAAGTGGAACAACTTCAGGGTGCGGGATCTCAAAAAATTCGCGCAGTAACCTTTGTTTCGAAAAGGCGTATGCCAACAAAAAATGTATCTTTGCCGTTTGGGATATTATCCCGAACGGTTTTTTAATTGTCTAAAAGTCAAATAATTAAATAACAAAAAGTATGAAAAGAACATCTATTCTTTGCAGTATCATCACGTTGTGTATGATACTGTTTGCGGTGGTGGGTTTCGCCCAAACTGTTGTCTTTAGTGAGGATTTCAGTGCCATAACCGACTCTGTCGGAGGATCAGACATCTCATCCTCTTTGGACACTTACACCTCCCTGCCGGGTTGGACTGGCAATAAGGTGTATCGGAACACCGGTAAAATTAAATTGGGCACCACTTCAGCGTTAGGTTGGATTCAGACACCCGTTATCGACCTTTCTGGTGATAACGGCAACTGCACCTTGGAGTTTGATGCCATTGCCTGGTATCATGATTCGACATTCATTAAGGTTTATTTAGATGATGTTGTGTATGTCGTCAACGGTTTGGACAATAGCGGGAGTTATGGCACCTACGGCCACTACACGGTAGTGTTGACGGGAGGTACAAGTTCCTCTCACATCAAATTTGAGGGAGCTGCTGCCAGCCACGGGCGTTTCTTCCTTGACAATATCACTATCACCCAGTCTGGTGGTGCACAGACGGCAGCTCAGCCTACATTCTCCACTCCGGCGGGAACATACAATTCGCCGTTTGATCTGACTATCTCTACTACCACAAACAATGCGACCATCTATTACACCACTGACGGTACTACTCCCACGGAAACTTCCACAATTTATACCTCTCCCATAACCATCAGCCAGACTACCACGGTGAAGGCTATGGCCACTGCTGCGGGTTACAACAACAGCCTTGTGGCCACCGCAACGTACACCTTCCCAACTTCTTTGGCCAACATTATAGAATTCAAGTTGCAAACCAGCACTACCCAATTGTTCACGATTTCCAACGATGTCACATACGTGTTCGGTTCTGGCGCGTACACCTATGTCAAAGATGCCTCTGCAGGCCTTCTGATTTATGGAAGCAATGCCTTCACCGGTTTCAATGAGGGTGACCAGATTAGTAATTTGACGGGCAAGAAGTCGGTTTACAGCGATCAGATTGAAATGACCAGCACTGTTGCTCCGGACCCTGCCACGTCGAATACGGGTAGCGTGGCACCTGTTGTGGTCAACATCAGCGACCTGATTGTGGATTACGACGACTACGATGCACAGCTCATCACCATCGAGAACGTCACTTTCCCGAACGGTTTCAGCGGTTCAACCACCACGTTTACGCAGGGGACGGAAACACTCACCCTTTACAATCGATTCGGCATTGACACCACGCTGGCGGCTGGCGCTACTGTGAACGTCACGGGTTTCGCTGCCATTCATAGCGATAGCATCCAGATTTACCCGCGCTATAACAGCGACCTTTCCTCACAGGCCCCGGTCCTTCTTCCCTCCCTCACCATCACTGCTCCCGCTAACGGTAGCGATTTCAGCAGTTTGGATACGCTGCCCATCGGGATTGATATCCAGAACTTCACCCTCGGCACCGACGGCTACCTCAAAGTTGAGAGCCCGCTGTTGACCGCCATCGGCTTCACGAACCCCGTCTATCTCGACCAAACGGACCTCAACATGCTTTTGGCAGCCACCCTTTCCCCGCTGCCCTCTGGCACGCACACTATCACCTGCTCGCTGGTCGATATGAACCAGGCCGCCCTCACCCCTGCCGTGACAGCGACCACCACGTTTACTGTCACCATGCCCGTGCTTGACGCTCCGGCCATCACTGCTGCCGGCGATGAGGCTCCGGGTGACAATACCTTCTACTTCAATGCCACTGTCACCATGACGGCTGGCAATGATGCCGCCATCTACTACACCACCGACGGCACTGTTCCTACCGATGCTTCCACGCTTTACACCGCCCCGTTCGAGGTTACGACGACCTCCACGGTCAAGGCTGTCGCGGTGAAGGCCAACTGGCAGAGCAGCGATGTGGCCACGTTGGATGTGACCATCACCGCCCCGACGGTTGCCACGCCTGTGTTTGCCCCTGTGGCAGGTACTTACGCCGACAGCGTGACCTTCAGCATCGCTTGCGCTACGGAAGGCGCGGTGATTCGTTACACCACCGATGGCACTGTTCCCACGGAGACTTCCGATGCCTATTCCGCTCCGATTACTCTGACCGTTACGACCACCGTCAAGGCTGTCGCGTTCAAGACCGACTGGTTTGCCAGCGAGACTGCCACGGCCGTATATACTGTGGTTTACGAGCCTGTGCTGACTGTCGATGTCACCGCGTTGAATTTCACCAGCACCCAGCTGAGCCAGACTTTCACGGTTAGCGGCGCTCATTTGGACAATGCGGTTACGATGACTTGCAGCGATTCGCACTTCACGTTGACTCCCGCCACCATCACCAACCCCAACAGCAACACCACGGTTACGGTGACTTTCGACGGTACGGAACCTGCTACGGGCACCATCACGGTGGCTTCCGACACGCTGAGCGAGACCATCGCCCTGACGGCTACCGCGCAGCTGCCCGCGCCCGTGATCACCTCCGACACTGACAACGACACGCTGGTCACTGTGACGATGACCTGCGCCGTCGCTGACGCTGCTATCCGCTACACTACCGATGGCACGGAGCCGACTGCCACATCCGACCTGTATAGTGCACCTATTGTTCTCAATATCCCGGGCACCTACACGGTGAAGGCTATTGCCATGAAAGCCGACTGGGAGAACAGCAATGTGGTTACGGAAACCTACACAGTTATTGAGCCTTCTGTCGGCGACACCATTATATACATGGTTGGATTTGAGGACGGCGAGGGCTTTACCGCCAGCAACGTTTACAACAACACGACCGTGAATTACACCGGTCCGGCGGACCAACAGTGGGGCACCTATTACGGCACGCCGGCCACCACAAACCATATTTTGGGGGCTCAATCCATGCAAATGCGTTGGTACACCAGTGCCACGAGCAATATCGGTTACACCTTCACGAACTTCGAGTTGCGTAATGTCACGCACGTCACTTTCGTTGCAACGAGCACTAATAATTTGAAAGTCAACGTGTCACACTCCATTGACGGCGGCACGACATACACGAGTGGGGAAATCTTCGATGTGAGCAGCTCTGCCCAAACGTTCGACTACTTGGTCGATGAGACTGGTACTTACGACTATGTGCGTCTTAAGTTCACGATTGTGTTGCCGGAGACGGCTCCGACGGCCACCTCTCGCTTGGTCATTGACAGTGTCGTGGTATTCGGCGTTCCGAATGTGACCCCCACGACTGTCATTGCGCCGGTAATCACTCCGAACTCCGGCTTCTACTATGAGCCGCAGACGGTGACTATCACCTGTTCAGAAGCGGATGCCGTGATCCGTTACACCACCGACGGGAGCGTTCCTACCGAGACCTCAACGGTTTACAGCACCCCGTTTACGGTGAACACCAACACCACCATCAAAGCCAAGGCTTGGAAAGCAAACATGACCCCGAGTTTCGTGAGCAGTGTGACAATCTCGTTCCCGGAGCAGGTGACCAATATTGCAGCCTTCAAGGCTAACGCTTCCACAAGTGCCCAGCAGATTATGAGTGACGTGACCTTCGTGTTCCGCAGCGGTAACTACATGTTTGTGGAAGATAACTCTGCTGCTTTGTTAATCTACGACAACGCCACCGTAATCACCACTGAGTACAACGAGGGCGATGTTATTGAGGGCGGAATTTTCGGAAGCTACCAGCTCTATAACGGGATGGTGGAGCTGATTCCTTCACACAATGCTAACGCCGCTACCGGCACACCTGTGACTGTTTCACCGACCGTCGCCACCGTGTCGAATGTCAAAAGCCAGTACGCCAATGTGTATGAGTCTCGTTTAGTGCGTCTTAACGATGTGCAGTTCATTGATTCTGTATCCTTTGTGCAAAATGGCGACACCATGTCTATCCGCGACCGCTTCAATACGGTTGATATGGGAATCAACGCTGGCGATATTGCCGATGTGACCGGTTTTGTGAGTTACTCTACCAGCAACGGTTACCAGATTTACCCGCGTGACAACAACGACATCGACATCCATCCGGTGGTGATTTTGGACACGGTAGCCACGCCCGTGTTTGACTGGTTCAAGGATGGCGAATTCTACAGAATCATTCTCACCTGCGCCACTGAAGGTGCCAGTATCTACTACACTATTGACGGCACCGATCCTGACGAATCCTCCCTTTTGTACACCGGCCAGTTCCCGTTGCCACTCAACATGCATTACACGCTGAAGGCCGTTGCCATGAAGGACGGGATGGTTAACAGTGCGATTGCGGTTCATGACTACGATCCTACCGGCATTGCGGATTACACTTTGCGCGACAACCTCAGTGTGTGGCCGAATCCCGCCGACAGCCGTGTGTTCATCGGCGCGGAGGGTGAAAATGTCACCATCGAGAAAGTGGAGCTGTACAACCTGTATGGCCAGTTAGTGGATGTCGTGAACGTGAATGCTGCTGTGGCGGAGGTTTCCGTCAGCGCGCTCGCCACGGGTACCTATTTCGCCAAGGTCTTCACCGACAAGGGCATTGCCACAATGCCGGTGATTCGGAAATAATCTGTCACAGATTTTTTACCAAAACAGAGGTGTGTGTCCTATCTCATGCCTCTGTTTTGGTATTTGAGGGCATCGCAGAGACGTTGCGCGCAACGTCTCTACCGTACGACGTCTCTACAACACCGTCACGCTCCCTGTAAACCGATACGGGTTGCCGCCGATCACTGTGCAGCGAATCACGTAATTGTAAACCGCGTTGACAGCTGTCTTCCCGTTAAGGCTGCCGTCCCAGCGGAAACCTTTGTCCGTAGAGTAGAACACCTGTTCGCCCCAGCGGTTGAAGATGCTGATTTCGAAGTCGTTAACCATGCTTTGAACCTGTCTCGTACATTATTTTTGAAATTTCTACTGCATTTCCAACAGATTGGTTGGAGCACGATAATGTGAACCATAGGGGCATATATGGATCACGTTCAATGATTTTTGCATTAAGTAGGTTGGCCTGATTTTTCAGTATAAGAGTATCCGCTAAGTCATATAATTTGACGTACAATAAATCTGAAACTCCCACAGTGTCATTATACACAGTAATATAAAAAGGGGCCCTATAGTATTCGCCGAGATTCGGAAATGTTTCCTCGCCAGATATGTTAAGGATTGTCCAGTAGTAGGCAGAATACTCTGGTAAACGACATGTTATAGTAGAAGGATGAAAACAGCTGGGCTGAATTCCCGCTTGGATTAAAAGTCTGCGAGCAGTTACAGTATCTTCACTTGTTTGAAACAAGACAAATTGACGTTGGGGGTAACATTGCAAGGTCACTCTTTCCTCAGCATTATAATAGTAGGTGTCTTGTGCGGATATTTGAACTCTGCATAATATTAACAATACGGCTATGGTGAAATGTAATCTATTCATTGTTTTTGTCGGGATTTGATATTAATAAATCTAAAGTTACGTTGTCTTTGTTCGATAATTTGCTATCGGTGATGCATGCCACAGCCCATGTCGAACTGGCAACAGCCATTATGCCCACTGAAATATTAACTTGCAAGACATATTCATTTGGCTGGGCCTTTTCCCATTCAACAGTCTGTGTGTAATTCCCAGGGACAACACCATATACCAATAACACAGTGTGCTTTGTGAAATCAATATTGTCTAATGAATACAAGGATTGTTCTGGAAACAATGCGTCCATTTCGTCCTGCGTGTCGATACGATACAATTTTTCAGGTACAAGATGCTCTCTACAGAATTGTTTGTCAATGCCAAATTCTGATATTGAAACTACAGGTGACTGCTTGCATGAGGTAAACATTACGCCAGAAAGGGATAACGCCACCAATACCAACGCATAAAACACATATAATGACCGACTGTTTTTTCTCTCGTGTTGACTTGTTGTTTTTTTCATCGTTTTAATCTTTATAGGGAGGGACCTCTATTTTTACCATTTCCGAGTCACACCTTCAGACCTTGCGAGGTCCTTTAGTCAAAATCTGAAGATATGACGCTGCAAATCTACAAAATAATCATAAGAGGCGTTCACCGCCTCACAACCTTCTATTGGTATTCCCGCCCTTCCGCATCCTTCACGCGCAACACATACACGCCCGCGGGAAGGGATTTCACGTCCAGGGTGGCTGTTCCGTCCTGTAGAGACGTTGCGCGCAACGTCTCTACTGACCCCGCAAACGTTTTTAATTGTTACTATACGCCGCCGTGGTGCTGAAGAACAACCCTGTGAACGTAAACTGCTGTGTGACAGTGTCGCGATAGACTAACTGCGCCGGAATGTTCAGGAATATCCGGTTGTTGTTCTCGTCCGTGTAGTTCAGCGAACGGTCCGGCATCAGGAAAATGTTCTCAGAGGTCAACCCAAAAGTGTCGGTGGTGGTGGCTGTGATATCGGTGCCGTCTGCGCTAAGGATTACTTGCGCCAAAGCTCTACAATCTCTGATATACTCCAAGTCTTAAGACAGCTGTTTGACGAAGTCGAGGCTCGGAAGCTGTTTTTGACAGATGCTTTGTATGTGATGATGCGGGATGCGGTAATG